>CAVURW010000060.1:0-25892 GCA_963743595.1 uncultured Verrucomicrobiae bacterium
GGTTGGCCTTTGCTCCGACGGGAACGGCCTCCCGCGTGAACCTCAGAGCCGATTTTGAAGAGGCCCAAACGGTGAGCCATCTTTTGTTGAACGAGCGGTTACAGGAGAAGGTAAAAGGTCAAGTTCTGGTAATCGATGAAGCTCCACTTTTGGACGGAGACAGTCTGGTCAAGGTCCTGAAATTAGCGCAGCGGTTAGAGTGTAAAGTCATCCTTCAAGGCGATTTAGCGCAGCAACATGCTGTCGGAGCTGTGGACGGGGTTCGGTTGCTACGTCAGGAATTGGGCTTGGGACTCGAAATGGAGCGATTGTCGGTCAATCGCCGTCAGTTGCACGAAGCCGACAAGGAAATCGCGCTTGCTTGGTCGCAAAAGAGGGTATCGGATGCTTTAGCCAAAATGAAAGAAGCGGGTGTCCTCATCGAAGGCAAGGAAATCCGAACACGAGGCGGGCTGTTGGAAAGCAAGGAAGAACATTGCGTCGGGCGACTGGCTCATGAATATACGCAAGCTCTTGCTAACGGCGACCGTGTATTGGTCGTCTCGTCGACCCATCGTGAGGGAGATTTAATTGCCGAGTCGATCCGGCGCTGTCGCGGGGAAGCGGGTCAAATCGGCGAAAATGATTATCAGGTTTGCAGCCAGCGGGCTCTCGATGATGGGGCCACGCTTTCCGATGGTGCGCAATTCTTTCAAGATGCTCCCAGCTGTTACCGGGTGGGGATGACCCTCAAGGTTCGCAATCAGGCAGGGCAGTCTGATTTGAAAGGGGGCGGTAAACTTCGCGTCATCAGTATAGAAGAGGGCATACTAAAATTGGCTGACGTCCAGGGCCGCTTTGCGAAATCCATTGATGTTTCCAAGGAACAGATGAGTCGCTATCAGGTCTACAAATTGCGATCCCTTCCCGTGGCTATTGGGGACTTGGTCCGGCTACAAGAAAAGGTTGTCGTTGAGAGCTTCAGCGGCAGGTATCACAAAAAGCGAATCTTTGAGCGCGGTTCCATTCAAAAGCTCGTAGAAAGATTGACCGATGGAACGTTGGTTTTCGAGAGCGGCATGAAGCTTTCAGAAACCGATGGCCGGATTGCGCAGGGCTACGTATCAACCTCTGTACCGGCTCAAGGCATGACCGCGGACCGGGTTTGGTATCTTTTCAGCGCAGGCTTTGGCCACCTGTCAAGCGATGTACATGGTAGCGACCCGCCATCAGCAGGAATTTAAATTGTTCACTGAAGATGCGGTTGCCTTGGAGCGAGCCGCTGCCCGGTCGGGTAATCGTCTTTCGGCCCTGGAGCTGGTTCGAGGTGACGACTTCAAGTACGAAGTACCACCTGTGCCGTTCACAGAGCAACCCCACGTCAGTCCTCAACAGAGCACCGAAGACATACTCGCCAGAAAGCGCAGCATCCTGGCTCAGTTCGAACTGAAAGCATCCCGCCAAATCAACGCACCAGCCATTCCCTCGGTTTCGATTCCTCCCGCAGTTCCTAATTTCGAGAGAAAAGCTGACATTCCTGCTCCAAAACCTCGAATGAGTGTCCTCGATCAAATCGAACTGGAACCGCCTAAGATCAAATCCGAAAAAAACAAGCTGAAGCAGAAGGACAAGACGCTGGAGTTTTAGATTTGAATATTCAGGCTCACCCCGATTGCCAAATCTCTCTTCCCAAGAAATAAGGTCTTTGAGGTGATGGCCTCCCCTTTCTTTTTCATCGAACCATCTGAAAAGGACGTGGCAGCTTAGGGCTGTTCGTAATCTCCCTCCGTGGGTCAGCGTTCTGAACAAGACAGGCTCGAAGTTGCAGATTTCCAAAATCCTTGAATTCGATCTTCAGATTCGTCTTCCACTCAATCCACTTTTACTCACAAGCTGTGAAAACAGTTTCAACGTCCGCTTAAATGGCTGTCAATAAGCTCAGTAATCGGCGCGGATTTTTCGATATACTTAGGTCCAGCTAATTATTAAGTCTAGATGTGCCCTGTCAGAGCTTCGAGTTTGCATAGCAGTCCTCCAGGGACGCATAGCAGTCTAGATTTCGGTACATTTTGGCAACTGACTGCTATGCGTCCCTGGAGACCTGTTATGCAACGCGGGGAATTAAAGAGGTTCATTTTCGAACGACTCTAAGTTATACGTATGTACAGCATTTCCCGGACTACCGAATTTATGGAAAGCCATTTAAGGCAGACGTTGAAAACTGAAATTGATCCTCTCTGAAAATGAAAAAGAAGGGGAGGCCATTAAAGCCTCCTCTTATCTTTTCCAAGACTTGCTCTCGTTTTTGTTATGACCCAGCCTCCATTTCGCGGTCACTCTTACGTTTGGTCTTCGATTTGGGTTCCTTGTTTTCCTTGTTTTCCTTGTTTTCCTTGTTTTCCGGACTGTCGATCTCGTCCAGGGCCGAGCGCCGTTGTTGAGGGAGCGGTGGCGGAACGGATTGTTGAACCGTTGCTTGCACCTCTTTTGTCGCTTCCTGATTGGGTGAGGCCTGAGATTGGGGGGGCGGCGCTAGCGTCGAACATATTGAGCTATTCAATGGCATTCCACTCGTAGACCGTTACGAGCGATGAATTCGTGGTGTGCACAGGATCGCTCCATGCTATTGCTTTGGCTTCGCCGAGATTTTCGGCTCGAAGAATATATGCGCCGCCTGACTTGTCGGTGAACGGCCCGGCCAGCTCCAACTTGCCCTGTTCCCGGAGGCGATTGAGAAAAGCGTAATGTTGGTCAACGACAGAGGCCTGGAAGTTGGGCGTTCTGTGGGTAAGGACGAGGTATCGGTACATATTTTTCTATTTTGAGGAAGGTTTGTTGCCTTCGCAGTTCTGGAGGCCACCGAAGGCCGCTGCAACGATGGCTTTGGCCTCGGCATCGCTGAGAGGAGCGTGACCGGTCAAAAGGCGAAAAATCATTGGACCATAGATGAGGTCGAGGGCGACTTCACCGTCGATTTCACCCCGAATTTCACCACGTTCGACGCCTCTCTGCCACATGACTCGCACGGCATCACGGCGCGATTTCAAGAACCGATCCCGAAACTGAGCGAAGAAGGCCGGGTCGCTCTGACCTTCGGCGATGAACTGACAAAAGATGCGTCCATGCCCGGTATAAAAGCGGATCACCGAGGTGAGCTGCTCAGTGAAGTCCTGCCGGGCCGAACCGGTGTTAGGGACTTCAACGTGGCTTTCCATCCGTGAAAGAAAGGCATCCAAAGCAACGAGGTTTTTGTTAGGCCACCATTTGTAGATGGTCGCCTTGCTCACATCTGCAACGCGGGCGATTTCATCGGCAGTCACCTCGCGCAGCGATTTCTTTTCGAGTAGCTTATTAACAGCGGACAAGATGGCCGACTGCGATATCAAGCTGCGCTGCCGCCCCCGCTGCTTTGGCTTAGGAGACTCAATAGGATTTCCGTTCAATTGAGGCATGGCTTATCTTTATTAGATCAGGCTCAATTTTTATAGTCGGTCGAGAATGCCACTTCTTTCCAATCGGCAAACTCTTTTTTCATGGCGTCGAACTTGGCGTTGGCCCGTTCGAAAGCAAAAGCTCCTAGGGGTAAATGTTGCGGAGGGTTTTCAGCTGTCACTGCGGTGACAATGGCATGGGCGGCGAGCACAGGGTCACCCTGCTGGGCTCCGTTACGCTCTACTGCATAAGCCCGCGTCTTACCCGCGGTTCCTTCATAATCGGCGAACTTTTGTTTGGTTCCAGCCAGGGAGCCGCCTAGAAAATCAGTACGGAACGGCCCTGGCTCGACGGCGGTTACGCGGATCCCGAGAGGTGCAAGCTCCAGAGCCAGCGACTCGGACAAACCTTCCACAGCAAACTTAGTCGAATTGTAAATCCCCCAGCCAGCTAATCCCACGAGACCGCCGATGGAGGACAAATTGACAATATGGCCGCTTTTCTGTTTGCGCAGATGCGGTAATACCGCCCGAGTCACCCGCAACAAGCCGAACACATTCGTTTCATAAACCGCTCGGATTTCTTCGTCACTGGCTTCTTCCACTGCGCCCAGAAGCCCGTGACCGGCATTGTTGACCAAAACGTCGATGCGACCAAAACGCCTAATTGCCGCTTCGACTCCAGAAGTGACAGCGGTTTCGCTGTGAAGATCCAGAGAAATGGCAAGGAGTCGATCCGATTCGCCTGGGAAAGCGGCTGAGACCTTGTCAGGATTGCGGGAGGTGGCCACGACAGAATCGCCGCGTTGTAAAGCAACGCGAACGAGTTCGTAGCCGAAGCCTTGGGAAGTACCGGTAATAAACCAAACGAGTTTCTTGGAGGTAGTTGTCATTTTAATGAACCTTTCTTTGTTGGTATAATAGTAAACTGTTCGTTCAGTTTTTCAAATACCAAACAGAAAATGTCAAATGTTTTCTTCAGACCATCCAAAGCGTGGCGGAGAATAGCGAGCTTACCATAAAAACGTGGTTGACTGCATGCGCCCATACAGTAAAGTACGTCTATGCAGTCTATTCGTCAGGAAATTATCCCGTCCAAGCGCGACTCAATATTGGAGGTAGCCATTCCCCTGTTTGGTCGCTTTGGATTTAGAAAGACGTCTGTAGACGAAGTCGCCAGAGCAGCGAACATATCGAAGCAGGGGCTTTATCTTCACTTTGCAAGCAAGGAAGAGGTTTTCCTAGAGGCGATGAAGATGTATCTGAATAACGGCTTAAGACTAGTTGATCAAGCGCTCGAAAAATCAGATGAACGCCTCTCTAAACGCCTGGTTGCCGCTATGGACGCCTGGTTTGGACGCCATCTAGCAACCTTTGCGCCGACTTCATTGGACGTCATTCCCGTCGGAAATCAAATGGCCGGCCGTGAAATCGACGCGTACAAAACGGCGTTTCGCAAAAAGATGGCCACAGCAATCTCCCTCTCAGAAGAGTTCAAGGAGTCAAATAATGTTTGTTCTCCCGAGGAAATTGCGGATGTCCTGTTTCAGTTCGGTCTGACATGGAAAGAAGGTTACCCTTCTCGCGCCGAGTTCATGAAGGAAGTTTTCAAATGTGTGAAAGCAACGTGCCAAATTCGAGCTAACCTAGAAAGTGAGGTTGATTTGTGAGTGTGGTCTTGGTTACTGGAGGTACCGGCTTTGTCGGCTCGCACTGCATCGTTCAACTTCTTGCCGCTGGCCATCAAGTTCGGACAACCATCAGGGACGCAAGTCGCAAAGCTGAAGTGGCAGAAATGCTCATAAAAGAGGGCGTCACCTCGGATCTCCTTTCCTTTTTCATTGCGGATTTAGAACGGGACTCAGGTTGGGAGGCTGCTACAGCAGGCTGTGACTATGTTTTGCACGTAGCTTCACCTTTTCCTCTGGGCAACCCAAAGCACGAGAATGACCTGATCATCCCTGCCAGAGAAGGGACCTTTCGTGTTTTAAAAGCAGCCAGAAGCGCGGCAGTTAAACGAGTTGTCTTGACCTCGTCTTTTGCTGCGGTCGGCTATGGACATAAGCCCCAAGTTGGTCCCTTTAATGAAGGAAACTGGACTGACTTAAGTGGCAAAGATGTACAACCTTACATCAAGTCGAAGACGTTGGCTGAACGGGCAGCCTGGGATTTCTGCGAGGAGAAAGCGCTTGAACTTGCGGTGATTAACCCAGTTGGAGTTTTTGGTCCTGTCCTCGGGCCAAAACTATCCGCTTCCCTAGCTTTGATTCAACGGATGCTTAGCGGCGGAATGCCAGTATGCCCCAGGATTTACTTCGGTCTTGTTGATGTTCGTGACCTTGCGGATCTTCATATACGGGCGATGACCCACCCCGCAGCGGCGGGACAAAGGTTCATCGCCGTCGCTGGCGAGTGCTTGTCTATGTATGAAGTGTCAAAGGTACTAAGAGCCAGAATGGGAAAATCCGCGCGAAGGTGCCCTCAGTTTCAAATGCCAGACTGGATACTTCGGCTCCTTGCGGTTACGAATCCGGCGGTCAAAGCGATGGTTCCGCAAATTGGAAAGATTCGTCGAGCTACTAGCGAAAAAGCACAACGTCTGCTCGATTGGAGGCCACGGCCAAATGACGAAATTATTGTCGCAACCGGAGAGAGCTTGCTTAGGTTCGGGTTAATCAAAAATTGAATAATATCGCTAGGCAGCTCCATCGGCTATATCACCGCGATCTACTGATCCGAAACAGTCGCTTTGTAACCTTGCGGTGACTTAATGGCTTGAAAACAGGAACCTTGGTCGGGTGTCTCTTAATCGAAAATTGCAACTAAATGGAAGAAGCGCCATCACGACATGAATTAAAAAAATTAATGCGTCAAGCTTGCCATACTGGTCAGCTCTTCGCTGTAAGAGTTCCGGAGGACAACTGTCGGCAGGTGGATCGCCTTGATTAGCCTCAACATCACTTACCCATATGTGGCCAGGAACCGACACCAACTCCCTCGAGCGGTCCGACACCAACACCCACACCAACTGCGGTCCCAACCCGAACACCGACCCCGAAGGCGGTGCCCACTCAGCCACCACAGTCGCCAAGTCCCACGCCCGCTCCGCAGACGCATACTCCGACCCCAATCCTCGAGGGGCGCACAATCCTCGGCAATTACGCGATAGCCCGACGCCGACACCCGATCTCACCGATCCCACCTTTGATCTGCTGGGAGTCGTAAATCGAAATATCAAGATGCCCTAATTAAAACACTTCTGCCCGAGTCGCCCTGGTAAATACGCCTTTTCCTATGATGCGCCGCCACCGCTTTTGATCGATTTCGGCTCCGGAACCCTAAATCTACTCACACTCAAGAGTAACAATTTTCGTCATGTGCATTTTTTGTTTTTTTAATTCATGTCGTGATGGCGCTTATTCCATTTACTTGCAGTTTTCGATTAAGAGATCACGCGAACAAGGTTACTGATTTTCTCCGCAAGGCTGCTGATCGGCCTCTGAGCGTCGGCAGGCGAGCGGCCTCGCCTTGATCTTCGAACACCCGCTTTAGTCTTTCGCATAGCAAAGCACTTCTTGTAACAATGCGTTACAGTTTACTGTAACTTCTTTAAACGCCGTACGTCTGGATCGTGTAACCATGAAACCGATCCTCATTGTCCTCCTTCTACTTGTCCTGGCGAGTTCCAGTATTCTAAACGCGGCCGATGCTAAAAAGCCGAACATCATCTTTATCCTGGCTGACGACCTGGGTATCGGCGATGTGGGCTGTTACAAGGCCGATCATTTTAAAACTCCCAATATTGATGCGCTGGCTCAGAGCGGAATGCGCTTCGAACACTGCTATGCTTCTCCGCTTTGTGGCCCCACGCGTGCGCTTGTCATGACCGGACGCTACGCATTTCGGACGGGAATGACTTCGAACAAAACCGGGCATTTCTTGGAGCCCGGAAAGGAGATCATGATGCCTGCCATGATAAAGCCAGCCGGATATGTGACGGCGCAATGTGGAAAGTGGGCTCAATTACCCCTTCAACCAAGCGACTGGGGCTTTGACGAATATCTCCGGTTTGAGGGGAGCGGTAAATATTGGAGTTACCAAAAAGAGGGTAAAACCTACACGTTAAACGGTAAGCCCGTAGTCTTAAATCAGGGAGAATACCTGCCGGATCGAATGCATGAGTTCGTTGTCGATTTCATCACCCGCCATAAGAACCAACCCTTTTATCTTTATTACGCCCTGTCTCTTGTCCATGGTCCCACCCTTCCTACCCCGGATAGTGCTCCAGGCACGACGGATCAGTTTCAGCTCTACCAGGACAACGTGGCCTACATGGATAAGCTGGTGGGCAAATTGATGGCCGAGCTCGATCACCTCAAATTGCGCGATAATACAATTGTGGTTTTTGTGGGTGATAACGGAACTGCGGCACCGTTTTGGCCCCGATGCACGATAGACGGAGGCAAAAATCTTTCCGGCCACAAAGCAACCATGCAGGAATGTGGTGCGCTGGTTCCATGCATGATCAGTTGGCCGGGCCATGTGCCTGCCAATACGGTCACGCAGGGTCTGATTAATATTTGCGATTTCTACCCCACACTGGGGAAAATTGCCGGTGCGAGTATGCCCGCTGGCGTTCTAATCGATGGGCAAGATTTCTCCCCGCAAATGATCGGCGCTTCTCAGAATTGGCCGCGCGATTGGATCTTCGTGATGCTCGGTATCCAGTGGTACGACCGCGATATGTTTTGGAAAATGGATCAAGACCACAACCTTTTTGACATGCACAATGCGCCGTTTACTGAGCTGTTAGTCCCCGCAACTGCGGTTGATCCGGCGGCGGCGACCGCACGGACTAAACTGCAAACCGTTCTAAATCAATTAGACCCAGCTAAGGCATTGCAGGCGTTTCATGGCGATATGTCGTTCACGAAAGCAAAACCACAAAAGCCAGAAAAACCACCCAAACCTGGTGCCGGAGGAAACCCGGACAACCAGAACGAGCCAAACGAGTAAAAACTAACCAGACATGAAATCATTAAAAACAAGATCGTTGACTGTTCTTCTTGCGTTTGCTTTTACCATCTCCCTTTGCTGTGGGGATCCCAAATGGACACAGAATCGCCCGATGCAAGCCGGGCCTCCTGTTCCGGAGTTGCTTGAAGTACAGGCAGGTGCGGCGATTCCACTAACTGCTTTGGGTAATCAAAAATTGGCCGCTTTGGGCGCCGTGGATGTAACAGCAGCTCCGTTTCAGGCTGATCCAACGGGTGGCCAGGATAGTACTGCGGCTATCCAGCGGGGCATCTTTTTTGCCCGCGAGCACCACGAGCATCCCCGTAACCTCAACGACGATTGACACGATTCCGGCAACGATTACCAGCCAGACCAATTTCACCGCTAATGTGCCCGTGCCCAAGGGAACAAACGTCGTCACCGTTCAAGCCCAGAACAGCGCAGGAACTGTCAATAATCAGAAGGTCCAAATTGTGACAAGCGGTGGAACAACTCCTAAAGCTCTCGTTTACGACAAAAACGGCAACACCACCACAGATGAATCTGGCAACACCTACACCTGGGACGCCTTGAACCGGTTGATCACGATCAAGTATTCCAGCGGAGCCACCAGTAACTTCGCCTACGACGGCAGTTCACGGCGCATTTCCATCATCGAGAAAAACAGTTCCGGCACCGTCACCAGCACCAAGCTCTACGTGTGGGTGGGCAATTGCATGGCCGAAGAGCGCAATGCCACCAACGTCGTTCAAAAGCGATTCTACGGCCAAGGCGAACAACAGTCCGGTACGGCGTATTTCTACACAAGGGATCATTTGGGTAGTGTCAGAGAATTAATCAGTAGTATAGGAGCGATTACCTCCCGGCTTTCATACGACGTATATGGCAGGACTACAGTCGTGTCAGGAACAACGCTCCCAACGCCCCAATATGCAGGCTATTATAATCACATGACGAGTGGACTTTATTTAACTTTGAATCGAATTTACGACTCGAATACTGGACGATGGCTCTCCAGAGATCCAATCGGTGAGAGTGGTGACTCAGATTTGTATGGATATTGTGGCGATGCACCTACCTTAAATAGAGATCCTCTCGGCTTAATACCTACAAAACCTACAAGAGCTTCAGGAGTTGCCCAGTTTACTAAGCTCCTTGCTGGCGAGATGAAAAAGCTCTGCGACTGCAAATGCGTTCCATTGGAAAGGCGTGGGCAATGCGAAGCAGATGCCGACAAAATTTCAGATGCTATAATAAGGGCGTGGTATGTAAATTATAAGGATAATGAAAATGGTGGCGATCTCATAGGAGGATATTACTGCTGGGACTGGGCGGCTGACTTTGTGGATGACGCTAAAGCTGCGGTGCCAAGTACATCAATTTGGAAAGCCATTTTAATCGAATGGACGGACCCTGCAGGTGTTACAGCAGACGGGATTCCCGTTCACTTTTCAGCCGCCCTCGTAATTAATGGCGGTGGACGGGGTTGTTTTCTAAACATAGACGACGGCTTTTTTGATGGTAATCATGTCCATCCTTCATCGCCGAAGTGGCCATCTCCAGGCAGTGGATATGGGAGATTGGCCTCTCCAAATCTTAATAATTTACGCAGGGCGCCAAAAAACAAGGAGATGACCTAAATGAAACTTACAACTGCAAAAGTTATACTCTTAATCTTCGCTGCAAGCAGATGCAGTCTTTTCGCAGAATCTAGCGGTGATGGTACCCAAGACACTGGAATCGAATGGCCAACCTATGGTGTGGCTGTGATTTCTCAAGCTAAGTCAGCCACTCTTACCATTGACTTCAATAGTTATCGACTGACAGCTAAAGATTCAAATTTCCATCCGTTACTCGAATGGATAAAAGATCACTTCCAATATTTGTTGGACAGAGCACCTGAACGTCCTGTTCTTAAGAACTGGGCAATGCGTTTGACAATTACATTGTATGCCTCAGACAATGAAGATGCTTCTCAAATCTTGATTCACATTCCTGTAACCAAGTTTACTTTGCGACTCAAAGACGGAACAGAGGAAAGCAAGTTTAGTCAGCTAAAGGCTTTCTTTGGACGCACCAAGGATTAAGCGGCGAAAGAATGACTCTCCGAAACCCACCGCCACCTCAGCGGCTCCTCGATCAGTGCCTTCTTGATGTCGTTTTCTTTAAAATTCGCGAGACGCAATACTTTTTCCCATTGGGAGACGACCGTCTGGACGACGGACTAGCGGGGGAGAGGAAACACCAACCGGACTAGGAACGGGGATTAAAGGGCATTTCTGAATGAAATGGGGGCCATCCTTGGAGGCCTTGTGCCGACTTGAGCCCGATCAGCCCGAAACCCGTTTAACGACCCAGCTGCCTACTAAGCTAAGCAGGTCCTTCCAGTAACCAATAACCATAGTGAAGATTAGCAATCATAAGGAAACCGGCCATAACAAAATAACGGTCACTCATCTCGATCATCAACAGGGATGGAAACCCCGTTGTGCAACACCTCTTCTGAAGTCGGCCCGTTTCTGTTTGGTGTGAGCTTTCCGAGATCAGCACGAATTGTCGACCTGCTCGGCAGCCCTCAAACCCAAACTGTGGGTTTGGTTTTCGGTCTTGAGCCTGCCGACAATCAGACATTTGCTTAACGCTCCGCGTTAGGCAAATGCCTCGAACAAAACCTCATTAAAACTGAGCTGGAGAAAGGCAACTGAACAAGAGTCGTTGCACTATCGTTCGAGCTTGCGACCGTAAAACCTGGATTGATGAAATGACGCTTGAACAACTATTAATTGATAGATGAACACCAGCCAGAATCCTCAAGCAACTCTTGAACGAAGCGAAAACGGGTCCTAACCCCTCTGCTTGCTCTTTGGACGGTAAAACGGTCGCGGCA
This sequence comes from uncultured Verrucomicrobiae bacterium, assembly GCA_963743595.1. Classification (GTDB taxonomy): domain Bacteria; phylum Verrucomicrobiota; class Verrucomicrobiia; order Methylacidiphilales; family UBA1321; genus CAVURW01. The sequence continues at coordinate 11,314 of CAVURW010000060.1, forward strand.
TCGAGGCGGGAGTTACGGGAGACGGATGAAACGAGGCTCGGTAAATCAAAATTAGGCTTTTTATTGGGCCGGACCGGTAGGGCAGAGTGACCAAGGGATCATCTACCCGCTAGTCCCTGCTCACTCAATTCCTGAAAGTATTTCCGGCGAAGGTTTAGTTCCAAAACGATAAGTGGGGTCCGATTGTTTTTATAGGCGTCGAAGATGCTGGAGACACACTCTTCGACGACGTTACATTCGGTTCTGTCGAGAACTTGTGCCATTTCGACCACACGTTCATGGGTCGGATTGTCGACAGAAACCACGAAAGCATTCGAGTCCTGCCGAGTCGGCGAGAGATATTCGTCGAGGGCTTCGCGAACTACCTCGGAGAGGTTCATGCGCTTTTCCTTAGCAATCGCTAGGAGCTGGGTTTGATACTCTTCGCGCAAGCGAACTCGAAGCTGAATATTCTTCGCCATCCCGGAATAAATAGATTCCATCCTGTTTTGGCAAGTAATTACTCGTGGGCGATACTGAAGACGACAGCCGCATTAACATCTTGCTGAAACTGGTTTGAAGCCAGGTCTGTCTTCGACTCGAAAAATAGCACTGCCTTTGATTGTTCGCTACCGGGACGATAACGCAGGCGTAGGGATTTCACGTTTCGAGCCAGCGCCGCACTGGCGCACTCGCGAATCGCCGTAGAATCCTGCGACGTGACCTTCCCTGCGGGCATTATGGAGGAGGAACCGGACGACTCGATTTGAACCGGCAGCGGTAGTGACTCAATGAGTTGCTCAATCGGCGTGACGTGATCCGACTTTTGCGTCGATGACGGGCCGAACGAGATGGCGATTGTTCCGTCTGGAATAGCTGTGGCCTCGGCGGTGAGTGCTTGTCCAGAGTCCGGGTCGGTCCATGTTACTGGTGCAAATCGATTGGCTAAGGCCTCGACGATGACTTCACGCACATGGCCCATCCGTATTTGTTTAAACGACGCACCCGTTTTCGGCGGCGCTCCCAGCAAGGACATATCACCTACAAACGTGATGAGGTTACCGGTTCGGTCAAAGATCATAGCTCCTTTTCGCATAACCGAGAATGCGGTTTGCCACGTTTCCAATGGGTTATCGGGCAATTCTGGAACACTGTTCAGTCCGAGCGATATCAAGTGAGCGATGACTTGGATATCGTCCACGAACTCGTCCGAGATGATCTCGTGATCCACAGCATAGGCCATCCACCCGATGAGTTGCTTACTCATGACGAGAGGGCAAATCAGGTTAATCTTTCGCTGCTCGAGGTAGTTGCGAATCGGTTGGTCTTGTTTCGCGGTGAGGTCATGTCGGGTGAGAGGACGCGCTAGTTTAGCCAAGCGACGTTGGAAAGTGGGAACCAGGAGATCACTCACCTCGTCGCCAAACACCCTTTTGCACGAGCCGTTCTTATCGACCAGGAATGCTTCAGCGTGCTCTGCTTTTAATTCCCAGGTCAAATGACGGACGCACGTTATCAAGATTCCCTCGCGAGACTGTTCGGGCCCTGACCCAAATCGAGCAAGTGTGACATCAAACGAGCTGGTTCTGGGCTGACTGCGAGTCGGCTTCCTTACGGCGTTCAATTCTACTTCGTGGTTTGCCTCGACGAACGTCCGAACGGAAGCAACAATTCTACCGATATCAGCCGAAACTCGATCCGCGAAACCATTATTAGGAATCTCGTATTCGAAAGTATGGTCGACAACGACGACGGGAACGTCCGGAATGCTGTGCTGGAGATCGTGGGCGTGTGAGCACGATCGGTCGTCGGTCACGATTGAGACGACAACCTGTACGTTTGGTTTCGGAGCTCCGTGAAGTTTATCGTAGGAGGAGAGAATCACGCTTCCCAAACTTCCCAGTGGCTCCACGAGATCCAGAGCTAATTTTTGTCCGGGGGCCGAATACGTAACGAGAATGAGAGGGTTCATACATTTATAAGGGAGACTTGTCTGTGGTTTCGGACGGTAAACCGCGGCGAAGCGGTTCTCCGTAAAGGAGATTGCGTTGGCGCATTAAAAAGCAGCGTAGCGTTCGCTCCTCCAACCCCGTGGGCATTCATCAAGACGTTTTGAGGAAGACATCTGCGTGCTCGGCCACGAACGAAATCCAAGGCTGCTTCGGGAAGCGGAATTTCTAGGTTAGCGGTCGGTGGAACGACACCATCCCGCATAGAGCAAATGGCGATCGCGGCCATGAGTGGACCAGCAGCGGCCATTGGATTGCCGATAGTTCCTTTAATCGAGTAAACTGGCACATAGCGCGAGTACTCGCCTAATAGATCGTGAAGAAATTCGGCTTCGATTCGATCGATAACAGGATGTCCGGGGCCCCACGCCGAGACCGAGTCGATTTGCCCTGGATTCCAACCCGCGTTCTCCATGGCGGAACGCAAGCAGAGTGGCCACCCGCTGCCAGGTACATTCTTGTCGGGATCAATGCACGATGCATAACCGGCCACTTCCGCTAAAATGGTGGCACCGCGTCTCTCGGCGGCCTCTTTTTCTTCAAGGAGAAATAATCCAGCGCCTTCTGAGCAGACTCCGCTATCGGCAAAAACATCGAAGGGTCTGGCCGCCTTTTCAGGAACGTTGTTTCGAATCGAACTCAGACCGCAATTGACGAACTCAGAGAGCGGTGCGATGCCAATCGCGCAGTCGGCTCCCCCCGCGACAACCGCATCTGAGTTTCCATTAATAATCGCTTCTGCCGCCAAGCCTATTGCGTCCGTTCCTGCAGCGCATGCGGTCGATACCGTTAGCACATCCGCATCCGTTTCTAAATATTGCGCCAGAGCCCCAGAAGCGGCGTGAGGTGGGCATTGGGAAATCATGTAGGCAGAAGCTCCCGTGGCTCCTTTTTTCGCGCGAGAGACGCCTGATTCGCTGATCATGGAAAGGCAACTCGTAGCGATGCCGAGTCGAATCGACGGCTTCACCGAAAGTGCTTCCACCTCAGACTTGATTTGTCGAGCGGCCCAAAGGAGAAGTTGGGTATGCCTCGCCATGCGCTTCGGCTTTAGCTTCGCCGGAAGCTCACTAATATCGAAATGGGGAACTTCTCCACCGAACGAGCATCCGGATTCCGAAGTGTCGATACGCCGAATTCGTTGCACGCCCGTTCCACCGCTTTGGACGATTTTCCAAAAGGTTTCACAATCTAGCGCCCCTGGGGCAGCAATCCCCATTGCGGTGATAACGGCTTTTCTCTGATGATTAAAGAATCGCATAGATTTTCTCCTAGGTGCTCCAGAGGGCGGAGTACTTGGACTCAGCCATGCATCCAGCCGGATCAAAAACCCGTTGTAGGCTTCCCATGATCTTCGACCACGGGCGCTCCATTTTCGGTAACTGCATCCCTTGGCCAAGGTAAAGTCGGTAGGGAAGCATATCCGCTTCAGCGAAGGCATTCGTGAGCTTATCCGCTGTAGACTGCGCTAGCATGGTTTCGGCCTCCGACTGGCGATCGAAGCCGAGCGAAATAACCAGTACTGCTACGCCGGAAGAGATCGCGTTGAGCGAAAGCGGCATATTTCGATAACCACGCTCCCTAAGAATCTGCGAAACGAGGCGCAAGGCGTCGACAACAGCTGTTCCCTCCAACGGAACCATTGGAGTGATATGAATGAGCCCTGCAGGTGATCCATCAAGATCCACCGTCCCCCCGGCGCGTGTGCCGAATACCGAGTAAGCGACGCTCGCCAGAGGAAAGTCCGTTGGTCGACCCTGAAGCAGGGAGCTCAATCGCGTTCCTCCTTTTCCAGGCGCGTCGCTGAGAACTTCCACTTCACCGATTTCGCCCAGGCGATGCTCCAATACTTCTGCTGAGGAATTGAACAGGGAATGTGAGCCCTTAACGGGAAGGAGAGCCGTCCATTCAGCCGCTGATTTCTCTAAACCAGCGCGCTCATCATCGGTCATGTGTGGAGCAAATGACGTGATGATTCGCTCTCGGTTAAAGATATGGGGAACTCCATAGCCAACTCCCTCTGCAAGCAACTCCGATATCCCGTCGATTAACTGTGGCAACCGTTCTGCTTTATGAATGCGACAGAGAACACCCCCCATTCGTTCCGGTCGCTTGAATAGGCGGAGCCTCGCCGCAGTCACCACCCCGAAATTCGACTGGGCGAAAAGGCCTCCTACCTCTGGGCCGAGCGTCGGCGCATAACCGAGGTCTGCCAGGCAACCGTGTTTACTCGTTCTCACGACTTCTCCCGAAGGAAGAACAATTTCAAGATCGAGCAAATCAAGATAACGCGAGCCGGAGTAGCCGATCCCTCGTTCCAGGGCATTGCCGATAACGCTTGCCTCTAAACCCGCGCCGGTAACGTTAAAAAAATGGGTGTGTCCACTTGCACCGAGCCACTCATCCAATTGACCTTGCGTAACCCCAGCCTCAAGCTCCACAGAATGCCTTTCTACAGCTGTTGAACGGATTCGATTCAACCTGGAAAGGTCCAGCGCATACACATTCTCTGCTAGAGGAAGCTTTGAGCCAAATCCCCAGTTTCGGCCTTTAGAATAAGGGAAAATCTGCACCGTGCCAGCCGCGCGGGTGGCTGCGGACATAATCAACTGAACATCGCAAACCGATCTTGGTACTATCGTGCCAGCGACACATCGTTTACGACCGCAGACCGATTCGATCGTGCCGGTCGGAAGAAGCCATTTCGCTACTTCTGATCGAAAGCGTCCCGGCCCCTTGAAGGCATTTGCGTTTTCAAATTCGATGCTGGCGCTTAACATAAGGTCAGGATTTAGATTCTCGTATCCCAAATGTCATGCACTAGAGTTGACTGCTTACCATGCTCAAATAGATCCTTTTATGCTCAAATATGACTCAAACGTAACTCATGAAATACAGACGAAATACAAACGCTAATCAATCCAATAGTGAAACTTTAGGCCGTTGGGCCGTTCGAATTGGGATCAGTTATCGCACTGCATGGCGCTGGCATCGTAAAGACCACCTTCCCGCAGGAGTCACTTCAGAACAAATGCCAACCGGCACAATCATGGTCACCGACAGCCGACCGAGCGGAGGTCTCGTTACCGCTCGTGAAGCTACCATCTACGCTCGCGTTAACCCTCGAGAAGAACCCCATACACTTCAAGAACAGATCGATATTTGTAAGCGTCTATGTACGGCTCGGGGTTGGACGGTTTCTCGCGTGGTAAAAGAGCGCGCACCAGGCGTTGGGTCGCAGAGGCCGAAACTTGCTCGAATCGTCGAAGAGCGACCACCCCTGTTAGTCGTGGCCAGTAAAAGTGTCTTAAGTCGTTTCGATTATGTTTTTTACGCGGCTCTTTGGAAAAACTTAGGAGTTGAACTTGTCGTTGTCGACGAGTCTTCAGAGCAAGGAGGCCAACGCGGTGCGCTGGCGGATCTCACCGATGCGATAAATTTGACTTGCCACCGTCACTACGGCCCCAAGCGCGGCATGGCTCTGATCGAAATGCTCGACAAGGTGGTCAGCGGCGAGGTCCAGGTTTAAGGCTTTTGCTGCACCAGCGCGGCGATTAGCTTATGTCTAGAATTAACGCCGAGCTTTCGGTAAATCGATGTAAGCTGGTTCCGAACCGTGATATGACTTTTGCCCAGCTGCCTCGCAATCTCGGCGTTCTGCATGCCCGCGGCAACGAGCATGGCGCACTCGCGCTCCCGAGGGCTTAACTTCTGCATCTTAGCATTCAACGAGGCGTTACCCTGAATATCCTCATTGAAGGTGATGAGGAACGTGCCTTTGGAAAGAGATAAGCTTCTCGACGGGAGGTACTCAATTTTCGCCTTGAAGCGAGGTTCCATCCGATTCTCGATTATTTCCTGTATCGTGCGGCTCTCGGTATCGGTGGCTCGGGAACTGATCGCAGCATCCCTAATTCGTTCAATCACCTTTCGGATATCTAAGGGCAGTCTAAGCTGTTTTGCGCTTTTGAGTACTGAAGCTTGCAAACCCTTTTGCCACTTCATGCAGAGCTCGAGAGCTGCGGCGTTAAAGTGAATTGGCTTCAGATCCCAATCCAGCACCACTGTAGCATTGGGCAACTTCGCCATGAAACGACTCAAACTTGCCCCCACCAAGCGAGACTCCTGATCTTTGGCCATTCGTCTTATCACACTGGCAAAGTGCGGATGAAAGACTTTTAGCTCCTCCATCTGAGGGTCTGTAAATTCCCCTTGAGCTTTATTCCGCATGATCGTAAGGGTCGCCAGCCAGGTCTCCTCTCGCCACGCCACAACCGACGCACCGAATTCCGAATCCAACGGGCGGAGAACGTTGTGGTAATAGTGCGAATCATGCAACAACTCGAGCGGAGTGTAATCGCCATGGCGAACTACGGTCACCGCGGGATTGACGGGACTGCGGGCCAGCCACAAATCGTGTTTGTGATTCTCCGCCATGTAGGCATCGACTACTGGCTTGTATTTGACTGGGCTATATCGACAGGGCAGCTCAAATTCCAGTGGGCGGAACAACATAATTAGAAACTGATTCGGGATAACCACGTCAACTAGCTCGAAGACAGCACGGGCCAAGTGTTCGGCCGAATCCGCCTCGTGCATGGAGATGAGTAGAGTATCCATCTCTGCGGTCCGACTCGCCGGAAGAATCGAGAGATTTTGAGACGTTCGTACCATAGCAAGTAACTCCGGAGACGGCTATCAAAGCTGACTATGCAAACAGTCCTAACTAAAAGTATCAATAAATATTCTACTGCACTACTTGATCCTGGAGAGACCCGAAAGCAAATTCGATACCGATTGGCAATTCTCTTGACGGAGGGAAAATTCGCTGAGGCCTTGGAGGAAGCCCGATCTGCATTCGAAAAGAGTGCAATTTGGGTTCAGGATTTTCAATTTGTGCAAGATATTGTGCAAGGGGCCCATCAAGTGAAAATGCCACGTGAAGTTAAGTCACATACAGCATTCTAGCACTATACGTTGTACTGCTTATCTGTCTACCCGATCCACTCGAAACCAACTTTCACCGTGCGGAGGACTCTGGAGAACTACACCCGAGCGACAGTCAAATACGAGAGGGCGGGCAGGCAACCGGGGTCAATATTGCAGCCCACCATTCTTGTCCTTGAAGACAATTCGGTACTACTCCTCATACTAAGCCGAGTGTTAAGAAAGGCTGGCTACCGCATTTTTGCTACGCTTAATGCAGAGGAAGCCCTGCAACACTTCGTGGCCTGTCAAGAGGACATTGACTTGGTCCTGACAGATTTCGATATGCCTGCGATGAATGGACTGGCCGTAATTGCGAAGCTTAGGAAACTTAAACCTGACATTAAGGTGATCCTCATGTCGGGTTTGCTCCCCGAGGAAACCGATTTGGAACCACATCATCTGTTGCAAAAGCCATTTACCAGCGAAATCGTCCTGAACCGACTGGCCGAGGTGATTTTTGAGGATCGATGTGTGTAGGAGATCCATGAGCAATAGTCAGGGCCTCTATTAAAACCGAACCATATCAATATGATCTACAATATGAGAAATCTTGCGGGTCAGCCCACGGAAAAACACAAACGACTCCCCTCCGCGGTGTGGCAGGTAACAACGGAGAACCCGATGCCCGCGTTGGCACGGTTACACAATGACGAGCAGATCGTGCGGTGTTCCCCAAGAGTAGAAGAATTGGCTCGACCCAAGAGCTTTGAGGAGTGTGAGATGCTACTTTTAGACATCAATGCGTCCCACTAGGAAAATTTAAGGACGGGCGTTGATTATTAACTTAGAAATTCACGATTTCGTTAACTTGCATCTTATGAGAACTCTTTGAACTAACGATCTCGACTCAGCTTGCCCCATTGAGACACGGATCTAGTCAGCTCGATACGCTTCGCGAATCTCGTGGTGGTAGCTTACGAGCGCCGCCCACCGATCTGTCTCCCCAAGCCTCGGACAGATCGGTCGGCTTTACGCGCTCGTAGGCAGGGGTCGCGCCAGGGCCGCTTACGCGGCGGAAGGCCCCTGTCACGCCCCCTGCGCAACTGCGCCGATTTAGTCAGCCGCTTTTGTTCCCGAGCCAGAAGGAGGCGGGGCTCGGGAAACAAAAAGCGGGGGTGTGCTCGGCTCCCGGTGGTCGCCGGGTCGCGCGGTTTGTCGGTCTCATCTGAGATCGCCGTTTGTCACCCGTCGATCATGAATGGAATGATGAACTTGATCCTGACTGAAAATAGAACGAAACGAACGGTATCAATGATTGCTTTCAGGGAGCGGTCTGAAGTCCCATCCTTCAAGCCGCCTCCGCAGGTCTCTATTTCTTGGCAGGCACAATGTTGAACCAAGCCTGAGCCGCTTCCGGAGTTACCAGTTCCCGGTAATGCCCGAAAATGATGTCAGGCGAATTACCCGCTTCCAAAGCCACGCGCGCCGTATCATGCAGAATGGCCAGTCGGTACGAGATGAACGAATGCCGTAAACCATTCTTCGCCCACTTGAATCCCTTGCAACATCTTCGCGCTGCCATTTGCGGGTTAAAGTGAAGGCAAACTGGGCCCGATGCTTGTTTGTGCGGCAAAAGCCACAGCTTGAGATTGTCCGAGATTGGCACCAAGCGCCGCCGCCGCGTCTTGGCCTTACTCGCATCCACCGTTACAAACCCTCGCTCTAAATCGATCTCGCTCCAGTCTAACCGCTGAAGCTCAGCCGCTCGCAATCCGGCAAACGCCCCCCAGCGCTAGGAAGGGCACCACAGCCGAAGGCACGCGATTGAGCAAGCTTTCCAGTTCTTCCGGTTTGAAGATCGAGACGGGCATTGTCGGTTCCTTGTAACGAATCATCGCGTTAAACGGGTTTGATCCCTTGACCAAGTGCCCCCGCTTCTCCGCCCATGTCCCCAAGGTAACCAGCGTTTTAATTAGGTGATTCTTGGTGACCGCTCCCAGTTTTGTCACCCCTCCCAACCACTGATCAAGAACCGCCGTACTCAGATCGCTCAGGCCGTCAGTTGGAAAAGCTTTTACCAGTCGATCGGTCTTTGCTCGACACGTGGCTACATGCTTGGCTGAAAAGCCCGATTGAGCCCGCGACGCAACAAACTGTTCGCATAAGGTAGCCAGCGGAACCCGCCCCACTTCGCTCCGATGATGCCGCAAAAAGAATTCGACCGCTTCCTGCAAACTCGACTTTCCCAGTTTGCCGACCGCCTGAGCATGCTCAGCCACCGCCACATGAAGCGCATAATTCGAAGCCAGAACTTTCCGAGCCGCCACGTAACTTTCCAGTTCCGGCGTCGATAAATTGTCAACTGCCTCCGCATCCTGCGTTAGATCACCCACTATCGACCGAGCCACCCGCTTCGCTTCTGCCTTATCGGCAAAGTTACGCTGAACCCGTTTCCCGCCCTCGTAATACGAAAGCTGGAACATCGACTTGCCTCGATTCACCGAACTGTATAACTTCACCGTCTTCTTACCATTTGAGATTTCTGTTGCCATATATTTTCATGGCGGATGTCAACCTCCCTCAACTGCTATGAGTTCTGTTATGCCCGAAGCTCCTACTCGCGTAAGTAGTTGTCGTTATAAGCTTTTTTGGCATACCGTTGGAACTCTGACGCCTGCGGCGGTGTACCTGGCACTTCGGACGGCTTATCAGCCGCCCTCATACCAGGCTACAATATGGATCGCGCCTTTGGCGCTCATTTGAATCGACTACAACGGGTTCATCGGGAGCTTGTTGTGATTAATGACTTACATCCCTTCCACCAAACACGATCTAAGAAACTTCGGTTATCACAGTAACATTCACCTAAGGCAATTTCGCCCTCCACCCCAAGTTGATCGCCCTCCCTTGCCGCTGGATGCTTTTATATTTAAAAATGAATCATTATCATAGTAATGAATAAAGGCTGAAAAAAGTAGATTGAGATCATAATTTGGCTCTTGAAGTCGTAAATTATCAACAATGCTTCTTAAAACTGCGATATCCAACGAGTACATTAACTCGTGGTCCCTGGCAAATAATGGAACCTGATCATCGGCCTGATCTCGCTCAAGATCTTCCAGCAATACAGCACCATGGGAGCACATCGACCAGACTTCATTTTTAGGAAGATATAGGATCCCGTTATTTGGCATGGCGTCAATATTCTTAAAGACCAATTCAAGTGTAATTAGCTGAATCATTTCCCTACTCGTCCTCGGTTTCTGAAATCAGCCCCTGCCCTTCGATCCGCGTTTCGCCTTCCTTTTTCTCCAGAACCATCAGCTTTGCACCATCGGCCTCAGCCAGGAGATCGGCCAGTTTCGTGGAGTGCGTGGTCACCCACACTTGCGACCGCTCGGAAGCCTTGATGATCAAGCGGGAGAGCGGTTCCAGAACATCCGGGTGCAAACTGTTTTCCGGCTCATTCAGGACCAGCAGCGGAGCCGGCAATGGACTTAACAGCGCGGCTAACAGACAGAGATACCGCAGCGTGCCATCGGAAAACTCGGAGACGTGCATATTGCGCATCAATCCCTGCACTTCCATCTCCAGCCAGAACGCGCAGCCCTGTGCGATGATGTGGATCTTCCAGCCCGGAAACACGTCGGCGACCGCTTCTTCCAGATCGCGGATCTCACCCTTCTCGGTGATCGTCTGAAGCGCCGCCGCCAGATCAATTCCATCGTGCGAAATGATCGGCGTGTAAACAGAGGGCTGCGGGCGGCGCATGGGCGATTCCGGGTCCGTACGGAAATTATCGTAAAAGCGCCACTCCTGGAGGCCGCGTCCTAAAATCGAGAGCTCCGGGTACAGGTGCGGCTCGCGTAGCTGCGCTAAAACCGGTTCCGATTCCTGGAGCTTTCCGGAGTATTGAACCCGTTGCCCGTCGCTGCCCATCACCCAAGCACCCGCGGCGGATCGCTCAAAGTAAGTGTTGCCCCGGCGTCGCGGAGTTCCCATCCAAACAAACTCCTCCTTCACTTCCGGATCGAGATCAAATGCCGATGTCGACGGCTTCGGCAAACCCAGCGTCACCTGGTAATTGAACTGATCCGAACGCGCTTCCAGGATCATCTGCACCGGGCCTTTTTTGCGCGGACCCGCCCACAGCACTTGCGACATCCCGCCCTCCAGCGCTATCGCCTGGGGCAACCCACCCTGCGCCGTCTTCGCCAAGAGCCGCAGCGCCTTGTAGAGATTGCTTTTGCCGGAGCCATTCGGCCCTGAAACCACAGTCAATTGTTTAAGATCGAATTGTAAACGACGGATCGATCGATAGCCCGCGATCGTGATCCGTTCCAATGCCATGCGCTTTAGGCTGTCGTTTGCGCCCTTGCTCAGTCGAGACAAAAGCCGCGTTTTCGGTAAAACGCGCTGGTTGCATTTCAGTGGTACGCGATCACACTGTGCGCCTTTTCGGAGCACGTATGGCGGATAATCCGAGTAGTCTTCTTTCGAGTAGTGCCAGTGCAGACAGCAGTAGTCATCGGGCCTCATCATCTCAATTCATGATGGTCCGAAGCCCCGTAAGAATCACTTCAAATTGCTACCTGCATAAAACCCGGTTTTCAGGTTTACCTGGAACGGGTAATTGTTCCGGGTGAGGTACTCGTGAAGTGGCGCTTTATAATGCGCATTCTTCAGCTCTGCGGAGAGGTTTAGAAATTCCTGAACTAGATATTTATCCAGGTACGGATAACGGCCCTCAACGCCGTACGTACCAGAGACATACTCCTCCTTTGCCAGAAGCTTCTGCTGCGCACCGCGATAGAAACATTCCCACGGAAAGATCGGTTTTAAATCGGCCGGAAACGTGCCGCGCGAGTCGCGATCCCGGCTGAACGGCCGCCCGCTATGGCCGGAATCGGCGTAAATCTCGTCGGAGCCGTGGCCGGAAAAATTGATCTTGCGCAAGTCCAGCAGCCCGGCTTCGCAGATACACGCCACGCCCATCGCGCCTTGATCCTTCACGATTTGGTAGGTCTTTCCGTTGGATTCCAGCAGCTTGTAGCTCTCGCACTCGCTCTCGATTTTCTTCTTTAACCGGGCGTAATCGGTTTTCGTCAGCTGAATTTTGCGCCCGTTCGCCAGCAATGCGTGCCGTTGCTCAATGATTGAGATGTCCTCCGTCGCCATCACGGTGTAAGCCTTAAAATCGACCTTCTGCGCGGTCAATTCGCACGCGAGCGCACCGCTGTCGTAACCCGCACTTAGCCCGAGGAAAATCCTCTGCTCAGTGGAGTGAAACGCGCGTTTCCGCACTGCTTCCTGGAAGGCGCGAATCCAGTCATCGTACGTCTCTTTGTACTGGTTCAGATTGAACTCCATGGCGACCGATTCACCCACCTTTTCGTAGGTGCCGAGTCGAAAGGCCAGAACCTTGTTCGCCTCCAACTGTTTCGATTTCCAAAACCCGAGTCGATCCAGCCCGCTCTTATAGCTCGCCACCCCAATGTTTTTTCCTTCGATGCTCCACCATAAAGGTTTGGTGCCAAACGTATCGGTGGCCATGAGCACCAGCTTGTTTTTGAGATCGACAAGCACCACCGCGAATTCACCGTCCAAGTGCTTGGCAAAATCGATTCCATGCTTTTGGTACGCCGCCAGAATGCTGTAGCCGTCTGAAGGAAAATTGCCGAACGTTTTGTAATTGTAGATCTCGCCGTTAAATAACAGGAGCACGCGATTTTTCCCGTCCATGAGCGGTTGCGGCGTGAAATCGCCCGTCAGACTGAGCAGGTTATGAACGAAGTGGTAGCCCTCAATTTCCAAGTGGCTGGTGGAATCGGGCCCGCGATTCTTTAAGTACCGATTTAACCTCGCGATATCGCCCAGCGTCTTGTTCGTAAATAAAATACTGCACATGAAAGCAAACCCTTCTGGAAAAGCAGCCCGCAAACGTAGCAGGGCGCGGGGAAAGTCGCAAGAACCGCTCCGGACAAGGGAGTAAATCGCGGCTTTAGCCGGTATTAGCCCTTATGTCGGCTCATTGCTTCTCCATCGCTCGATTTCACCTTGAGAAAAATCATGGAAGAGAGAGCCGTTAGGAGGCCGAGCACAAAAAACGCCTTGTGAATGCCAGCGACCATTTCCACCGGCGTACAATGGGCACGATCCGGCACAAATAACGCCGTGGATAGGGACGCCACGGCGACGCCGAAGCTGATCGACATCTGCTGCATGGTACTGGCGATGGTGCTTGCTTTACTGGTCTCCTCCGGAGCGACATCGGCATAAACCAGGGAGTTCATGCTGGTATATTGCATCGAGCTAAAGAAGCCGTAGCAAAACATCTCCAGCACGATGACCCACACAGGCGTGGACGGCCCGATGGATGAAAAAATCATCACCAGCAGGCCCATGATCACGGTGTTCGAAATCAAGATGTTCCGGTAGCCGAAACGTGCGAGAACGGCGGAGCTGACCGACTTAAAGAACATCGCGGCGAACGCGGGAGGCATGAGTAAGAGCCCGCTCGTCGTGGAACTCAAGCCCAGGCCCACCTGAAAGAGAAGTGGAAACAGAAACGGTATGCCGCCAATGCCCAGTCGCGTTATAAATCCGCCCAAAACGGCTGCTTGAAATGTGCGCAGACGAAATAGCGTAAGGCGCAAGAGCGGGTGGGCAATTTGAGTCGAGCGATAACCGTAAATCGCTAGCAAAATCAGCGAAACAACAAGTAGCCCGGCCATCTCCAGCGGTGGCAATCCGTGTTCGCCGAAAACCTCCAGCACATACGAGAGCAGCGCAATTCCCGCTCCGATGCCCGACATCACGGCGATCTCCGGCGTGTTTCTCGGCCGGACGAAGCGAGCCGCGTATTATGTGGCTAGCCGGGCTCACCACGCCGATGTCGGCGGGATGACGCCCGGCTCCATGCCCATGGCGCGCGAGATCTATCAGGAGGGCATCCGCATTCCGCCCATCCTGCTGGCGCGGGGCGGGCGGCTCGACCGCGAGTTGCTGCAGCTGATCGTCGCCAACGTGCGGACTCCGGAGGAGCGGGAAGGCGACTTGCGCGCGCAGACGATGGCCAATGCCCGCGGCGAGCGGCGGCGGCGCGAGATCACCGGAAAATACGGCGCGGCTACCGTCCGCAGGAATATGCGCGATCTGCAGGACTACAGCGAGCGGATGATGCGGGCGGCGATCGGCAAGCTGCCGCGCGGAGTGTTCCGGTTCGCCGATTGTCTCGACAACGACGGGCTGTCCCCAGAGCCAGTGCGTATCGAGGCCGCCATCACGATTGACGGCGATCGGGCGGACGTCGATTTCACGGGATCGAGCCCGCAAACCGCCGGGTCGGTCAATGCGAATTACGCGATCGCCGTCTCGGCGGCCGCCTATGATTTCGCTGCCTGCTGGCCGAGGATGTGCCCTACACAGCGGGACTGTTGCGCCCGATCCGCGTCATCGCACCGGAGGGAACGGTGGTGAACGCGCGCCCACCGGCGGCGATGGCGGCCGGAAACGTCGAAACCTCGCAACGCATTACCGATGTCTTACTGGGAGCGTTGGCCCAGGCTGCGCCCGAGCGGATTCCGGCGGCGTCGTCCGGTACGATGAACAATCTGACGCTGGGCGGTCATGACGATCGCCGCGGGCGCAATTTTGCGTATT
>CAVURW010000061.1:0-14120 GCA_963743595.1 uncultured Verrucomicrobiae bacterium
AACGCTCAGGCCCCGTCTTGGGGGATATGGGGAAGCAGGGTGTCAGCCAGGTGGTCGCGGTACAGCTCCAGGTCGGCCGACGAGCTTTGGGCAGCCGTCTCGTATCCCCATTCCGTCGGTGGGAGGGCCTTGACCTGCTCGGGCGTGAGCCGGGCTGGGCTCAGGGACTTGACCGGTTGCGTGGAGTCCACAGGGGGCGTATGCCCAAGCCAGACAGCCAGCGCCACATTCAAGTTGAAGTTGATGCCATTTTTTGGATACATACAGTTCAAAATCTTAGGATGACCCCTCCCCTCATATTGAAGGGCTCACCCGGATGAACTTGAAAGTCGTTCACAGGTGCCGCTCCACGTGGATACGCGGATTGGTAGGAGTACTCGGCATCGTAATAGTGCGAATTCGTCAAGTTTAGAAAATCGAGAAATAGGGAGACGTTTTCGTTAACGTCATAGGCTACCCGCGCGTTAAAAACCAAGACCTGTTCGGACCGCTCGCTATTGTCCTCAACAAGGGCTCTGGGCCCCATATAGCGCATATCCATCGAGTAAGTGAAACCGCTGGCAAACGAGAGATCGTGAATGGTAAAGCCAGCGGACCCCATGCTCTGGATCGCCTCGGGAATATAGAGCCCTGCTGTCTGATTGTTGTCGGTGAATTGGGAACGGGAAAATGCAACCGTGTCCTCGATAGTCAGCCAGGCTACGGGAAAGAATTTATTGGACCACTCAACGCCATATCGAAACCCCGGGCGGTCGCTATCGTCATTAGCCCCCACATCGCCGTCGAAGAAGAGTTCAGATTGCGAATGAAGTACCCAGAAAGATAGGTCACTTTCCCATTGCGAAAAATACTTCGTTCGAACTCCGATTTCAGCCCCCTGAGTTTGAACGATGGGTTTGTCGCCAATGACAGAAGCACCTGTATTTGGATCGACGGTACTCAGAATGCCCCGCGCATCGTTACTGCGCAACCCTTCGCCCGTATTGATGTAGACTTCCGTTTTGTCCCAGGGTCCCAGCGTGATCGAAAACTTGGGGCTGGGTTGCAGATCCAGCGAGTGTCCGCTGTTGAGCGGGTTATCGCTTTTATCATCGTAGTAGAACAGATCTCCGCGCAGGCCAACATCCGTGGCCAGCCAGTCCGTCCATTGAATTTTGTTGTCGTAGTAGGGAGAAATATTGCTCACCAAAACGCTGTCCGCCCGAACTTGATTCAGCACCTGCCGAGCCTCCGTGTTGTCCAGAGCGAGATTGATCATGTCATTGCGGACTTGAAGTCCCACTGTGTTCGTCATGTCCATCTCTCCCAGCTTACCGTTCCACGAATGCTTCACGTAAGTGCCGGCAATGTAGCGGGAGTCGTATTGCCGAAATTGATCTCCATTGACAGGATCATTCAGAAAGAACGTAAAATCCGAGTAGATATTCATGTAATAATGAACACCGAAGACGGTAATGTCGGTGGACGATTCCGCATCCCTTTGATGCCATTCCCCGTAGATACTGTCCCGGCTGGAACCTCCGCCATCTGTGGGATCAAGACCCTGAAAACGGGAGATCTGTCCGCTTTGATGCAGGGACTGGGGATACTCGTCACTGGCGTTCCACTGCCCGTTGTAGGCTTGTGCCGAAATGCTGAATCCCTCGTTTTCGTCACCCTGACTATACTTGATCAAGCCGTTGATCTTTCGATAGTCGTCCGAGGATTTCCAAGGTCCCCCATCATGCGACACTTCCAAGCCGTAGAGTAAATCGCCAGGGCCAATTTTACGCGAACCGGCATAAAGCGCCCGTTCGTAATCAAACGCGCCAGTTTCCAGAACCACCATATTCGAGGGAAGCGACCGCACGTAGTTAATGGCGATATCGCCAGCGTTCCCGAAATCGCCGACATCGGCATAGTATGGCCCTTTTCGAAAATCAATGGATTGCACCAATTCCGGAATCACAAAGTTAATATCGTCGTAACCCTGGCCGTGGGCGTGCGTGCCCATATTTACCGGCACGCCATCAACCGTTGTATATAAATCCGTTCCATGATCGAGATTGAAACCGCGCAGGAAATATTGATTGGCTTTACCGCCACCTGCATGCTGAGTCACGATCAGACCGGGCACAGTTTCGAGCAGGTCGCCTACCCGTTGCGTCGGGCGCTGCTGTAACTCTTCACCTGTAACGGTTCCAGCGCTAGCTGCTTCCAAAGGTGGTGGTGCTTTTCCAACAACTTCAATGGTGGGCATTACTACCGGGACGGGAGTCGATGGAGTTCCATCCATCGTTGGCGTAGGCGTGAAACCGGGAGAAGCTTTGTTTTGCGAGTCTGCTCCGTTCAGCGTTACTGCGGATAAGAATAAGAGCGCAATCAGGTTCGACTGGTTCAAAGCTTTCATTGCAATATTAAATTCTCTTTTCCAGCGGAATTCGGCACTTATATCACGGGTGGCTCAAAATGAAATTCACAATCGGAGTGGGGTCGGGAAGGCTGTGTGGATGGTGATCGCCACCTGGCTTGACAATCACCTCTATTTCACCGCCCAGTTCCTTGTATCGTTTCTCGACAATTTGGATGTTTTCGTCGTAGGGAACGGTCTTATCGGCATCACCACACACTGCAAAGATGGGGAGCTTGGCGTCAGCTAATGGTTTGAGGTTATCGATTGGGTTCGCTTTGTAGGCGACCGCTTGTTCATCGGTGGAGAACCCGTAAGCCTGCTTCAAGCGAGCCCAATCTTCTGGAGAACCTTGACCTTTTCCCTTTCCCGCAGGCCAGCTCTTGAAATCACACACGGGCGCATCCACATAAAGGCAGGCCACTTGGTCTGGGTGACGGGCTGCCCAGTTAAAGGCGAAGAGACCGCCTCGACTGAAACCTTCCAACACCGTTTTTGGGGCGAGCTGATAGGTATTTTTCAGGTAATTGTAAAACTTATCCATGTGGTCCAGCGCCACAGGAGCTCCATACATATTTTGCACATCCATGTAGGCGATAAAATAGCCTTTTGGGAGCAGAGCAAGGTCCGCTTGGGGAAAGGCCCCGAAAAATTCCGTTCGCCAGGTCCAGGGGTTGTTTAATGCCGGCTGTTTGGGAACGATTAAAAGGCAACTGCGCCCGTCAACGACAAAATCAAGACGCTTATAGCCTTCCCAATCGGAAGTGAGGGCATCGGACATTTTACCGGTAAAATCGTTTCCCGTAAGCGCTTTGTAGGCAGTCTTAGCCATCAGGTTGGCTCCTTCGTCATTCGGATGCACGCGATCGGGGAAATCGTTGTCATGACCAGAAAGCGCTGTGTGCATGTCGATCAATGCTACGCCTTCGCTCTTTGCAACGTCTTCGATAATGGGCATTTCCTCCTGCATGACCGGCTCATTAATTCCGTAGTTACCTGAGCCAGGCACTGGTACGGGAAGACAGATGAAGATGCGGGGATGTGAGGTGAGCGCTTTAAATTTCTCGACCAAGTCTTTGTAATCCCCGCCAAACTGATCCTTGAATTTCCAATTCTGTGGTTTGCTGTCGTTAGTGCCCAGCATGATGATGACCACGTCGGGATTGAATGTGAGTGCGTCCTGGAACGCCTTCTCCTTTTGGTAGGGGTAGTCTCCAGCTTTAAGCAAAGTACGTCCACTCACCCCAAAATTACGGACCGTCCATTTATCACTTAACATTCGACTCAGTTGGGACGGGTAAGATTCCAGGTTGGCATTCGATGTGCCAGCACCTTGAGTGATGCTGTCCCCCACACACGCCACACGGATGGGTGTCTGCGCGTAGGCGGCCATGGTGCTGAAAGTGAAGCAGACGAAAATCGAGCGAAAGAAAGGAAGTCGCATGTCTGTCTTTGATACTGCTCCATCGGACAGTAAGCAATCTCAAATACAAACATACATCGATGCATTAACCGTCCGCATTCGCGTTTTCGCAAGCCAACTCTTCTCTCAAAACGAGCCCAACGTCCGCTGTCTCATAATCCGATAAACCCTGACCCAAGCTTCAAGGTCAGATCGATCCAAATCTTTTGACACCAACCGAATTTCACGGACAATCTCCCTTTTCACAGCTTCGAGCATCTCCCGACCGGCATCAGTGATCCGAACAACGACCCGACGTTGATCTTCAGGAAAAGGTGAGCGGGCAACCAAACCATCTCTGGTTAATCTATCTACGATTCCGGTTGTCGTGGATTGAGCGTGAAACATCAGTTTGGAGAGCTCCGACATTCTCATGCCGCTCGACTCATTCACGAACCCAAGTAAAATGAACTGCGTCATTGAGATCTTGTATTTAGAGACATTTGCAAAGATCTCTACCAGGAACCCCCGTTGCAATTCCACGGCGATGTCGCCCAGTTCAGCAGCAAGCCTCTGATTTCTTTGCTCGAGGTCTGGACTGAATGTGTTGAACGCGGCGATTTCTTTTAACGCTGACATGGGAGTCCTCCTAATGTGGTGGTTATAGGGCGAAAGGTTGCGCCTGTTTGGTAGACAAAGAATTTGGCGTCGTCAATATGAATCGATGTAATCTCTTGTTTATAGCGAAGCCTGAGAAATGACCCGGCAACCTGCTAGTTGCTCGACTTCCAGAATTGCAGCCCTGACAACCGTATGAGTGTGCGAGGCTGTCCCAGTACCTTAAAAACTGCGCTCACTTTAGCGGCTTTAGGCTCGCTTATGTTGACTAACACGAAGCAGCCTAGGAGCGCCAGACTCGGCTGGAAGAGAAAGGCTAGGTGGTAGAGCGTCAGTCCCGAAAGACCGAGATGACGCCCCAGTGACAAGAGCTGGCCCCCGATCACTACCGCCGCCGCCATACTGACTGATGTCGCGGCTAAATTGAAGCCAATGGCGAGAGTCTTTGCCTCTTTCGGGGCTAGCTTGAGAAGAAGATTAAAGAGGCCTAAGATGAATCCTCCGTTTGTGTATCCTCCCCAAATCCACATGGGGTAAAGCATCCATGCGTGATTGGAATCTAGAAAACACCAGAGGTAATTCTGAGTCTGTATCAGGATGATTGAGACGATCATTACGGGCCTGTTTCCGAAGCGGTCCACTAAGGCACCCCATGCTGGAAAGGAGAGGGCCAGAGGAATAGTGGTAAGAATCACCAGTGTGCCAAGGTCCGAAGGCGAGAGCTTCAGTTCTTGAAGCATAAAAACGGGATAAAACGGACCAAACGTGTTTGAAGCGAAACCCCAGACGACTCCAAAACCGATAAACCACAGAAAGACGGGAGTCTTCAGGATCAATCTGATTTGGTCTCTAACGGAAATTTCCTTCACTTCAGAGGAAAAACCGCGACCGACCTTCATGGCGCCTTGAGCCAGTAATGAGGGGATTCGAAGCCCTAAAGCGAATAGAAAAATAAGTTGAAACGTGGAAATGCTTTGGGGAAGCAGGTCGAACACTTTGCTTACCGCCAGGAGGAAAAATATCGTAAGGATCTGAATCAATTTATTTCTAAAACCGAAATAGCGACCCCGTAGATTCTCGTGAGTCCACTCGTGGATCCATGAATTCCAAGCGATCGTATTAACCGCGAGGAGCAAGCTCAGCACGAAGAAAAAGCCGATGAAGTAAGAAGCGCTGACATTTGGCAATGTGCGAGGGAAACTCGGCAAAAGCCCGACTAAGATGATCCATGCAATCCAGTGCAGCCAACCGGATACGAGAGTGATTCTTTTTGCCGAGAGCCGTGCCGTAAACGTTGAAAGAAAGAAAATTTGAAGAAAGCTGCACCAGTAAGGCAACGAAACCAAAATGCCGTAGGGGCCTTCTGAGATCCCAAAGAATTTCGACAGAAGAGTGGCGAGAATAAAGTTTCCCGGCTGACAAATGTAGACCAGAGGCATTGCACAGAGACCGTCCAGGGTGCACAAGTAGAAGCTGGATCGCAGAGCAGAATTTTTCGGGTTCATCAGGTGTCGACACCAAGTCCGTCAACGCCATGGTGACTTCCGAGTCAGTGGGGTGCGGGTAAACGGGAGGTTCACTTAGGCAATCCGTCTTGTCAAAGCAAACGACTACACCCCTTAGCTATCGCCACGTGTTGAGATCGACTTAAAATACATCGATAAAAACGAGAAAGTCGACCTGTAGGCATTGACTTGGTTCGCGACCTCAAATAGTCTGTGCGCGAATCCTTATAAGGCGATAGTGGCCATAACGACCCCGCAACTTTCCCGTTAGTCGGCGTGGCTTGAATTGTCGTATATCGATGTGACTCGAATAATTCGCGGGCTTTAGGCTCCTTTTTTTACAGTATTATGAACCAACCTATCTTCTCTCGCAGCCTATTCAATCGTGTCCATACGTGGTCTATTCTTTGGTTGGCGACCTTGCTCGTCTCAGGCGTCTTTGCGCAAGAATCGGACCCCAGAGTCTCCGGGGTCAATCGCCCGCTGCCTGTCGGTGGAATTCCAATTCTTCCAATGACCGGTACATGGCGTTTTGCCATAGAGCACGGGGGAATGTTTGGTACCGGCTATGAATCTGCGACGACCGAACAGTTGATCTTTACGGCTTCAAGCAGCCAAGGCGAAAGTATTCCCATGTACGCATTCAACATTGGCCATGGCAGTAACAACAGGTGGTGTGCGGTAAGCGGTGACATGCCTCAGTGGGTTCAAGCCGACCTAGGGGCGCTAGAAAATGTCGCGGGAATCGAATTGAAGTGGGAAAAGAGCGATGCGACATACCAGTGCAAAGTCGAGGGGAGCCTAGACGGGACAAACTACACCACATTGATCGATAAAACCGACGATCCAGGCGTCGGAGACGGAAAGTTGACATGGGTACCCGCCCAAGCCCGGTACGTTCGCATCACCGTGACCAAAGTTAACGCGCAGCCCTATGGCTGGGCGTCGATGTCGAACTGCAAAATCCACGTTCTGCGCAATGGAGCCGATGTGGTGTGGAAACCATCTGGTCTCACTGCCGAACAGAGTGCTTCTCAAAATAAATTCGCTGATCCGCTGTTCTCAGATGACGGATGGAAAGACATCCCTGTGCCTTCGAATTGGGAAATGCTCGGTTACTCGAGGCCACTCTATAATGGTGTTGATGATACGGTGGGTTTGTACCGGCGATTGGTCAACGTGCCGTCTAATTTTGCCGGGCAGCGAGTTTATTGGCGCTTTGACGGTGTGTTCGAAAGCGCCGAGGTCTTCGTCAACGGTAAACGGGTCGGATATCACGAGAGCGGCTTCACGGCTTTCGATATGGATCTGACCGATTTCGTAGTTCCTGGTCAACTCAATCTATTTGCTGTGCGGGTCTGTAAATCGGTTCCGTCGTACGACATGGAAACGGGTGATTTCGAGGCACTGGGAGGCATCTACCGTAATAACTTCCTTTACGCGGTGCCGCCCACCCACCTGAGCGATATTACGATTCGCACCACATTGGATAAACAGTATGTGAACGCAACTCTCGAGGCTGATCTGGAGGTGACCGGGCGGTCGGGGCAGACAGTGCAAATCAACGGCTCTCTAGTGGACGCATCTGGCAAGCCAGTTCAAATAGGGCCTATCGCTTCCAGTGCCTCCATCGGTACCAGCGGAAAAGGCAAAATCACGCTCTCCATACCTGTTCCGCATCCGCTCCTTTGGTCTGCGGAGAAACCGAATCTTTACAAGCTCAACTTGACGCTGGCGGGGCCGATTCCCGAGAACATTGAGCAGCCTTTCGGATTTCGACAGATTGAAATTGGCCCTGATCAATCCATCTTGTGGAATGGCGTTCCAATCAAATGCGCGGGAACGTGCCGACATGAAATTTATCCCACGCTGGGCTCTGCGTTAACGGACGAGGTATGGATGAAAGATATCACGCTGATGAAGGGTGCCAATATCAACGCCATCCGCACCTCGCACTACAATCACGCCGCCCGGTTCATGGATTTGTGCGACCAAACCGGGTTTTATATTTTAGACGAGATCCCGTTCTGCTGGATTCAGGACTATGTTAACGATCCCACCTACATCCCTGCATTGTTGCAGCGCTCTTATGAGACCCTTGAGCGTGATAAAAATCGGCCGTCCGTGCTGGCGTGGAGTTGCGGGAATGAGAACCCGTTGGGATCCGACGAGCAGGTGGTTTTGGATTTCGTGCATCAACTCGATCCCGTTCGCCCGGCCTTTTCATCTGGCATGCGCTATAATGATCTCAAGGGGCAGACCTTCACCGACTTCCATTACCCATGGCCCAGCTATGTCGAGGAACTAGCGAAGAATGAAGGCAAGCATGCTCCGGTAGTCTTCACCGAAAATCCTCATATTTTTTGGCAACAGACCTGGCAAAAATACGATCCCGGTGTATCGGATCTGTGGGGCGAAGTTCTCTCGAAAGATTGGAAGGCCGTTGATAGTCGGAGCTGTTTCGTGGGTTCGTTCATTTGGGAATGGCAAGATCAGCCGATCGTCGACAAGTTTGAGGATGGTGGCCGCGATAAAGTGACCAACTTCCGCTATCAGAATGACAAAGGTATTGTCACCGGGTATCGCGTTCCTAAGCCAGAATACTGGGCCGTGAAAATGGCGTACAGCCCGATTAAGGTCGACCTGACCCCGGTTCCAATTGAGGCCGGAGCCTGTAAAGTTACGTTGACCAATCGATACTCTTTCACGAACGTCAATGAGTTGAAGTGCAAGTATCAGGCGCTCTCTGGCGATAAAGTCGTCGGGTCGGGCGACCTTCCGATTGACTGTTCGCCCCAGCAATCGACATCGGTCAGCGTTCCCTCTCCCAGCGGTACCAGCAGCGTGCAGCTCACATTCTATAAGGCGAGCGGAGACCTAATCACCGGTGCAGTCGTAAAAATTGCGGGAGTGCCGGATAGGTCTCCGCCCCTGTTTAGCGGTCAAGCGGAGGACTTGAAGCTGGAGCCAGGAGACACACCTAAAGTGACCAGTGTCTCCAGTGAACTCGATTTTGATTCGAAAACGGGCCAAATCAACCATTGGAAAATTCATCAGACTGATCTCATTAACGGAAGTTCCGAGTTCAACCTCGGCCAAGGCTTTCCAAACGACGATACCGGGCTGAAGGAATTTGTGGCACGAGGGGGCCCGCTTTCGCTTACCGATGCGAAGTGGACGGCGGCCAAAAAAGACGATGGTTCTGTGGAGGCGATAAGCACCGCCACCGTAAAATGGGGCGAGCCCAGCGAGACTGTGGGAACGCTGACAACGACGTACATGGTGCACTCCAGTTTCCAATTGGAAGTTCGTTGGACCCTTGCGTGGACAGGACCTAAAAAGAAGGCCTGGGAAATCGGACAAAAATTGATG
Organism: uncultured Verrucomicrobiae bacterium; assembly: GCA_963743595.1. GTDB lineage: Bacteria > Verrucomicrobiota > Verrucomicrobiia > Methylacidiphilales > UBA1321 > CAVURW01. The sequence goes on from CAVURW010000061.1 coordinate 9,287, forward strand.
CTTCCCTCCAGTTTTAGTCATCTTACCTGGCTGCGCGATTCCGTGTTCTCGTACTATCCGCCGGACCATCTCGGAGTTCCCGCCGGAAGTTGCAATACTCAGGATGTCCGGTTCCGAGCCTCCAAGCGCGGACTTCACTGGCTTACTTTGACTGACTCGTCTGGTTCCGGACTCGCGCTGATGCAACTCGATGGCCCTCTGATCGGCAGGGCAAATTCCAACAACGGCAACACCACTCTCTTTGCCAGCTTGGAAGAAGCGGGCCCTCAAGACTTCAGCGGCTCGTGGGTGGATAACCATGCGATTTCGCTTCAACCGGGCAAGTCGGTTACGGGTAGTTATCTTTTGTGCCCAGCCCTGCTTTCCGCCAATCGAGCGGCTCAATAGCAAGCAGGCCAACCGAACATGAAGTGGTTTCTTCTTCTGACTATGGCCGCTAGCTACTCCGACGGGCAGGCTGGCGAGAGCGCGGGCGATCTGTATGTTTCCCGCTATAATATCGAACGGGACAAACCGCCTTCATCAGTCCCGACTAACTGGAATACGGACGGGTCCATTCTGGGTAATGGTGATCTAGGAGTTGTTATTGGAGGCCCACCGGAAAACCAGCAATACTGGATCTCGAAATGCGATTTCTGGCACGCGAAGCCGTTATATCCGTGGTTTACTCCGGCTCTGGTTGGCCACGTGGATTTGAGGATTCCTGCCTTGCGCGGGGCGTCTTACCATACAGTGCAGCGACTTGATTCGGCCGAAGTTCAGCAGACATTTGCAACGAAAGATACGACGGTAACGATACGCTCTTGGACTCCAGCGACTCAAAATGCCCTTGTTTTGGAGATCTCCTGCATCGGTAAACCAGTCGAAATTGAAGTCGTTCCAGAAACGAGTACGGGTAACGGGGCCACTGTAAAATCGGGACAGCAAGGAGATGTCCGCTGGATAACGAGAAGCTTTGTTGGTCCTGAAATGGACTGGCCCAACCAAGTTACGCTTGCGGTGCGCTCCCCTGATGAACGGCATCTGTCCCTTTCGCCATTCCGTCCGGTACTCGTTTTGGCGACCACTTGCACGAATCATGAAACCAAGGATTTTCAGCAAAAAGCGATCTCCGATTGCGAAGCGTTAGACCCGGCGAAAATCGAAGAACTACGGAGAAAGCACCGGCTTTGGTGGCGTCAATTTTGGCAAGAATCGATGGTCGAAATCGGAGATCCCCTGCTAGAAAAGTTTTACTACGGATCGTTTTATACCATGGCATGTTGCAGTCGCAATCCGGCATTTCCGCCAGCGATATTCGGCAATCAAGCTTCAGGAGATTTGCCCGCTATGGGAGGCGACTACCATCTGAATTATAACTATCAGGCACCCTGGTGGGGCTGTTACATCGCGAATCATCTAGCGCTTACGGAGCCCTACGACACCCCCGTTTTGCAATTTCTGGAGCGAGGAAAAATGATGGCGCACAATTACCTTGGTAAAAAAGGCGTCCTGTTCAGCGTGGGCATCGGGCCATTGGGCTCAAGCAGCGATTGGACTAAGCCTCATCACCAATGGGAGGACGATAGCGAGGATAAGCATTTCTTCGCCGGGCAAAAAAGTAACGCAGCCTTTTGTACTACGAATATGATTATGCGCTGGCGCTCCACGTACGACCTCAACTATGGGCGGAAGGTCTACCCGTTTCTTCTGGAGGTGGCGAATTTCTGGGAAGACTACCTCGTATTGGAAAAGGGGCGATACATCGATTACAACGACTCCATTCAAGAGGGTTCGGGGCCGGACGTGAACAATCTACTCAGTCTTGGTCTTATTCGCGGAGTATTCGAGACGGTGGTGGACCTCAGCACGGAGTTGGGGATTGACGAGAGCCGCCGTGCGAAATGGAACGACATTCTTTTAAGGCTTAGTGATTATTCGTTCCAGAAGGTGCGGGACATCAAAACGAGCGATGTCAGTCCCGAGTTTCTCCGGGATCCCGCCAATCTCGACAAGACTGTATTTCGCTACAGCGAAAAGGGTTTCCCGTGGTCGCCCGATTGTGCCCTAGGCATTCAGCATATCTATCCTGCCGGAGCTTTTGGTCTAGAAAGTGAGCCAAATAAACTTGAGGCCGCGCGTAATACCGTTTCCGCCCTTGGACGCTGGGATGACGCTAATCACACGATGACGCTCTACCCGGCAGCTGCGAGAGTTGGCTATGACCCTGAGATTCTGCTTTCGCATTTGCGTGAGCAATGTGAGTCGCACGGGTTCCCGAATCTCGTCCTAAATTATGGAGGAGGCGGAATTGAAACGTGCAGCACCGTAACGGCGACCATCAACGAGATGCTCCTGCAGAGCCACCAAAACGTCATGCATCTCTTTGCCGATTGGCCAAAAGGACGAGATGCACGATTTGAAAAACTTCGCGCCTATGGGGCTTTTCTTGTTTCTGCCTCTCAAAAACGAGGCGTTATCGGTGACGTCCAAATCCTCAGCGAGCAGGGCAGGAATTGTTCCCTAGCGAATCCTTGGCCCGGTCGAGTTGCATTGCTTACCCACGGCGATCACTCCGCGGAAACACTGGAAGGGGTTCGATTTGCATTCAAGACTCACCCCAACGAGCACCTCAGCCTTGAACCTGAACAAGCAAGATGACGACAACGTGATCCTTGGTGATCACATGTAGTGTTTCCGATGAAGAGCCGGATAACGAGAAAGGGCGAGAGGTCAGCTTGCCAAAAGCGTTTCGGAAATTGGATAGTAAAGCCATCTAAATCGATACAAAAGAAAGTTAGAATGGTGTAATTTGACGCAACAACGAATTCGCAACCTAACCCATTGAAAGATAGATGCTTCCAAAAGATACAAAATAAAGGACATCTCGCTTGGAACTTGACTATGCCTCGTTTTGCATGGATACGTAAAGAATGGCTAGACGAGTTGGAAATACTAAGCACTTTCACGTTTCGAAGATACTTGCCGAAAGAGTCAAGTACATGGTTCCCGGAGAACAGTTACCCACGCTCGCCGAGCTGATGAAGGAGTTTGAGGCTTCGCAGGCCACCATCACCCAAGCCCTGGGTCGATTACGAGCTCAAGGATTAGTGACGAAACCTTTCGGGAAGAAGAAGTTAGTAGTCTCCCAGCAAACGGAAAAAACTTTATTTCGCATCGTCCTGATTCGTCCGACGTGGCCGTCGCCCGATTTTGATGCAATCCTCTACGCAATTCAGGAAGAGGGAGTTCGTCAGCATTTGGGATTTGACGTCTACAGTTACCCATCTGTCGAGTCCCTAGATGTGGAGCAGGCGTTATCAGACAAAGACGCTGCTTTCCTCATCCCCAGCTCAGAGCTTTTCCCGGACGGGCTAAAGAAGGCAATTGAGTCTTGCAGAAAACCGATAATCTTTCTTCGAGAGAAACCAGATCAAGTGGATGCCCCAGAGGTTAGCGTGGATGATTACGATTCTGGGCGCACGGCGGTGAAGCATCTCGTGGAGCTCGGACACAGAAACATTCTTGCGGTGACTAGCGAGCCACCGACCGTGAGTACAATTCGTCGTCTCAACGGATGGCGAGACATGATGAAAGAACTCGATATTCCAGACCTTCAACATCTCTTGGCTGATTGTTCAGTGAGACCTGGTCAATATTCAGTCACAGGCTGCTACGAAAATCTAAGGTATTGGTTAGCTGCTAATAGCGATGTGAAATTTACAGCGGCATTTTGTATCTCCTGGACGGGTGCTCTAGCGGCGATGCGCTGTTTTCGTGAGAATAATCTACGCCTACCGGACGAGGTCAGCGTGGTCACTTGCGGGGGAGAAGGCTCCTTTAGCGATTTTCTGAACCCGCCACTCACCACCCTAGAGATCGACGTCAAACAATTCGCCCAAGCAGCAATTACGATCGTTCAAAATATTCTGTTGCGGCCCAAATCGCCCGGCCCAAAGGTCATTCAGGTCAAATCATTTCTAGTTCCCCGCCTGAGCAGCCGCCGCTTACGCGTCTGACGGATAGGCATTCTTTACTTTGACTTCAGCACAATAATATTCTGGACACGAGAGACTGCCACCGAGAAGGGTGTAGATAGAGACGTGATTTTCTTCAGATCGTCCACCGAATTCACGTCCGTCCCGTTCACTTGCAGAATCACATCATCCAGCGCTAACCCAGGGACGGGGCTTGCCGTCATCTTTATAACCAAGACGCCGTTCACTCCGGGTAATCCATAGACCGACATTTCCCCTTCATCCTTGATATTCCGCACCGTCAGGCCGTTCCAGTCGAGTGGAGTTTGATCCCGCATTTTCGATGTCGGAACCGCCCCGCCGAACGCGGGCAGTTCCGGGGTTAAAGCAATCGCCTTCAGCTCCGGCTTCTGCACACCAAACTGGTCCATAGGGAAGTTCTTAAAACCCAGAGCTAAGGCTGGCGAACCCGGTTTCACTTGATAATTGCCCGTGGCCGGATCAACGAATTGTGGATTCCCTATCAGCGAGTGCTCATCACGACCGCTCGATTTCTGGAAACTCGTCGCAGGCGTGGGATCATTTTGGTTCGGTTTTTCGAAAAGATTGTAGTCCATTTCCTTGCCCCAAGGATGGATCTTCATTCCTGCCGGATTATAGCCCGCTACGATATTGTGACTAAATACATCTCCGCTATCAGCAAACCACACGTGAGGGCAGAATGGCGAGTTCACAATGACATTGTTCTCTACATGCCGATAAAATCCTTCGCGATTCTTTAGCCCACCGTGGAGGCAGAGATTATTGGTGATAATGTAATTGCTGGAACCGTCATCCAGGTCAATATCCCATCCGTGATCACAACGCCAGCGGGTATT
>CAVURW010000062.1:0-6386 GCA_963743595.1 uncultured Verrucomicrobiae bacterium
GGCGTCCTTTTCACCCCAGTCAAAGGCATGGGAATAGTAAAAGCCAAACTTGATACCGTATTTCCTACAGGCTTCACGAAGATCCTTCATGGGGTCACGGGCAAATGGGGTGGCTCTGACAATGTTGTAATCACTCACCTTGGAGTCATACATCGCAAATCCGTCATGATGCTTGGCGGTGATAATGAGATAGCCCATTCCGGTAGCCTTGGCGAGCTTCACCCACTCTTCGGCGTTGAAAGCGGTCGGGTTGAAATTGCCAGCCACTTCCTTGCGGTAAATCGGGATCGGGATTTTGCATATCCGTTGGATATGCTCGGCGTAACCGTTCGTCTGTTTTCCTTGCCATGTTCCACCTAGCTCTGAATAAACACCCCAGTGGATAAACATCCCAAAACGCGCCTCACGCCACCACCCGAGCCGGGCATCCCGTTCCGCCTCCGTGGGTCTCAGGGAATCCGCACTGGGAGCCCTCTGGGATTCGGGGTCTTCAGCACACTGAGCCAGGTTGATTGTGAATGCCAAAACGATTAATAATAGCGGCGAACATTTCATAAAAGGTGATCGGATAGTCAAGGCTGAAATACCTGATCTATCGCGAAAGAACAGAGGATTTAAACGAAGTGTATATCAGGAATAAACGCAATATATGAAGCAATAGTTGTAATAAATCTCATAAAATTTTAGCGGCTCACGGAAATCGTACTTTTAAGCTCATCAGCGGAAGCCCCAACTTCCTTGGCAAATAGTCCAGGCTTATACGTTTCGCCACCTTTCGGGGGGAGATCCTCTTTTCTTCGCGAAGTTGTCTCAGTTTTGATCCAAAAGAAGGTTATTCCGGGCCGACCTACTTAGCAGGTTGCTGCAAAAAGGCGCATTTTAAAACGGAGTAGAATCGCCGTAAACACGACCTCCACAAATGACCTATAGGACGCTTTGAAGAGGCGAGCTAACCGATTTGATGGTCAAAACGGAATCACTTTTTGGCGACCTGTGATCGCCCATACCCCTTCTTTGATCAGTCCCGTTCAGATTCGCCACAGCCAATAGAGTTTTCCGTTGACAGTTTCCACATTACTGGTACCGAGGTAGATGCTATTAATAATTGCACTCTGCTTCATCTCCCTATTTTTGGGTCTCGGCGCGACCTCGGTACAGGCGGATGTTTTTGTTTCAGAAGCCCGTTTAGCCACATTGAAGGAGCGGGTCAAGCAAAGGATTGAACCAACCTTTACCGCTTTTCAAAGATTGCAGCGGGAAGCGGACTCCGCCCTAAACGATCAACCCCACGCCCCGACTGAATGGCACGTGCCTGGCTTTTATAAAGATCCGAGCGGACACAATAAAGCGAAGGGCGGTCTAGCGAGCGACGCCAATGATGCTTACGAACTCGCTCTGGCCTACCGAATGACAGGCGAGGGCAAGTACGCCACGGTTGCGATCCGGCTCATCAACGCTTGGCCTGCCACTGTGAAAATCATGAGCAACAAAGACGATTCCATGCTCAGTTTCAGCTACCATTTTCCGGCCATGATCTTTGCCGCTGCCTTACTGGAAAAGTTTCCTGGTTGGTCTAACGAAGAGCAGCAAGCGTTTCAAGATTTCGTGCGCCGTAAGGCTCTACCGATGAACAGCATGAGCCGAGAAAACAATTGGGGAAACTGGGGGTTGGTCCTGGTCTTGGCGAGTGCTTCCTACTTGCACGATCAGGCACTTTTCTCGGCGGGAGTCGATCGCTGGAAACACTTTATTGAATCACAAATCGCCCCTGACGGTCACCTGCCGTTGGAGGTGGTTCGGAATAACGGGACAGGCGATCATGGTCTCTGGTACTCTAATTTCAGTCTTATGCCGCAAACTCTCGCTGCGGAAATCGCCAGAGTTAACGGCACCGATCTCTTTGAATACCGGTCGCCTAGCGGGCACTCATTGAAACAGGTTTTTCAATGCCTCATTCCTTGGGTAGCCGATCCAGGAACTTTCCCTTACTACAGATTACAGTCCGCACAGCAACCACAGTTCCAAATCGACTATATCAGCTATTGGGAGATTCTTAATGCCCACTGGCCTAGTCCAGAGGCCACCACCCTGATCTCTGCACGGCGTCCGCTTTCCGCTACCCACTCCGCTCCTGCCCTTACCTTCACCCACGGCAATCTTTTGGCCGATTAACTGCCACCAAGTTTTACCTTACGGTCAAGCGTCTGAATGGACTAGACGGGGTGTATGAAAGTTCTACTATGGGTGTATGAAAGTTCTACTATGGTGAATATGCGAGTCATATTTTTTTGAACAGTAAAGGCGGTTGCGTGGTTACGGCTTTGGACCCGCAGAAGACCGCAACTCGATGGTTGGAACGATTGACCAATAGGACATATCTAACGAAGGTGCGGTTGTTCTGTTGTTCTGATAGATACGCCGCCTCAGAAGGACGTTCTAGCTGGAATGCGAACTCCAAAATCGCCCTCCGTGGCGCTCTAAAGGGTTTGCTTCTAACGGACCCTGAACTCTTTAAATCTGGATTGGACCGAGGTTGATTAATCCTTGAAGCCATTCCAATCTGTAAAGCGTGCAAAATATCTCAGTCCCCTCCCTTGTTCCCAAAGGTTCCCTTCCAAAACCCTTCCGAACCGACTACGAAATGAAAAGGTTCTTAACGGAGGTCTAAAGCCGCACAATTAAAGCGATACTTTGAGAACAATCGGGGCGTCGGAGGGTGCTTGGCCGCCCAAAAGTCGAATGGATTTGAAGGTTGCCGTTTTGGCGTCTAAATCCAACGTTTAGCAGGCTATACAAAGTAAAAACGGATTCTTAGTCGGAGAATCTCCAGAGTGCCCTGCGGGGTGCCCGTCGTGGTGTCGGGCAAAGGATTTCCGATCTTCCAGTTTTGGTCGTGGATTACGCTTACAAGAAAAAATGAACCATTTGACTAGTTTTCGGGATTAAATGGGAAGAACTCCCCGTCGTGCTCAACAAATTTCCTCAACCTACTTTCGATAATGAGAACGATGCCCCTATTGCCCCTATTGTGGATTTCGGCGACTTAACCCGAGAGCACCAAGAGTGGCTTTTTAAGCAGGCACTGATCCTTTGCCGTGATCCTCATATCGCAAAAGACCTTGTCCAAGAGACGTTGATTCAGGCCTGGAGGTCGATTCATCGATTTAACCATGCCTGTCGGATGTCCACGTGGCTCTATACCATCCTGATGCATCGGCACCAAAACGCTCTGAGAGCGGCAGGGATCAGACCGTTTTTTTGCCTGACGCAAGGAGCTAAAGAAGAAGCCCTTGCTAAGCTTCACGCCCTGGGTGACTCACCTCGAGATGAAACGTCGAGACTGGAGCGAGTTGATCAGATCAAAAAATGCTTAAATGCGCTTCCCATAAAACAGCGAGAAGTCATCCAGCTTCGGTTCTACGCAGGTGCTTCGCTAGAAGAGATTTCTTTCAGTTTAGGTTGCTCTCTAGGAACGGTAAAATCACGACTCTTCTATGCTCTGGAAGCGTTAAAAAAAATGAACCTGATAGAGCGGTTAAGAGATTAACTATGAAGATGAACTCGCCGAGTTGCACTAAATTTCAGCAATCCATTGCTCTACTGGCAGCAGATTGCCTTGACCCATCGAGTCACAGTGAAGTGCTCACCCACCTTGAAAGCTGTTCGATATGCCAGAAACGGCATGAGGCATATCGCCAGATTACCGTAGCGTTCAAGGAAGTGGTTACGGCAGAGCAGCGCTCCGTATTACCTCTAGGTTTTCAGACGCGCCTTTTTTTAACGCTCAAGCAACGTGTTAAACGTCCGCCTTCCATGATGACGTTGGCTGCAGCGGCCGTGGCGGTATTCTTAGTTGGCCCGTTGTTATACCTCCAGCGCGTTGAGACAGTATCCGCTCCTTCGCCAAATCCTTATCAGTCTCACGATTCAGGCGTCGATTTTGATGCAGACATGGCCCCCACCTACTCGAACTATTCGAAAGTGGAGTTGCGGTCGCCAGAGTCATTTGAAAAATTACTCACTCTTCAGGCCAAAAACATCCTACAGCCTGACCCGAGCGTCTCGCTTTCAGTCCGACAGATCCTCTTGAACCTCAATACAAATGAAAATTAAAATGAAAACAAACCGCACTCAAACATTAGCCTTCTTAGGCACTCTGTGTATAGCCCATGGTATTGGATTTGCTCAAATCGCTGCTTCGGCCAATCTGGAAACTAATTATCAACCGAATGCGGCCTTGGAGTATTGGCAGGCGTTCGCATTGATGCCAAGCCTGTCGGAGGAGAACTCCCAGTTGCTCCAGACAAAACATGATGTCCCGCTGGATTTAAAAAGAAGCAAAGATCTCCTCGCAAAATATGAATTGAGCCTCTCTATATTAGAGCATGCAGGGCACATTCCAGGCTGTGATTGGGGGATAATTAATGACATCAACGTATCGTTAGTCATACCTAGTCTTCCCAAAATGTTTGAAGCAGCGCGAGTCTTGCTACTAAGGGCCAGATACCGACTGGAAACTGGCGATTCGCTCGGGGGAGTGCAAGACATCGTTACGTGCCTCCGCCTCGGAAGTCGCGGCACGCCGCCTATTGTAATTAACTGCCTGATACAGGATAACATTGATGGACTGGCCGTTGATCTCTGTTCTCGAAATTTGAGTAAGATGGATCACGACTCAATCGAAGTACTCAAAAAAGGATTTGAATCTTTGCCTCCCTTCCTGTCCATTGCCGACGCCCTACAAACAGAGCGAATCGACTGCCGTATCTGGATTGATGAAATTGATAAGGATCCAAAACTGGAAGCCACACGTCTAAAGAGTGTTGTTGCCGAGCTCATATCTGGGGGATTTTCCCCGACTCTCGAGCAACTTCGAGCGGCGTTTGCTCTGGAAGAGCCCTTTTATATCGAAGTCCAATCTGCTTTGAAACTGCCTTATGCGGATCGGGAGAACCGCTTGAAAGCACTAAAATCCACCTTAGGTTCCAATGATAAGGACATAGAGACTGACCTCGAGCTGTCGTTGCTTGCGTGCGCAAGTACGCAAATTAAGGGTGACGTGCTCCGCGCAAAAACAGCCATGCTGATGGCAGTCCTTAACGCTATAGTCAATGGTAAGCCTGACCTCGTTAAAGAAATTGGAACCAACAGCCGCGACCCCTTTACTAGTGGGCCCTTTACCGTTCAAAATACGGACGGAGGAATCGAAATCCGGTCTCATCTGATTGCGGAGGATAAGCCTGTGACGTTGCTCCTAGTAAACTACCCAAGTCCATAACCGCGTTGAAACGGTCTTCAAGGTGCAGCCGGCGGCGGATTTGGATCTGGTTGAATCAATCGGAGCTTGCGAAGGCCGTCAATCGGGAAATGGCCGGAGCTGTTGCTTGCCAATGGTAAAAGACGGGTACGTTATTAAAACGGCGCACACAGAATCGCAGATGATCAACGGCAAACGCTCGATCAACACCAAACCCGTCTACATGGCCGTTAAACAAACGTGGCTTTTGTACGATAGATTGCCGCTCCGCCTTTCAGAAACGCGCGCAGATTGGCATATACGGTCCGTTTCCTAGGACTTAGAAGCCGGGCAGGGGAGGGGAGGGAAGGCCCTCAACAGGAGGGTCAACGCCTTGATCAACTGTAACAATTCCAGCCCCCTTATATATCCCCTATTCTGTTCTGCTAAACAGCAGCAGAAAGACTTAACAGCCATGCGGTCCCGGCAAGCCGGTCCACTAGGTTCAGGCCTTCGGCAGGAAAGAAGTTTGATCGACTTTGCGGTTGGCTCACCAATCGAATTAAGGAACGGAAGCTCTCCTACGATGCCAGAAAATATCTCCTCTGGAACCGACAACCCGTGTTTCTCACCGTGCATCGGCTCCTGCGGGCAAGGCACCGAAAACATGACATCCTCGCCGTCTTTGAAGAACAGTCCTTCGCTGCTAAATTCGCTCAAGGTCTCCAGGGTCTCAAAGATCTAAAAGACCTCGATTCTCGCCTCGCCTGCGGCCTCGTCGGACGCGCCATGAAAAAGGTCACTCATGCCGGAGCTAACCGCGAAACCCGCATGAAACTCTTTTACCTCGAACGCGAACTCCAAAACCATCCTCCTTGGCGCTCCAAAGCCGAAGAAATTGTCGAAGGTGCCAATGCTTTCGTCCCCAATCTTCCGCTACTCTGGCTCAATATTTCTGCCGTGCCAACATCCGAAGCCGTGTTTTGGGGCTGGTTCAACGCACAGTTAAATCCAGAGCGCCAACTCCTCGTCGCCTGGCTTCAGAAAACTCCCAAAGAAGCTCGGCCACGTCCTTTTAGAACCGATTACGAACTTAAAGATTTCCTACTCAACTGCGCCGATAACTGTCGCCACTGAGTTGTGTCTTATG
>CAVURW010000063.1:0-3660 GCA_963743595.1 uncultured Verrucomicrobiae bacterium
GGAGAAATGGACCTCTTAGGTACGTGTATTCTTGAAATCGCAAAAGCGAAGCGCAACGATGAGAAGACAGCGATAAACCAAGCAAGAAAGACTGGCTGGGAACCGACTGGGCGGGTGAAAGTTAGGGCAGCAATCAAGGCTTATCGTGAAAGCCTCTACCCGAGAATTCTATCTTTTGGTTTTGAAAGCCATCATCGCCTCGTGGTCGGCTCTGGAAGAATCGGATGTGCGACACGGTTCAAGTGACGATTGTGAAACCTGGGCTAAGGCGTTTTCGGCTAAAAACTCCGCAACTTACTATAATAATGCTGTTATCGTATTCCAAAGAGTTTTCAATGAGACTCAATGATTTTTCATCCAACTGAGCAACGCTTCTAAATCCTTACCGCTGGCATAAGCCTCAGGGCCTAACTTCTCCGAAGGTAAACCAAGGCGATTCGTCCAGAAGGTTTTGTATCCAAAGGAGCGGGCCCCTGCCGCGTCCCAACCGCAGAATGCGACGAATAACATTTCTTCTCGCTTCAGTTTGAATGAATCAATTCCCAATTGATAGGCGCGCGGATCGGGCTTAAACGTCTTAGCATGGTCGGTGCTGAGCGCTAATTCGAATAGATCGGAAAGTCCTGCGTTCCTAAGATTCATCTCCAGCATTTTTGGAGTGAAGTTTGTCAGCAAGGCCAAACGAAATCCCGCTTTGCGCAGCTTCTGAAGCGCGGGAAGGACATCGGGCCAAGGCTTCAGCTCAATTGGGGTGATCTTCGTTCTCATTCATGGGTGCTGGTCTCTGCCCAGGCTGCTCCTTCTTTCCGGCGTCAGTTTTCTGAGATAGACCAGAAGTATCAACTCAAAGCGCAGGTTGTGCGTGAATCGGAACGTGTTCCGGCCATTTTGACCATGGTCGGATCGGGAACAGGGCTGAGCTTGGTACCTAATTCCGCCGCGCGACTCATAAAGTAAGGAGTGCTTTTCAAGGAGTTGCCAGACCCTCAACCAGTTTTGGAACGAGTGTTTATCTATGACGCCAAAAACAAGAATCAGATGTTGGATGCTTTCGTACAGATGGTCGGGGATCGCAACGTCTGAATCCAAGAATCAATCTCGGGAAAACCAAGTATTCTGCAAAATCAAAAGACGCCAAACTTCTTAAATAGGATTAGAAAAAGTACATTTTGAATAAGCAGCCTTTTGGCATCCAGTTCTTGATGCATTGTTACCTGGTTGGCTCCCGTTAGGAAAGATTATCGACGTTTGATTTTTTCACGGTAGCTTTCACGGTAAAAGCCAAAAGGCATGCAACGAAGCGCAAAACCACGCTGATTTTTGCAAAAGGAAAGGAGACCAAATAAAATGCCATGGTGTGCAAAGAAATGCAAAACCCTGCAAACGCGGTACTTAAAACCTGAATCTAGCGCGTCTGCCATTTCGCCACAAGTGCCGTTGCTGAAATGAGGTGATTATCAAACGCTCTTACGAAAACAAGTCCTTTCACATCACAAGACTTTTTCGTAAAATTGAGTGGCAGCTGGCTCTTAATCCTCAGCATATTCGCTAAGAAACGTTATCACCAATGAGCTCGCCGCTTTTCCCCTCTGGACCGTGGGTAGGCTTCTATCAATACACAGGTCACAAACAGTACCAGTTTCCGATGGCAATGAAACTCGGCTTCGGAAATGGACAAATGAACGGTGAAGGCGAGGACGAAATCGGCCCTTTTTTTATTTCTGGGCACTATTCCGAGATCGAGAAAGAATGCCTATTCGTTAAAGCCTACGTGGGAGCTCACACGGTTAACTACCGGGGCTTTCGCGAGGATAAATTCATTTATGGCACGTGGAGGTTGAATAATGAGTGCACAGGCGGATTCAAGCTCTGGCCGCTCTCCGATACCGAGCCACTGGAAACAGAGAAAACTGAGGTCGAGAAGCCCCTGGAATTGATCATCGGTCCGGCTGCTTCTTCAGTTAGCTTTAACAGCGACGATAGCTAACCCGGCGGACCATCTTCCCGTACACCATCCACGCGATAACCCATCGATTCCAAAGTGGTGGCGACTGCGCCGGCGCGATCCCCCTGCAGCACGATTTCCTGGCGATCAAACGATCCGCCACAGCCGAGCTTATTCTTTAAATCCCTTGAGAGATCGGCGATTGCCGCAGCGCTGAAATTCGGCAGCTCTTTGAACCCGTAAACCACTACCACCGTTTTACCGCCGCGATCTTTCTTTTCCCGGCGCAAAATAAGTCGACCCTTTGACCCGATCGGGATGACGGGCGGAATCGGTTTAGGCGCCTTTTGTCTCGGTGCAATGGGGTGAGCCACAGGCGGTGTTTTGGCAACAACCGGCGGAGCTTTCGGCGCAGGAGGTGGCTCGGGCACCCGCAAGTGCTTTAACGCATCTAGCTCACCTAGGGAGGCAAACGGATTGCCTAGCGGCGTGCTCGGTCGCGGGGCCACGTCGACGCGACCGCCCTTGCCGTGTGGCTTTTTATTATTGTTGTTCGGGCGAAACTCGCTCATGGCGTTGAGGAGCAGAGGGCGGACTACGCGGGGAGCGGAACGAGAGTGTACTCAGCGAACTTTGCGCGACGGTCCACGATCTCCGACTTGGAAAGGCGCTCCATACGGCGCAGGCTGAATTCTTCCACGCAGAACGAGGCGATGATCGTGCCCTGGACAATCGCTTCTTTGAGGTTTGTAAAGGACGTGTCACCGGTGCGCGCCAAGTGACCGATGAGGCCACCTGCAAACGAGTCGCCGGCACCCGTGGGATCGCTAATCGAGTCGAGCGGGAAAGCGCTAGTCGCAAAAAATTGCTCCTCTTTCGACATCAGAAAGCAGCCGTGCTCGCCCTTCTTAATGGCCACATAGCGGGGGCCGCGCTCTAGGATTTTACGGCCTGCGCGGATGATGTTGTCCTCGCCCGTAAGCAGGTGCGATTCGCTGTCGTTCAAGATCAGCATATCCACATCTTTCAGCAGATCGTAGAGATCGGTGCGGGCCAGGTTGATCCAAAGATCCATCGTATCGGCCACGACAAACTTAGGCGCTTCACATTGACGAAATACCATGTGCTGGAGGGACGGGGCTATATTCCCCAGCAGCACGTACTCGCTCGCTTTCCACGAAGTCGGTAATTTCGGCTGGAATTTTTCAAAAACGTTTAAAGCCACGGAGAGTGTACGGCGATTGTTCATGTTTTGCTCGTACTCGCCGGACCAACGGAAAGTTTCGCCCTCCACCACTTCGAGCCCTTCGAGATCGATTTGATGCGCGGTAAAGAGGTCGCGATGCGCTTGAGGAAAATCGGTGCCGACGACGCCAACGAGGCGCACCGGGCTTAGGAAGCTGGCAGCGAGTGAAGCGTACGAGGCAGAACCGCCCAGAAGATTCGCATGTTCTGCGGCGGGCGTTTTAATGTTATCGAGGGCAATGGAGCCGACGACGAGGACGGGAGCTGAGGTGGACATGAGTTTGAGGGAAGGAGGCCCGTGACGGGATTGTGGGCAGTTGAATTAGAGTGAATAGGAAGAGAGCTGTCTTTTAACCCGCGTACAGTAATCTACAATATTAGGGCTTTGCAAGAGAGCAGAGACAATGACCACCCGGCGCGCTCCTGCGGCCAGCAGCGCGGAGAGGTTTTCTTCGTTAATGCCGCCAATG
>CAVURW010000064.1:0-63736 GCA_963743595.1 uncultured Verrucomicrobiae bacterium
CGATGACCCCGGTCGCACCGACGAGGTTCGTCGTGCGCGGCGCGCTCGGCGTGACCGCCGAGACCCTCACCGATCTCGCCGAAGCCGTGCGCGCGGCGCTATCGGACATGCGGATCCAGCGCAACACCGTGCAGGCGTTCTCGCGCACGTGGATCGAACAAGGCGCGAAGAACCTGCCGGCTATCGGACGCTGGCCGTCGGTGGCCGCGCTCGATGGCGCGTTTGCCGGCAAGCCGATTGGATCGTCGTCGCACCCGGGCCATCGCTCGCGCGCAACATCGAGCAGCTGCGCGGTCTCGCAGGACGTGCCGTGCTCGCGTGCTTCAGCCACTCGCTCAAGCCGGTGGTCGCGGCGGGCCTCGAGCCGGATCTCGTGATCACGGTCGATCCGCAGAACGTGCAGTATCACTTCGCCGGCTGCGACCTGTCGCGCACGTGTCTGGTCAACGCGGCGACCGTCCATCCTTCGCTGTTCGAGCTCGGGGCGCGCGCGTATCTGACCGCCGGCGCGAACTCGTTGCTCGACGACTGGATCTCGACGGGCTCGACGAACAGGCGTGGATCGCGGGCGGCGGCTCGGTCGCGACCTCGGCGTTCTCGCTCGCGCTGCGCTGGGGCTGCGATCCGATCGTGTTCGTCGGGCTCGACCTGTCGTTCCCCGGCGGCAACTACTACGTCGCGAGCTCGGTCGATGGCACTGCGCGCGCCGTGGCCGACGAGCGCGGTCACGTGCGCGTCGAGGGTTGGAGCGACGGGTTTCGCTCGATGAAGGCGCAGGGCGGCCCGAGCGCGCCGGCCGAGCGTGCGATCTCGTTGCCCGGCTGGCACGGCGGCACGGTGCCGTCGAGCTTCATGTTCAGCATGTTTCACCGCTGGTTCGTCGAGAAGATGCGATGATCGGCATCCGAAGGGACCGGCACGCGCGTCTACAACTGCACCGAAGGCGGCGCGTTCATCGAGGGCATGCAGCATCGGCCGCTCGCGAGCGTGCTCGCCGAGCTCGGCCCTCGCGTCGAGACCGCGAGCCCTCGTCGACGCGGCGGTTGCCGCCGTCGGCCCGGATCGCCGCGACCGGCTCGCGAAGCACGTCACGCGCTTCGTACGAGGCCTCCGACGCGTGCGCTATCACGCGACGCGTGCACGCAAGCTCGCCGGGCGCGACCGCGATCGCGGCGAGCTCGCGCACGTCGAACGCGCGCTGGCGGCAGCGCTCAAGCCACTTCCGTTCGTGTCGTTGCTCGCGCAGCGCGAGATCGAGCGCGCCCACGTCGTCGCGCAGCACGCGGCGACCGAGGCGCGTTACCTCGCCGCATCGGCGACGCTGTTCGACACGCTGCTCGACGTGCTGGGCGTGCTCGAGCCCGTGCTCGGCGCTGCGGCAAAGGAGCTCGGTCATGGGGCGTAAGAAATCGGTTCCGCGCATCGTCGTGATCGCCGGTGGCAAGGGCGGTGTCGGCAAGAGCAAGCTCGGGCACGATTGAAACCGAAATAGCGAACCAAGCTGAGCGTGAGTAATCCATCGTAGCTAGTGACGATCATCGCCAGCAAAATCCAGATGGGATACCCGCACAGGTACCAGAAACCATGCGTGAGAACCATGATGTTAATCCACGGAACGATGATGAAGCCATCCACCGTGCACGATTGAATGGTGTTGCCGAAAAGCCGCGCAGCGAGAATGCTGCGAATGGGGGCGGGCGATGAAATGATAAGGTCAGTATCGTCTTGCTCATGCAGAACGATGAGTGCGCGGATGAGGCCGCCGCTGGTCATGACGAAGATGAGGAAATTCCAGACCAGCGCGCTCACGCCCTCAAGAGTCGTCTCGGCGTGTAAAGAGGCCCGGTTGACGTAGATGACTGCGCCTAGCGCCATGCCGTGGACGATTAACGCGACCAGTAAAACGGAAAGCGTGGCCAGCAATTGTAGAAGCCTCGCGCGCACCGATGAGCCCGTGTAGTGGCGTCGAATGAGCATCAGCAAATCGACTTGGAAAATGCGAAGGCCGATGGAGATGTAGAAGGGAACGCCGTTCATACCAGCTGACGATCCTTTTCATTGATAAGGTGAAGGAAGATGTCCTCGAGCGACCAGGTCGGCTGTGCGACCGATTGACGAAGCTCAGCCATGGTTCCCTCAGCGATGAGCTTGCCGCCGGACATGATCCCGATGCGTTCGGAGAGACGCTCGGCGACATCCAAGATGTGAGTGGTCAGGATGACCGCGCCTCCTTTTTTAAGGAATTGGTTGAGGATGTCCTTCACGAGACGCGCTGCGGAGGCATCGAGTCCCGTGAGCGGTTCATCCAAAAGGATCAGTTTCGGGTCATGGATCAAGGCACTGGCGAGAGCTATTTTCTGTTTCATGCCTCGTGAAAAGGACTCCAGCCATTCCTGGCGACGTTCCCACAGCCCGAGAATCTCCAGAAGTTCCTGAGCACGGGCGCGAGCATATTTGGGCTCCACCTGCCAGAGAGCGGCAACGAACTCGAGCTGCTCCATGGGGGTGAGCTTGCCGTAAATAACGGGATCGTCCGGGATGTAAGCGAGGTGGCGCTTGGCTTCGCTGGGGTTCGTTAAGGTGTCGATTCCGTTAATGAGGATGCGCCCGCCATCGGGTTGGATGAGTCCCGCAAGAATACGCAGCGATGTGGTTTTGCCGGCACCATTCACGCCGAGGAAACCATAGAGGCTTCCGGGCATCACATGGATGGAGAGGTTATCGACGGCGACCTTCGGACCGAATCGCTTGTAGAGTTGAACAATTTCGCACGCCGGTGTCATCCCTTGAGAATGGACTCGAAATCGCGGAAAAGTCAAAAGGTGACCGCAGACGAGAGCGCAGCATCCGGGTAACCCTCAGAGGGATACCGCTTTACACCGTTAAGTGTATTTATCGCGTGGACACTTCTTTCATGAAAACTGTTTTTCCAGTAAAAGATTCATGTGCAAGCCGGGTATCAAGAGTTTGGGTTTAAAGACTCGGCCCCTTCACACATGCACCAGCACTTCATGCCTGGTCTACTTCGGCTCGTCGGTCCCGTTTCGCCTGGATTGCGGGTACTCGATATTGGATGCGGTAATGGAGCGACCTGCGGTGAGTTTCTGCGCCAAGGCGCGACGGTGGTGGGAATCGATCTCAGCGAGGAAGGCATCGCGCTGGCTAGAAAGGCTTATCCCGCCGGGCGATTCAAACTTCAGGCTGTAGAGCCAGATTTGCTTTCCGTTCTTAAGGAATCGCCCTTCGATCTCGTGGTGAGCACGGAGGTCGTTGAGCATCTCTATGCGCCCCGAGCATGGGCCCAGGCGGCGTTTTCAGCACTCAAACCAGGCGGGCACTTGGTCTGTACAACGCCTTACCATGGCTACCTGAAGAACCTCTGCATTTCACTGGCCGGCTCTTGGGACACGCACGCCAATCCGCTTTGGGACGGCGGCCACATTAAGCTGTGGAGCAAGAAGACCCTCTACGCGCTACTCCAGGAGGTCGGCTTTCAGGAACTTTGCTTCGAAGGTGCAGGACGTGTTCCTTACCTCTGGATGACGATGATCGTGCGTGGAAGGAAGCCTGCCAACAAAGCTACCCCCTAAAAAAGCTTCGCACCGCCTCCACTTCATACTGCAACATCGCCTCTGTCAGTCCAGGGAAAGTCCCTAAAAACAGGGCTGTATTCATGATGGTATCCGCACCGGGCATTTCGCCAATGGTGCGCAGTGCTTCCGGACGATCCTTCTTCAATTGAACAAGGACCGGTTGACGCAACAGATTACCCCCGAAAAGCATCCGACTGCCGATCTTCCGTTCATCCAGATAACGCCCCAGTTTACTTGGGGTGAACGAGCCGCCACCGTCGGTTTTCATCCGCAACATGAACCCGAACCACGAGCACTCGCTCCGGCAACCGCTGTTATCCCACTGAAAACCAGTCTCAGCATTCCAAGCCGTGGCGTGCGTTGGCAACGTGAACTCCAGAAATTCATCGAGATCGGCCAAGCCACGGCGAAGGAAGTCCCAATTGCGCTTTCTCGCCTCAGTAAACTCCGGCAATTTTTCGAGCTGCTTCCGTCCAATTGCCGCCTGAATATCGAGCGGCTTCAAGTTATAGCCCAGGTGACTGTAAATGTACTTGTGATCGTAGCCCTCGGGAAGTTCACCCAGTTGCCAGCCGAACCGGCGATTGCACGTGTTGTCCTTACCGCTGGGGCACCAGCAATCCCGGCCCCAATCGCGAAAGCTCTCAGCGTAACTCTTCAGTCCGCCACGCGAAACGATATTAACCGCCCCCCCCTCACCCATGGTCAAGTGATGCGGCGGATAGAACGATTGCGTGGAGAGATCGCCCCAGCAACCGGTCGGTGCCGTTAGGAGCTTCTGGCCGTTGATCTCCTCAAATTTGATCCAACCGTGCGAACCGGCCTTGGCGATCTTCAAAAGATGCCCCAGTTCCAATCTCCGGGCGCGCTCCTCAGGCATCGAGTAAAGGCTGCCGAGCGCATCGCAATTGTCCTCGATCAACCACAGTCTGTGCTTCCGACAAAACTCCAGCACAGCCCCTAAATCGAACGGATTCCCGAGCGTGTGCGCCATCATAACCGCCTTCGTTTTGCCCTCGCAGAAAGCGGCCTCTAACTGCTCCATGCGACCATTCCCGGTAGCGGGGTCGTTATCGATAAACACCGGCACCGCACCGTTTTGCACGATGGGCGCGACGGTCGTCGGAAAGCCTGCCGCACAGGTAATCACTTCGTCGCCGGGGACGATGCGGCGGTCGTCGGGAAGCTTATGGGTCGTCAGCGCGGCGACGGCGAGCAAGTTAGCGGATGACCCCGAGTTTACGAGCAAGCTATGCTGCACGCCCAATTGCGCGGCCAGTTCTTTTTCAAACGCCGCTCCTTCGCTTCCGAGCGTCAGCCAAAAATCGAGCGTCGTGCCGATCGCCGCTTCCACTTCATCCGCATCAAAAATACGCCCTGCATAAGGAATGGTCGACTTGCCGGATTCAAATGGCGTCCGATTCGTGGAACTCGCCGGCAAATTCGCACGGTGACTGAGCTTTGAAAAAAGCCGGGAATGTCGCATGACGATTGCCTTCAGCACGCGCGCCACAAATGCTTCCTTAACGTGAAAAACCGTCCCTTTTTCGGCGCATTCATCGCGCGTTAAGGTACGTATTTGGCTCAGATCGACTCGCAGCCCCGGAACCGGTAAGTCACCCGAGAGAACGTCGGCAGATTGAAGTTCGATACCGTTACTTTCGACTTTTTCTGAGAGCGCCACGGTCAATATTTGCTCTTCAGACTCGATCGCCAAGAGCCAGTCGCCGCCCAACCGCGTCACGTCTCCGATGTTCATGCCGCAGTATAATCCTGAATTTGCTGACGCGTTAGCTCGGCCAATTCTTGAGGACGCTTTTGCGCCATTCGATACCACTCCACCGTCTTCAGGAGCGTCGTCTCAAAATCCCATTTCGGACGCCAGCCGAGAAGCTCGCACGCTTTGTAGTTGGCTAGGTGCAGGCGGGTCGCTTCATGGACCGCACCGTTAACCACCTCATGGTGCCACTTCCCCTCTTTCCACGTCTTGAGGATCTCTTCGACCAAATCTTGAACCGAGCGATTCGAGCTGTTGTCTGGTCCAAAATTAAACGGACTGGCCAGCTCATGGTAATGCTTGAGGTCATGAACCGCTGCTAAGCGCTCCGCCAAGAGCATGTACCCGCTCAACGGCTCCACCACGTGTTGCCAGGGGCGAGTCGCGCCGGGATTGCGCACCTGAATCGTCTTACCCGCAAAAAGGGCTCGGAACGCATCGGGCACGATTCGGTCCATCGCCCAGTCACCGCCGCCGATGACATTTCCTGCGCGAACCGAGACGACTTTCACATGCGGCACCGCGTTTGCCGGTGACCAAAACGATTTTCGGTAGGACATGATCGCCATTTCAGCGGCGGCCTTGCTGGCACTGTAGGGATCGTGTCCGCCGAGCGGGTCATCCTCGCGATAAGCCTGAAAGGTCTCGCGATTCTCGTACACCTTATCCGTGGTGATCATCACTGCCACGCATCCCTTTTTCTTGAAAATCGGATCGCGCAAGGCATCGAGAACGTGCACGGTTCCCATCACATTGGTCGAAAAAGTTTCGACTGGGGCGCGGTAGGAAAGCCGTACGAGCGATTGTGCAGAGAGGTGGAATACAAAATCGGGCTGCGCTTCCACGAGCGATTGGCGTACCGCCGAGAGATCATTGATATCCCCGATCTGATGAACGAGCCGCCCTTGGAGCTTGAGTTGCTCAAATAGCGAGGGCTCGGTATGCGGCGGTTGCGAAAAACCGATCACCTTAGCCCCGCATAACAGCAGCCATTCCGCCAGCCACGCGCCCTTAAAACCGGTGTGCCCAGAAACCCAGGCGACTTTCCCTTTAAATGCTGATTCAGACATAATGTATTGCACCTCTACTAAACCCATACCTTCCACGGCGCCCGGTTCTCCCGATAGAGCCGATCCAGATAGGTCATCTCCTGGTAGGTGTCCATGGGCTGCCAAAAACCCTCGTGCCGGTAGGAGTGGAGTTGGCCCTCGGCAGCCAGGCGGGTCATTGGTTCGGATTCCAGCATCATCGTCGGATCATCGGGAAGGTAATCGAACAGCTTTTGCTCGCATACCATAAAACCGGCGTTGATATATCCCAGCTCGCGCACCGGTTTCTCCTCGAATCGGTGAATACCGCCTTCTTTATCAATCGTCAGCGCGCCGAATCGGCCGGGCGCATGAGCTGCCGTGATCGTGCACACTTTCCCAGCTTTTTGATGATCGCGAATGGCGGCAGCGATGTCCACCGTGCCCACGCCATCGCCGTAGGTCAGAAGAAAAGGCTCCCCGGGCGTGAGGTAGCGGCGAATCTGTCGCACACGGTAGGCGGTCATCGTCTCTTCGCCCGTATTGGCCATCGTTACCACCCAATTCTCTTCGCCATGTTTGTTGTGATAAGCGATGAACGGATTCGGGCCTAGGTCGAGAGTGACATCGGAAGTGTTCCACATGTAATTCCGAAAATAATCGAGAATCATCTCCCGCTTGTACCCCAGGCAGAGAATGAATTCCGTGTGCCCGTAATGCGCATAGATTTTCATGATATGCCAAAGAATGGGCCGGCCCCCCACCGGAACCATCGGCTTCGGCCGATGCTCGGTCTCCTCGCGCAGCCGAGTCCCTTTACCACCGCAAAGAATAACAACTTTCACTGTTGTAATTAGTAGCGGGACGCTTCAGAAAACGCCACGTCAAATTCCTCTGGATCGTAAACGTTCTCTCTTCCAGATTAAGAGGCATGCGAAAGCTTATTTTCCTCAGTTGGCGTTCCCTCATTATTCTCGCCATAGTGCTCTCGGTCCAACGACTTGAGGCAGGTGACACTAAACCGGTGCCGGTACCGCTGGCTGCCGGTGTTAATAAAGGGAACGTAGATAACGTCTCCGGGCCGAAGTACTTTTCGTTTTGGGTGGGGCCGGGACCGGTGACAATCAACCTGGCCTACAAATCGCTGGGCATTTTTGGAAATCCGCTTCGGGAAAACATGCACTTCAACCTCTACACGGCTGATGGTAAATTGCTGAATGAGTGGACTTTACAATCGGTTGACAAACTGGTGCGCAACGCATTTCCGGGCGATATTCCGGCGCGAACCCTGTACGTTCTGGAAGTAAAGGCGCAGGATGGGGGTATACGACTGGGCGGCTACTTTGAGATTGAAGTCACCGGAGCGGTCGATTTTGGGAACACCAAAAACACGACTCAATCGGTCCAAGCCGAGGACACCTCCCTGGTTCATCCCGGCGTTCAATTAACCTCCAACGATGCGGACGACGGGCCGAGCTACCCACTGATGTTTCGGCCAAAAACAGTCGAAGTCGTCGAGAAAATGCCGGATGATTTAACGAAGAAGTATCCGAACGACGAGTTGGTGGTCATCACGTTCCTGCCTGCCGACCACGCGGCCAACAAAACGGGCTCGAACTTGAAGGAAGGCCAGGGAGCCTGGATGGATCGTGGGATAAGGCCCAGCGAGCCAAACAAGATTTGGCTGATTCTCCCTGTGGAAGACATGATGCCTCACACGCTTAAAGTCTCGGAAGGCCCTTTTGTTTTTAAGGTCCGAAATAGCGGCCAGGGGTATTTTAGAACGGTACCGTTTGTGTCCCCGGAGCTGAAGACTATTGACGAGTAAACGCTTTTGAAGTGGTTACAGGGTCTGCAAATCCTTGAGGTGCGCAGCGGCTGGGAGCAACAGCGCGACAAACGCCAGTTCCCAAGCCGCGTCACCCAGTCCAGCGATCATGATCCGATGCTGCAGATCGTCCCAAGCTTCGAAACCAAAGACATGCCCCATAACAATGTCGACCCAAGCTTGAACGGCTTCCGCGCCATGTACCAAAGCCCTCAAAGCGGGGAGAATCGTGACGACGCGAATGCCCCAAAGTGCCCGTTTTCGAATGGGATTTCTGGAAAAGGAGACTTGGAATAAACTGACGAGTTTCTCCGCAATAAGCGCGGAAGAATCCCCCTGGTTGCGCTATTCGATATCCACCCAAACGCGGCTAAAATCCGCACGAAGGAGGTCTTGATTGCGCATGCAAAAATAGACGGTTCTCCCACGTCTAAATTTCATTAAATCTCCAATAGAGTCATCGAGTTGAAGGAGCAGTCGATGATCCTGAAATCTTGCCACTCGTTCGTCGATGCTTGTGCCTTCCATTGGAAACAATTCATCAGGCACCCTTGGACCGTGACTACCAATATCTGGATACCCCAACATGTGGTGTACGCCGCCGTATTCTTTTCGGAACTCGTAATTGCTAATAAGCCAATGACTGTACTCATCGCGCGTCATGACGAGAACTTTACTGTGCGCCTCCTGGCCCTCTTCCTCCGGCTCAACCCGGCAGTCTTCACCCGGAGGCAACATGCTCTCCCAAGTGAACTGAAGTGTACATGCAGTGTATGCCTGCGGTTCACTTCCACTAATTGGGATGTTACTAGGAAATTCCCGACGGGTGAGCTGATGCTTGTCCTCTTTTCGATAGAATACCTGAATCGCTTCTCGCATCCCATATGCCTCAACGGAATACAAAACAGGGTTATAAAAGACGTAGAGCATTCCGGTTTTAGGTAAGACCCGGTCGACGTCGTACTGGGCCAAATCTTCCAAGTTAAACTGCGCGACGAAGGGCACGCTGCTATTCCCGTCCTTGGGCAAGGCAGGCTCCCATAGCCTAGGCTTCCAGGGAACGTGATACTCTGGCCACGCCAAATCTGGCGGTAAGTCAGGCTTCCCACCGAGCTTACTGGTTCCGATGGGAATATCAGCATCGACAGCGACCGTGGGCCACAAGCGAATGGAATTCCGGACCAGAGCCTCCAACTCGCATCGCACACGACTCAAAGCCGGATCGGCAGCGAGATGGAAGTTCGATTTTGATGCGCCGGGATCTGGCATACGGCTAAGCTAGTGCAGCAGATCGCTGGGCGCCTGACAAAGCGCCAGAAACAGCAAAAGAAAAAAGAAAGTCTTCATAGAAGAATCTCTAATCTAGCGCCTACTCGGAAACGAGGTCAACCCGTTAAGGCCACCGACACACGACCGTAGTCGCGCGCCGGTAAACCACCTCGGAAACTACGCCTTCTGTAGAATCTGGCGCAGCACGTAGGGCAAGATTCCGCCGTGCCGGTAGTAATCGACTTCGATCGGCGTATCGATACGCACAATCACCGGAACGATTTCCACGCGGCCATCTGCGCGAACAATTTCCAGATCCAGCATCTGCCGCGGTTTCACGTCATCCGTAAGACCTTTAAGCGAGAACTTTTCGGTGCCCACCAGATGAAGCGTCTGCGCGTTCGTGCCCTCTTGGAAGCAGAGCGGGAGAACGCCCATGCCGACCAGGTTACTCCGGTGAATCCGCTCGAAGCTCTGGGCGACAACCGCCTTCACACCCAACAACCGTGTGCCCTTGGCGGCCCAATCGCGCGAGCTACCAGTGCCGTATTCCAGACCGGCCACAATCACCAGCGGCGTCTTCGCCTCCTGATATTTCATCGCCGCATCAAAGATACTCATTTGCTCGCTCGCTTCACCGTTTTGGTAGAGCGTTGTGCCGCCCACCGTGCCCGGCAACATCAAGTTACGAATCTGAACATTCGCAAACGTTCCACGAGTCATGACCCGGTCATTTCCACGCCGCGAACCGTAGCTATTGAAATCGTCCTTCAAGGTGCCCTTCGAGATGAGGAATTTACCAGCCGGTGACGAATCCTTAAAGCTGCCTGCGGGCGAAATGTGATCGGTGGTCACGGAATCGCCGAAGATGCCCAGAGGCCGCGCCCCTTCGATGCTCGTGATCTTGCCTACTTCCATGGAGAAATCGTCAAAGAACGGCGGCAATTGAATGTAGGTGCTGGCGTCGTCCCATTTGTAAACCTCGCCTTCAGACGTCGTCACCTCATTCCACTTCGGATTTTGTGAGCCGAAGTCCTTGTAGAGCGCGCGGAATACTTCCGGCAAGACTGCCGACTTATAGAGCTCATGCACTTCTTCCGCGCTTGGCCAGATGTCTTTCAAGAAAACCGGCTCGCCATTTGAGCCGAGGCCCAGCGGTTCGGTGTCCAGATTGATATCGACACGACCTGCCAACGCAAACGCGACGACCAACGGCGGCGACATCAGGAAGTTCGCCTTGATGCTCGGATGCACACGCGCTTCGAAATTACGATTTCCAGAGAGCACGCTCGCAGCAACGAGCTTATTATCGACAATCGATTTCTCGATCACCGCATCCAGCGGACCCGAGTTTCCGATACACGTGGTGCAGCCGTAACCGACCGTGTTGAAGCCGAGTTGATCCAGATAGGGCTGTAGGCCGGTCTTCGTGAAGTAATCGGTCACCACGCGGCTTCCGGGTGCCAGCGAAGTCTTTACCGCAGGATTTACCTTGAGCCCTCTTTCGATCGCTCGCTTGGCGAGCAGACCTGCCGCCAGCATCACGCTGGGATTGCTGGTGTTCGTGCAGCTCGTGATCGCCGCAATCAACACGCTACCGTGCTTGATCGTCACATCGACCGCTGGGCGCGATCCGTTCAGGTGGACCTCGGCGGAGAGGCTTAAAAATGCTTCGGCCGTCGTGTCGCTGGCTAGGAATCCACCCGCCTCTATCGGCGTTTCGAGGCTCTTTAAGAACACTTCCTTCAGGTTCGGCAGATTGATGCGATCTTGCGGACGCTTGGGTCCCGCCACACCCGGCTTAACATCGGCCAAGTCGAGTTCCAGGTCGGCACTATAAACGATCCCACTCTCCTTGGTGGGAATTCCGAACAGATTCTGCGCTTTGTAGTAGGTTTCGAAAATCTCCACTTCAGAATCGGTGCGGCCCGTCGCGCGGAGGTAGTTGACCGATTCAGCGTCGATTGGGAAATAGCCCATCGTTGCACCATATTCGGGCGCCATGTTCGCGATCGTCGCGCGATCCGGTAGCGTGAGGGAGGCGGCACCGGGACCGTAAAATTCGACGAACTTACCCACTACTTTGAACTTCCGCAGCATCTGCGTCACGTGCAGCGCCAGGTCTGTCGCGGTGACACCTTCACGCAGTGAACCGGTCATGTGCACTCCCACCACTTCTGGTGTCAAAAAGTAGACAGGCTGGCCAAGCATACCCGCTTCCGCCTCAATACCGCCCACGCCCCAGCCGACGATTCCCAAGCCATTGATCATCGTCGTGTGAGAATCGGTCCCCACGAGCGTATCCGGGTAATAGACCGTTTCGCCTTCCGCTGCCACCGAGAGGACGCCCTTGGCCAGATACTCCAGGTTTACTTGGTGAACAATGCCGATTCCGGGTGGCACCACCTTGAAGGTTTCAAACGCCTGCTGACCCCACTTAAGGAACTCGTAGCGCTCTTTGTTTCGACCAAATTCGATGTCCAAATTCTGCGCCAAAGCGGTCGGCACGCCAGCCACATCCACCTGCACGGAGTGGTCCACAACGAGATCGACCGGCACGAGCGGTTCAATCAATTTGGGATTCTTGTTCAGCTTCGCAACAGTATCGCGCATGGCGGCGAGATCGACGAGCAACGGCACCCCGGTAAAGTCCTGCAAGACAATACGCGCCACGACGAAAGGAATCTCCTCTTCGGCCGGCTTCTTGGCGTTCCAATTCGCCAGCTCATGGACATTCTGCTCACGCACACGCACTCCATCCAAATTCCGTAGCACCGATTCCAACACGATACGGATACTGACCGGCAATTTCGATACGGGCCCGACACCGGCCTCTTCCAAGGCGGGGATCGAGTAATATGTTAGTTTTTTGCCAGAGGGGGTAAGAATTGACCGGAGGGAGTTAAATGAGGTGTGGAGTGCCATACTTAAATGGGGAGCTTACGGGTTTTTTCGTGCCTCCATCAAGCTGTAACCTTTGCTAATACCTTGCCGAAGGGTGAAATGTACGAGTTTTGACCACTGTCCGTCATGTTTGACACGAATCCGTCGCGAAATCGCCATAAAGTGGCACCGTTTAGGCTATTTGGCCAACGTCGGATAAAACTAACCACAATCAAGAAAGGGACTCGTTGATGAAGACAGCTGAAATGTTAGTAGACCTCGTTCGTTCCACAAAATATCCCTACCGCATGGCTGACCCCCGTGTTGGCAAGGCCAACCAAAGTCGGCATGAGCGACGTAAAATTCGGGAGTTCCTCCGAATGGGCGATTGGGCCATAGATAACACGTAGAGTTAGGGCTGTTCTGAGAGGGGTGCACCGTCACCAATTCTCACCAACGCATGTTCCGCACTCGCCCGGGTGCGGAACCCACGTTACAAGTCGGCTTGTGATCCCCCTTTTACGAGCTGATAGCCATCAAGACTTCCTGACCGCGTTCAGTCGGCCTGAATTGTTAGTCAGGCAGCAATTTGTTATTTATTTACTGTCCCTCGACGTCCGCTGATCCACGACAGTGGCATTCGGTAGGCGATTGAGAGGATGATGACCGTCGGCATGACGAGAGCCATGAATCCGACACTCGCTTCTTCTCCTGCAAGCTCGCTGTGCGGGTCCTCCAGCATCGATTCATCGGGCTCTAGAGAATTGTAGAAGACCATCACCACGTCACCCACGTGAAGTTCCCCGCTCTGGAGATTCGGCAGGCCTGAGCGTCCCTGGCTCTCGTACCTCATTCCCCCCACCTCAAATTCGTACCGGACGGTATTGTGCATCTGCAACGTCAGCTCCGTGATTCTTCCTCCGGCGACGGCCTTGTGCTGGTCAATTGCTGTAATTCGCGGGATGTTTAGACTGCCGACGAAGAGCGCCAAGCCCAAGACCAGACCGAGCCACGCGAGAACCAACAGCCCAATGCCCCATTTTCGTGTGCTGGCTGGTTCGTGAATTTCTTCAATTCGACAATATTTCTCCAAACTCTCCCGTGCCTTAAGGGGCATCCGAACCCGGAAGGTTCGATCTCCGCCACTCAGAACGACGTTCAAACACCGACTGAAAAGCGTCGGCACCTCGGTAACGGTCACGTTCGACCACGGAATTAAAAGCGGTGGGTGAAACGCTCGAAAGAGGATTAGAATACCTAACCCAAAGCCCTCTGGCGAAATGGACGCAATGAGCGCGTTATTGTACGAACCCTGCATTGAAAAGTAGCCGCTCAAACGATCAAAACGTTGCCCCTCCGGCAGTTTTTCAACCCGATACAACCGAGCCAAACTCGACCAGCCCTTCTTCGAGATGATGTAACAGACCACTATCCACATCGTGACAAAGAAAAGGGGAAATACCGCGACGAGCCAAACGGGCGGAGGATCAGAGTGATGCATGGTCTAAGAGTGCTAGCAGCAAAACGGGAGAAGACGCTGAAATTTGTTGTTTACAAACATAATCGATTCTGCGATTACATCTGTAAATGACAAACAAGCCGCAACTCTCCGATGCCGAATGGCAAGTCATGAAGGCCGTCTGGACGCACGCCCCCTGCCTCGCCCAAGACATCATCTCAGCCCTCGCGACTTCCACCACTTGGAGTCCAGCCACGATAAAAACGCTGATCAATCGCCTGGTGGGCAAAGGTGCACTCCAATTCGAGAAAAGCGGCAAGTCGTACATCTACAGCCCTGCCTACTCGGAGGCCGAACTCCGGGCCGACGAAGCCGACTCGTTTTTGAAGCGAGTTTTCGATGGTGCGCTCACGCCGATGTTGGCTCATTTCGTCCAATCCAAGCAGTTAAGTGACGCCGAGATTCGCTCTCTGGAAGCACTGCTGCGCTCTGAAAAGAAAAGCGGCTCAAAATGACCACCCTGTTCACTCTTACCATCAGCGGCTCCCTTGTGGCGCTAATCGTTGTGGTTTTGGACCGGCTCTTTGCCCGTACCATGTCGACGCAGTTCCGCCGCCTCTGGTGGTTGTTGGTGCCCCTCGCCTTTTTTATCAACATACCGGTGCCGATCCTCCCGGCGATTGCCACAGAAACGACCGAATTACCTTCCACGAGCATAGACCCGTACGTGTTTCCCATCTCGCCGGAATTGATACATCAGCCCTTCTCGATTTCTACCTTTGTTCCGGGAGTGTGGTTATCGGGTTGTGTTGTATTCCTGGCAATTGTCGCCATTCGCACGGCTCGCACCCACTGGTTCTGGTCGCATCAGCGGCTCTGCACCGACTCGGCTTTACTCACGCTTCTGGAAGATTGCAAGCAAGAGCTCGGCGTCACGATTCCATTCGGAGTCGTTGTTTCAGAGGACGTTCCCGCGCCCGCGATCTTGGGGTGGGTTCGCCCTCGCATCCTCATTCCACGGATTCTCATGGAGACCATGAGCCGCGCGGAACTGCGACCTGTACTTCTCCACGAGCTGGCCCATTTTCGAGCCAGCGACCTCATTTGGAACTGGGCGTTCACGTTCATTTGCGCCGTGCATTGGTTCAATCCCCTCGCCCACCTGTCCCAAAGGGCGTGGCGCCAATTCATTGAAGAATCTGCCGATGAAACGGCTCTCACTTTGTTGAAAGGTCCCTCTGAACCCGCCTATGGCGACGTTCTTCTGAAGGCCATTCGACAGACCCATGCGCGCCCACCTTGTGGGGCCCTCGCCATTGGGGAATCCCTAACGCAGCTCAAACATCGCATCCTTATGATCAAGAACCACTCCAATAAAATCAAACGACCGCTCGTGGCCGTACTCTGTACCATGGCCGTTATCTTCACCCTCATTTTTCCGCTCAGCCGCGCGAAAGCGGAAGGAGATCCCAAAGCCGACGCCGTCGCCGCCATGAAAACGTGGTTGGGCGAAGTGGACGACGGAAAGTATGGCCAGAGCTGGACGGATGCCTCGACGTTTTTTCAATCCAAATTGAGCTCAGATAAATGGGTCGCCGCGCTAACCAGCGTCCGCACACCCCTGGGCAAATGCACCAAACGCACGCTCGCCTCCGCCCTTCATCAGACGGAAGTGCCCGGCCCAGACGGCACTGTCAAAGGTGATTTTATCGTCGCGCAATTTGACGCCTCATTCGAAAACCTGGCCTATTCGGTCGAAACGGTCTGCTTTCAAAAAGACTCGGATGGCACCTGGAAATGCTCCGGCTACTACATCAAGCCCAAGAGCTGATCGCCGTTTCGAGAGCGATTTGCGCTAAGCCCGGCCCACTTGCTCCAGAATCACACTTCTCGAGTTCAGGTCGTTAGCAGTGTCGGGTGGAATATACCAATAGGCCACCCGTATCAAGAGCCGCAGCACGAGCACAAAGGCCAGTAAAAAGAGCGCGTCGACCACGGCGAGAAGGCCCATCCCGATCTCCATTTCGATACCGATAAACGAAGGGAGATTCGAGGAGAACGTGGAGGCCTGATAGACAAAGCAGCAGAAGGTGAAAAAGCAGAATGCCCCCGAGAGCATTAATAGAAAGACGATCAACGGTTTGCGTTTACTCCGCGTCGTTACCTTTCGAATAAAATCTTCTGCCGCCACCTCCGTAAACTCGTGATACGTCTCAAAACGCATCACTCGATATTTGTCCACATGAATTCCTGAAATCAACGCCAGAAAGGCCGAGATCAATGAGACAACCGTATCCGCTGTCGTGTAGTAGCGGACGTGCCATTGACATCGAACCACCGCCCGTCCCGGTGGAGCCGGGATGAAACGGTAACGCATGGTCACTGTCTCCACATAGTTCTTCACGCCTGCTTCCGTGTGATGTGCCTGTGCCAAGCACTCTTTCAAGAGATCTTTTCGAGCGAGAGTCATCGTGAGCGAGGTTAGAGCATTTTCCGTTTATTGTCGCACTCGGCTTATGGGAAAGAACCCGAAGCAGCACCGTCCAGCCTTGTATTGGGATTCTTTCCCAGCATAATAATTGATCGAATCCCGCCAAACGCCGCTCGATTTACACGTCATGGCGAGAGCTTTCCAAATGCTTTGAATCACAATTCGCTTATGACTTTTCGGCTCCGACTCTTAGCTCTGTTTTTGTCTGCCCTGCCTCTCCTCGCGTTTGGAGAAAGCACTCCCGACCCAGCACTCGCCGCGAACTTTAAAACGCCACCTGATTCGGCGCGTCCCTGGGTCTATTGGTTTTGGAACAACGGAAATCTTAATAAGGAGGGAATTACGGCTGACCTCGAAGCGATGAAGCGCGTCGGAATCGGCGGAGTTTTGATCATGGATGTGGTGGAACGGTTTGCCCCGCCGAAAGGCACTGCCACCTTCATGGGTCCAGAATGGCAGGACCTCTTTCATTTTGCCGTTACGGAAGCAAACCGTCTGGGCCTTGAAATCAATATGACCAATGGCCCGGGCTGGTGCGGCAGTAGCGGTCCGTGGATTACTCCGGAACTTTCCATGCGCCAACTCGTCTGCACGGATAAAACCGTGACGGGTCATTTTGACGGAATCCTGGACCAACCCGTAGGACATCGGACGAAGAAAGACATCCTGGCGAGTAATCTCGAGATCACCGATGACTACCGAGACATCGCGGTGCTGGCGATTCCACAGAACAGCGCAACTCCCATCGAGAGCAAAGCCGTTGTCGACCTTACCAGCAAGATGGGACCCGATGGCCATTTGGTTTGGGACGCACCACCGGGTACTTGGACGATTGAGCGAATTGGCCACGTGACAACCGGCTCCAGCACTCGCCCCCCTGTCTTGGGTGGAAATGGATTGGAATGCGATAAAATGAGCGCAGAAGCTATGGACGCCCAGTTCGCGGGCATGATGCAAAAGCTCATTGATCAAAGTGGCCCCTTAGCAGGAAAAGTTTTGGTGGCCACGCACATCGATAGCTGGGAAGTGGGCTCGCAAAACTGGACGAAGACATTCCGGGAAGAATTTCAGAAACGAAGAGGTTATGATCCCCTACCCTACCTCCCGTGCCTAACGGGAAAAACCGAAGAACTGGTTAACGGCAAGAAAGTCGCCAAACCTCACTGGCAAATTGGTGGGCAAGAGGTCGCGGACCGATTTCGTTGGGATTTTGCTCAAACAGGCAGCGAACTCCTCGCCCAAAACTATTCCGGGCGACTTGCAGAACTGGCCCATCAGAAGGGCTTGCGCCTGACGATCGAGGGCTACGATCTTCCGTTCGGGGACGAGGCGACTTATACCGCAGCAGCAGATGAGCCGATGACCGAGTTCTGGACGCCTTCTAAGCCCGGAGGCGGGAGCATGAAGCTGGATAAGGCTCGAGAAATGGCCTCCATTGCCCACACCAATGGAAGGCCTATTGTCGGTGCCGAGTCCTTTACCTCCGGCGATCAAGAAAAGTGGCAGCAATACCCCGCCTCAATCAAATCGCTGGGCGATCAACTGCTCTCTCTAGGCGTCAACCGTTTTGTCTTCCATAGGTACGCCTTCCAACCTTGGCTCGATAAAGTACCCGGTTCCACCATGGGGCCCTGGGGTTTGCACTACGAACGGACCAATACGTGGTGGGACATGTCTGGACCGTGGCATGAATATCTCGCGCGGTGCAATTACATGCTGCGCCAGGGAAACTTTATCGCCGACCTCCTTTACCTGCGACCGGAGCTGCCGAACCAGACTGGCTTTCGACCCACGCCCGCCCTGCCTGCCGGGTACAATTACGATGAATGCAGCGCTCAGTGTCTCATCTCGCGAGCTTCCACAAAGGATGGACGAATCGTGTTTCCCGATGGCACGAGTTACCGGGTTCTCGTCCTTTCTCCAGACCGGCAAATGACCCCAGCGCTGGCCAGGAAGCTACGCGACTTGGTCAAGAACGGAGCCGTTGTTCTGGGCGATTCTCCACAATCCTCCCCTAGCCTCTCCGGTTACCCGAAGTGTGATGATGAGCTTAAGGGCATTTGTAGTGAACTATGGGAACAAGGAAAACCGTCGCCTCCTGGTCTCTTCGAAAGTGGAAAAGTGGTTCCTGGCACCGATCTGACAGCACTTCTCGCAACTCTTAAAACATCGCCCGATTTTACATCGGACACACCGCTCAACTGGATTCATCGACACACCGCAGAGGGCGCAGATCTCTATTTCGTGGCGAACCCACAAGACAAAGAGATGACGGTAAATTGCACGTTCCGCGTGGCGGGTCTCCAACCGGAACTGTGGAATCCGGAGTCTGGCTCGACACAATTACTGCCAATCGTTTCCACCAACGCCGATTCCACTACGGTTTCAATCAACTTTGACCCAGTCGGCTCGTTTTTTGTCGTCTTCGAAAAGCCGGTGGATAAGTCGATCGCCGTTAAAAACCCGTTCCCCAGCTTCAGCCCGGTTACCGAAATTAAGGGGCCGTGGGAGGTGCAATTCCCACCGAAATGGGGTGCTCCCGAGAAAATCACTTTGCCAGAACTGACATCGTGGAGTGATCATTCCGATCCCGGCGTGAAGTATTTCTCAGGTACGGCCACTTACTCGAAATCGTTTACGTTCGACAAGAAAGCTGCGGGAGTTGGCACCCGATATTTCTTGGACCTGGGCGACGTGCAGGTCATGGCGCGGGTAAAGCTGAACAATCGCGATCTGGGTATTCTATGGAAAACTCCTTTCCGAATGGATGTCTCCGAGGCTATTCAAGATGGCGAGAACTCACTAGAAATTCAAGTGGTGAATCTGTGGCCGAACCGATTGATTGGAGATGCGGCGTTACCTCCTGAAAAACGAGTCACATGGTGCACGTGGGAGCCCTACCGAGCCACTGAGCCCCTATTGAAATCGGGCCTGCTTGGTCCTGTGCACGTGGAGACTGCAGCGCCTTAACCTGCTTCTAAGGACACCATTTAAAAGAGAGCGCCTCAAGTGACGCTCTCCATCCACCCACCAATCCTCTACACGAGAGGCTTGAAAACAAACTTATCGCATGAACCGCCGGTCAAGACCGATTCCGTTTGAGTCGCTTCGAACCGTTGGCCCATGGTTGTTTCCAGGGCACCCCAGACCACGCCGAGCGTAAACGTACACTTACGAGTCGAGCCCGCTGGTTCACCTGCGGAACAAACCGTCTCGGTCGTTTCAATCGCGTATTTATCGCCTTCCATGTGGGCGCTTTTCACGGTGCAAAGGCGCGTACCGTTTTTACCGACAGCTCCATCCAATGCTGCGGCCAGTTCGTCCAGCGGTGGCTTTTTTCCTGCCAAGCCTAAAGACTTGACAACGTTCTCTCCACGGACTTTTCCCGCGCGGATGAAGACGACGCCAGCGGCATCGCCTAAGGTATCTTCGAGGCCTGTAATTAGTGCTTTAAAGCAGACGATGCTGCTGAAATCTCCAAGTTCGGTGCGGATGCTCATAAATGTTACCTGCTTCTGGGTTATTGGTTCGGTTAAATATTTACATGAGAAGGAGAACTTTGCAACCCAAAAGAATAACTTCTAGCCGACAGCTGTACCTCAAAAACAACCCATTTGGAACAACGAAAATGGGGACAAGTCATCGCGTAGGGCAAAAGCTTGATGCCTTGCCCTCATCGTCCCTCCGGTCATAAGTGAAATCGGCTTTGATAGAAATGCAATGACTTCTGTTTTGTAGAGACTGTACCATAAGATTATCTACTAAAATTCAATCATGCAGCATATAATTGAGAATAAAACCTGACAATCGCGTTGCAAATATGTAATAAGCGATCACGCAAGAGACTCACACTAGGAAGCTTTAAGTAATATTACATTTCAGTAATTTGGTTGTAGATAATTCATTAAAAAGTGATTGCCAGCGGCGGGCAATCTTCCTATTTTCACCCACGGAGATCAGTGTGATCTCTGAAATCGTTCGATCACCAGAAGCCTTTCATATCAGTAATAATAATGAAAGGCTGAGGGTAGGGCTAACCATTTCTATATAGTTTATGTTATTACGTATTCCTATGAAAAAACGTCCCACGCCTTATCCCCTGATTGGTGCAGCTGTTTTCGGTGTTTTAGCGATAGTTATCTTCTACGCCTATATTAAGCAGCTTAACGATGGTTTTGAAACGAAGTTGAACAATGCCGTAACTGAAGCTGAAAGCCACGGCGATGCTCGGCTTAAAGCATACATTGCAACGCACCCCGACCAGGCCTATCCCTCCACTCTGAGCACGAGCGACCGTCCTGTGCTTTACGCCAGCCGTGATATTGAATCCGGCATGTTAATCGACCCCAGCATGTTCGTCGTTAAAAGCACACCGAAAAATCTGATGTTGGAAGCTTACTCAGAGCAGGATGCCGATATCGTGACCAAGAGCTATGCGCTTCGGCCGATTCATGAAGGCGATCCTCTCACGGAAAATAACATCGGTAAACAAGCGCCCCGCTTGGCAGATCGTATCCCGATCGGAATGAGGGCGATGTCGGTTTCAGTCTTCGATAACCTCACGGACGGCTTCTTGGTCGACGGCGACCGGGTCGATATCATCTACGTCCATGGTGATTCCAAGAGCGGTCCTGTCGCCTCAGAAGCCCTCTTGCAGAACGTGCCCGTGCTGTTCGTTCCAGGTCAACCCACCCGCAGTTCCACCACAGATTCGATCGTTCCGGTGGGTGCCCCTGGTACGCAGATCACGCTCTGCTTTGAGGTGACGCTCCAGCAAGCTCAGCTCCTCTCCGTCCTCTCCTCTGTGCCTAACGCACATTACGAAATGATCTTGCGCTCCGGTCCGGACAACATGATCGTCAAAACAAGACCTGTTACTACTGACCAGATTGCTGAAAACTCGAAATACCCACAAAAGACCTTCGCGCAATCGGAAACGGATGTTAAAGCGATGCAAGGCGAGCAAGCCAAGGAAGATAAAGCGAAAAAAGAGGAAGCAAAGCCGACGGATATTCCGTCAGGTCTGTAGGCCTGCCTGCGGCCCCGCTCCGTGGCTGTTGGTTACGTCCAGCAGCCAGGAAAATTGAAGTAGAAATAGCCGCCGATGATCAGCAATTCGCTTTCCCGCGTTTTTATGAATGGAATAGCCGCGTTATTCTAAATAAGAAGACGATTTACTCTGCGCCGTGGACCTTCGAAGCGAGATTCAAACCGAGCTGAAGGTCTACGAGCTGGGCTCCTCCAATACCTCTGATAACCGATAGAAACCGTACTCCCCGTCGAAGCCTTTTAAGCCAGACGTCCCGATTAACTCACTCTTAAACCACGGAGCTAAGCGTTGGGCAGCTGATTCCGTAGCACCCAAGTAGCACTCCAGATCTCCGAAGATCTTTTCACATCGAAAAATGAAGTGAACGTCCGGTCCGGCCAACTGTTCTTCGCCCAGCCCGGCTCCGCTGCCATAGACCACCCTGCCATGGTGAACCACGATTCTGAACGCGGGGTTCTCCTCCTGTTGCAATTGAAGCAGCGCCGTGATTCCCATGGAGACTTCCTGGCTCAAGCTCTCGTTCGGATCTTGCCAGTAGGCTAACAGGCCGTCGCCTGTCGATTTATTCACGCTACCTCCTTCAGCTTCGATAGCCAGGCGGCACCGATCGAACCAGCTACCCAGCATGGCCGCATAAGCCTCCGCCCCCATAGATAACGCCAGCTCAGTAGAAGAGCGGATGTCCAGTAAGACCATCCACGAGGGCACTTTATCCATAATCACCATTGTCACCCCATCCTTGAGGGCCTCAGACATGGAAACATCGAGTGATCCCTCCGGATTTACAAAGCGAATGACGTGATCCCCGACTCGAACCTGATCACCGTTCCTTAAAACGGTATGTCCCACCACGCGTACCCCATTCACGTAGGTTCCATTGCGACTTTGGGAATCAACCACTTGGTAGTGTCCGGCCGCTTCGTAAATGTGGGCGTGATCTCGGGACACATTGGCTCCTGCCAGCGGAATGTCACATTTAGCATCGCGTCCAATAACCAAGCTGCCAGACAAATAGAGAGTATTGCCATCTGGGAGAATGAGATGAGGTCGCAGCTCCGTCATTCTATCAAACATCGCGTAAGTTTGCTGAGGGTGTCAATTGATTCGGTTGCCTGAGCCGAGAGCTGTTGGTACGCTTTCGGGTAAATATCAAGCGGTGGCAATCATCTCTGGAGTATCAGTACCATGGAAAACGGAAAACCAGTAGACGAAACCACGGACGAAACGGTGGGAGATTGTGAGCCCTTCCAAGAGGCACCCGCACTTACGGGAATGATCATCGGAGATTACGAGGTGATCAGCGAGCTGGGCCGAGGAGGCATGGGAGTCGTTTATAAGGCGCGCCAAATCGCTTTAAACCGAGTGGTGGCGGTGAAAATGATCATGGGCGCAAGTTTCGCCAGCAAGACGCAGAGGAGTCGCTTTTTCCGTGAGGCCGAGTTGGTGGCCTCATTACGCCATCCGAACATTGTGGCGATTCACGAAACCGGGGAGCACGAAGGTCAGCCCTTTTTCTCGATGGATTACATTGAGGGGAGCAATCTCAAAGCGATGATCCAAGAGGGGTCCGTGCTCTGGATGGAGGCCGTGCGTATGGTTAAGGCTGTGGCTCAAGCGATGCACACAGCGCACGAGCGCGGGGTGATTCACCGGGATCTGAAGCCGCAAAACATCCTGGTGGATAATCTACGCGAACCGCACATCGTGGATTTCGGATTAGCTCACGATATCAATGCGGACCATGGCCTCACAATAAGCGGCGTGGTCATCGGCACGCCGCACTACATGTCGCCGGAGCAGAGTTCTGGCACGCGGGAACTTACCGCTTCCACGGATATTTACTCGATCGGCGCGATGCTTTATGAGTTGCTCACATCGTTGCCCCCGTTTCGCGGTTCCGCCTTGCCAGACGTCTTGGAAAAAGTACGCACGGTGGAACCCATTCCGCCTCGATTGATTAATCCTGCAATCCCGAAGGACCTCAATACCGTCTGTCTGAAGTGCCTAGAGAAAACTCCGGATCGGCGCTACCGATCGGCCTTGGAATTGGCGGAAGATTTGGACCGGGTCTTAACGGATGTGCCCGTGCTAGCCAAACCAATCACTCGCAGGGAGATCGCGTGGCGCTGGTGCCGAAAGAACCGGGGAATAGCGATCACGCTGTCCAGTTCAATACTTCTTCTCATTATCGTAATCGTCACGTCCATTGTCCTTCTAAATAATGCCAGGATTAATGCTCAACTCGCGCAAGTAAAAGCCGAGGAAGATGAGGCAAATCTCAATATTGCCTATCAGAAATTGGATACACAGAAAATTGCTCTGGATGCGAGTTCCAAGAAACAAGATCTTTTATTGAAACAGGACGAAGAACTTCTGAAAGAGAACGGTATTTATCATAACGAGCTCGAGCGGGATCGAAAGTCGAATGCAGAACGGGATTTGCATGATGCTCAAAAGCTTTTTGAAACTCTTTCTCTAGGAGAGGCTTCAGCAGCGGTTGATCAGATGATCGGGAAACTGCCCCATCACTCCGGTCTGAACCTGGATAAAACTGTGGCTGCCGCGTGGTATCTGAAGGGGCAGCTAGCCTTATGCCAGGGCCATTTTTCTGAGGCGATGGATGATCTGAGTAAGGCCGATTCCTTTAGCTTTAATGGCCTCGACTCTAACGGTAAGTTTCTTCTGAATCTGGTGACCCACTATGCGCCGTTTGAGAAGGCGGGCAATGGTGTGCTTGATCCCGTCCAGAGCATCAACATCCTCAACGATCTCCAAGGCCGTCCCGAATACCGTGCATATCTGGCTGGCCAGGAGTCGTCTCGAAAAGCGCTCTTGGAAAAGATCAAAGCCGCTTTAGTGCTCAAAAACGGCCCCGCAGCACTGAGTAATAGTCACATGGATCTCAGCTTCACCCTGCAAGGACTGTTTCTTGAGATGAAAAATGTCAACGCCGATCTGGATCTTACCCCGTTAAAACAATATCCCATGTTCAATGATTTACGGTTAGTGGATACACGAATTACCCATCTGAACGGCCTTCAGGCTTGGCCGCTTGTAAAACTGGAAATTACTAATTCTCCCATCGCCGATCTGATTCCCTTAACCGATAATAAACGGCTAACGGACCTTGTATTAAATAATACCCAGGTGAAGGATCTTTCTCCGGTTGCACATGCTCCGGTAACCCGCCTCTCCCTCATTAACCACCCTTACTTGGTGAGCTCTCTGCCCGCAGCGTGGGCCTTAGTCGATCTGGAAATTTCCCACTCCCACGTCTCGCCCGACCTTAAACTGCCAACTAGTTTACAACAAGTAACCTTCGAGGGCGATGACCTCACCAGCATTTCGTTCCTAGCAAACACGAATTTGAGCTACCTGGACCTAGGCGGTAATTCTCAGTTGTCGGATCTAACCCCGCTCTCGTCGATGTCCGCCCTCCGCTTGCTCGATCTCTCGGATACAGGCGTCCCCACGGTGCGACCAATTCAAGACCTGAATTTGGATGAACTTTCTTTGAGAAACTCCTTAGTGCATCAGTTGATCTCGTTGCGGTCCATGCACTTGAAAAGCCTGGACATTCGAGGCTGCTCCATCCTCGATTTACAGACCATCGCAAAACCGAACAATCTGCTTCAGTAAGTTGAATTCGGCCCAAATCCCAGTCTTCAAGCTGCCCTTAATTTGCTTGCCCTTCACCTCTGGGAACGCCTATTCTCTCAGGCTCGTCGGGTCACGCCATTATCGCTCAGAAATCTGTCCACAAGTTAGAAGCAGATTTTCCTGGCGACCTTATGAGACTCAACGATTTAGCGCGGTTAGCTTAGCGGTAGAGCGTCCGCTTCACACGCGGAAGGTCACAGGTTCGAACCCTGTACCGCGCATTCTAACTCCTACTCGTCTGGTCTAGTCCCGTCTCGGCATGATTAAAAGCCTCTATTCCAACGACTTGCGAAATACCCTCCGTCATTGAAGGTTAATGGAGCTTTGGCGATCAGAAAGGCGAAAAGGCTATAAAGTCAACTTCGGACCGGGGCTTCGCCCTCCCCATCCCCCGGTTCGGAAGCTTCGGAATCGTGCCCTCGGAACGTCACAACAAGTTAAACGATCTCTTGACCGAGTCATCAGGCATAGACTCGTGTAGGGCACATTTTTGAACCACCATCAATGCAAATTCAGCCGAGGTATAGGCTAGATCGTTTACGAATGATATTCACGCAAACTTCGTAACTTGTGACTAACGTCTAGGATTTTACGCCTTCCCGACCTTTCCCGAGGGAAAGGAGTGGTCATTGATGAGGTTTGTTTTAGCAACCGACGTTGCACCAGTTCTTCATATTAACTTTTCAGTACATTGAAGTTGGCGAATTCTTGCAGTAACTGCTTGGCGTAATCGCTCGGCGGCGCATTATATTTTCCCCTGGCTTGCACGATCCTTCGGCTCTTGAAATTGACTTCTATTGTTAGGAATCGCTCTACTTCTGCAGGATTCTCTTTTTTCCATCGCCGACAGCTAAAAATGGCGCAGATACCCCGGGAGCAACGGAC
Source organism: uncultured Verrucomicrobiae bacterium (assembly GCA_963743595.1). GTDB lineage: Bacteria > Verrucomicrobiota > Verrucomicrobiia > Methylacidiphilales > UBA1321 > CAVURW01. The sequence goes on from CAVURW010000064.1 coordinate 25,924, forward strand.
CGTGTAAGAGCCGACGCAATGATGCATCACACAACCTTCGGTTTTAAGTTCCAGTGAACTCAGTAACTCAACGACACCATAGTAAAAATCCGCCTCTTTCGAAAAAAAGGCCTTTATTCCACAGGGCTTCCATCCTTTAAAGGGCCGCTCCTCTATCCGACTAACTCTGCCTTGGCCTATATCTATCTGTGAAATAATCCGGTTTCCATCTTCTTCACGGAATAAGACATTGTGGAATGCTTTCGGCACGGGAAATTGCACAAATAGGTGGTCATAAAGTGCCATGATGAGGTCATCTGGACTCGCGTTGGTCACAGGAAAATCGCTCAACGGGCGAATCCAGTACGAGTGAAAGCGGGTCAGAACCTTCAACCCAAAAATGTTGCGATGTAACTGGGCCCAACGATCTCCACAGTTATAGATTTGGGAGTCAACGAGATGCTCCGCCAGCGACAAGAGTGCCTCTGCACGAGCAATATCCCTCTTTTTACCTACAGAAAATCTGTGGACTTGTCCAAGAACGTACGTAGGCAACCACGAGTAACCCATATACCAGTTAGCTAAAATGTACGGGGAAATTTTTCCCCGCCGATACAGCGCAAAGAGTTTTTTAGCATTGCGCAAAGTGCTTCGCGAAATGTTCGCGTACATAGAAATCCTCAGCCCACGGCATGACCGATTGGATCACCTCGCAAGGCGTTAAGAGCTTAGTAAAATGAAGATTACGGGCCCGATATGGGACCGTATGGTTGAAGCCCTAAAGCAGGGTCAATCAAGCCGCGTCAAAACTGATCACGTGGATCAGTGAGCGGAAAAAGAAACTGGGGTAGCTCGCGGAGCCAAATTCAAAAAGAATTTCACGGGTGGGTTAATATCAGGTTCTGAGACGAAAGCAAGTCTACATGTTACGGTCGATCAGTTTTAAGCCTGATGCTTACCTAAACCTCTAGAAAGTCCATCTGAACTTTGTGTCCGTCCGTGTGTCTGCTCAGCAATCCGGCACCCTACCCAAATCCCAGGTCCGACTCGGCAATCTCGAAGCTGAGGGTCAACTCAGTGTCCCGCTATTGGCTCAGAAACCTGTCGTTCCCGAATTGAGTCCAACCAGGGTGCCTAGCCCCTCTGCGATTCCAATTCCAATTACTCCAGTTCCCCAGGTGCCACCATATCAGCAGGGTAACCCGATTACCTTGCGAGAGCCCCCTGCCCTCGTTCCCGCAATTGCGGACACAGTTAAGTCTCCGGCTCTGGATAAGATGGAAGCCTCTTTTCGCGATATAACTAGACAGGTTCTTGAGGAACGCCTCAAACGCCCCGCACCCCGATTATCAGAAAACCCCGGACCCGAACTAGATTTTTCATGAACAATCGACACCAATCGCCAGGTCTACTGACCTTTTTGAGGTACGGTTCTCCCGACTTCGAGGGTCGCGAAGACCCGGTTGCAGATTTCAACGACGGACGGGTGGCCCGTGTTACTTACCTCCTCATAAAAGAACCGGCCTAAGTTGAGCAGGTCAACGCCTTCGATCGAGACATTGGCAGACGTTCCAATGCTTCTCTTCTCTTCTTCTGCCAAGCGCATTAAGAACCTTAAGTAGTTTTAGGCCGAGTAGAGTGAATGTATGACAAGGCCGAGGCAAGGGATACTTCGTTGGTATGAACCGAGCTGGTCCCTAAGACCAAAGGAAAATCGTGCTTTCGAGCGGAGCCAAGCAAAATCTGAACGGCTTCGTTGGGAGCGAATAATTCAATCGAGCCAGGCTCGTCCTTGAATCCTAGAAGCAGCCGATGCGACTGTTTTCCCTGGATTGTAGCGGTACCTTCAAAACTAAAGGCAAAGGCAACGTTATGCGTGGAGGGCGGATCATAAGTCCACGTAGATCCTTTCTCTAAACTGACCACTAAATAATTCATATCTTGATGAGTATCAATCGAACTTCTCGCGGTGTGAGGCGGAACATGGAGCGAACCCAAGAGCACTTTTATTTGTCCTCCCGCAATAGAAAGAATGGGCACTTCCTCCGGGGGCACATATTGGCCCAACGCGGGCCCATCTTCTATTATGGGTGGCAATGCGACCCACAGTGCAAAGCCGATGGCAGGCCCGCTACCTAAAAGCTTCGCTTGGTGCCACGCTCCTCGACCCGACAACATCCATTCCAAGCCGTCCGCTTTTAAAAGGCCTTTTTTTCCCGTGTTGTCCTCATATTCAACATCACATCCGGGTTGCCACGTAAGGGTCCCTATTCCAGAATGCGGGTGCATTCGAAATGAAAATCCTGGAGTTATTTCTCCTTCAAAGAAGTCCAGAAAAATAAAAGGCTTTAGCGAGTCCCCGTTGCCCTCAGGGTCAATCAAACAGGAGATCGGCCCTCTTCTTTCACCCTGCGCAGCAGATGCGATCCTTCTAAGATTAGACATAGATCGAGAAAGCAACCACGGGTTTCACAATCGGTCAAGTTCGCTCATATAATTCCCGGGCATCAGGCGTAACCACTGCTGATGTGTAACCTGTTCCGCCCAAAAGTTTACTGCAATCTTCAACAAAATAGAGACTCGACAGTTCTTTAAATGGGCCTCCGACCGAACCGTCCGTCAATCTGCGAACTCAGAACGACGCTTTCACTCCACCGGTAATGGAATTCTGGAGATAACTGCTTTGTCCTGCCTGCACATCGTAGTTCAGGAACATGCCGATGGGTATGTCCTTATTCCCCGTCAAAACAGCGTTGAGGCCGAGGCCCACCAAGGCGTAGTCACGCTCCGGAGCAAGAGTGTAAAGGTCGAACGAACCAAACGCACCGGCAAGGCTTGTTGCAACGCCACGGGAGTTATCCAGGCACTCGTGGTACCAGGCGACACGCAGCTCCGGGATCAACTCGAGACTGGGACCTGTACTGATGACTCCATCGACTTTGCCACCCACATGGGTATGGAGCGAATCAATCATTATATCGCAAATATAAGCACCACTTACTTTTCTACGAGATTAAAACATTGTATTTTTAGATATCTGAGTTGTTGGCTCTGATGTCCTTGCCGCCCTCTGTAAAAGCGCAATTGCCTATACCGATCTTTGGATGCTATGGGAGCATGCTTGACATACTTAATAGTTCGTCATCGTGGCTATCTGGTAAGCCTATTCCGGTTTAGACGAGAAAAAAGAATCGAGCCTTAGCTGAGGTGCCGAGCTTGACTGCCCTGCCTGAAAGACGAGGAAATTCAAAACTTTACAGTTAGCCAAGTGGCCACGTAATCGGAGTCTTTCGTGCCTGGGATGTTTTGGAGATACGTCCCACGGATAAAATGGTCATAGGCAACGGTAAAACTTGTGTGAGGATTAATCTGACAATTGGCTTCTGCATATAGCTCTGTACCGACGAATCGGCTCCGGTCTACAGGAATGTCGGGAGCCAGGGGAAATCCACCAAAGTTGTAGATGCCATCGCCCGTGCTCTCTCGCCAATAAAATAAGGGACTTGCAGTGAAACTCACGTTCTTAATCGGATACCAATCCAGCTCCGGGTGAACGACGATAATATTCTGCTGACCTATCGGCGCCGCCTCGGAGTAGTAATTACCCCGGCTATATGGCGAGGAAAACGTCCCGAGACTTCCGCTACCAGGATGTTCATCTCCACTAAAAGCGTCGGCCTTTATTGAAAGATGGGGCGAGCCGAAGTCATCTACAAATCGGTAGCCCGTTTCAGTGGAAAGGTACCACGCTTTTACGTCCCTGGGGCCAGTATGCCCCGTCTGGTATCCGCCCTCCCAATCGTAATCAAATGATTTGGTGGTGCCATACAGCCGTGTGCCGAATGTATGTCGAACTTCATCGCCGGCACCATTCCAATAAACGGCAGAATCGTCGGATCGGCCCACGTAATAAAGATCGGCTCGCAGATTTGGGACAATCGGACGCGTCGAGTACAACCCCCACATCCTCACATGCGGGTCCGGGTTATCAAACGAGTAGGGATTTGTTTCGACGGGACGGTAGCCAAAGGCATCAACCTCCCAATCCTTAAAATGAAGAATCGCACGGATGCCGTCAAAACTTTGCCGCGTATTGGGGCCTTCACGAGGATCTAAAATACGACCGATCCCCAAACCGAGTTCCTGCCGCCCCACGCTAACGGCCGCCTGGCCATTACCATTTTTGAAAAAGGTCCAACCCACGAAGGCTTGGTGTAAATTGATCTCATCGCGATCTGTCGGACGAGGACCTCCCAGGCGACCTTCCTCCAATGCACTAGACATCTGAGTAAAGATAATCAGGTTGTCATTCACATGGAGAGCCGCATGCAAAAAGACTCTTTGGAGCCAGGAGCTATTCTGGGGCGGAGTCAAAAGCCCAAAATTCTCGCCCGACCAATACTCATAGCGTTCTCTCACTTCACCGCCAAAACTCAGATAAACGTTCTTGGATTCAGTCAAAGGAACGAACTTGATCGAATCGAATAAATCCGAGCGGTTCCGGGCTTGCTTGAGATACGCGTAGTCCTCCATGTCTCGAAATAAAAGATATGGTGGCGGCGGCGAGCCCGGGAGCCCCATGAGGCAGGCATCCGGTTGCTCGGCGGTTAGTGTGTCCGGCACCTCGGCAGAGGGTACCGCATAAGCTGTGGAGCAGCTTCCTAAAAGAACAGCTAAAGAACAGGTAATGCAGGTTATTGCTAGTTTCATGTCGTTCTTAATTGCACGTTGAATTCACAGCCTCTCAGCTCGGTGCAGTCGAAGCTGGGCAAAGAATCCGTCGATTTACAGATTTTCGGCTGCCTGCCGATGTGATAACGAGGGACATGAGGGTCCGATCTCTTTGGATTCAACAACTACTTAATAAAGTGGAGTAGGGTGTCAACGAACTTGCCCTCGGCAATGGATTCCGAGATCGGGCGCCGCGTATTCGGTGACTCCACGGCTTTCAATTTCTCTGGCAGGCTCTCTTTAGAGCCTTGCTTACCCACTGCGACCATGGCTTCGACTCTAAACTCTAGTGGGATACACAGAATTTCTCTCGCACGATTGTAATCGAATCCTTCCATGGCATGGGTGGCGTATCCACTTGACCAAGCTTGAAGGGCCAGATTTTGAGCAGCGGCACCGGCATCGAAAGAATGTGATACTGAGGGTTTTCCATTGTAGTCAAAGCACGAGTTGGAAATGACCAGGATTAAAGCAGCTGCATTGCTGACCCAAACTTGGTTTCCGGGCAAAAGCAGATCAAAAAAGAGGGGCCACTCCGGCGTCTCTCGTCTGGCATAAAGAAAGCGCCAGGATTGATTATTGAACGAAGATGGAGCCCAACGGGCAGCTTCGAAGAGCTTGAAAAGATCCTCGTCTGAAATCGCTTCTGGTAGAAACGCCCGGGGCGACCACCGTTGAAAGAAGAGAGGCACGATCGGATGTTCAGGTTTGCGGAGGGAACTTTCTGTGTTCATAAAGTCTGTTTAAAGTTTAGAAATGATCTCATCAGCCATAATCTGCTGGGCTATGCGCCCCTGATCGGTACCAAAATCATTTTGCAGCTCTGTAACCACTTGGTTGACAACTGTGACGATTGCTCCCTGACTTCGCAGCCTTTCGTACGTGAGTTGATCTCCCAGGCTGGTCATCGTCCCACATGCATCAGCCACCGCCATTACTTTAAAATTCATTTCGAGGGCACTGACCGCCGCCCAGTAGAGGCAAATATCAGTCGTTAACCCGGCCAGAATCAGGTGAGTTCTACCGGAAGCGGTAGCGTAAGCGCGCAAGTTTTCGTCGCTCCAGCAATCCAGAGATCCGCCACGCTTAAAACGATTTACAAACGCAGTGGGAGCCACCTCCTGAATCTGCGGAATTGTCGGTCCAACATAATCTTCCATAGTTGTCGTCAAAATCAGGGGCATATCATAAGCCACAGCCATTCGGGCCAATACCCGGCAACCGGCGACGACTGTTTCTTTAGGAAGGCTTTTGACCCATTCCAGAGTCATGACTTGGTGGTCTACAAGCACGATGAGTGAGTTTGACGTTGTAAAGGCTTGTTTCATGGTGATAAGTAGATTCGATTAGTAATTTAGACTGTTTTAATTTATCAGCTCTATTCGTTCCTTGCAGGAGATTGGAAATTGGAGATTGAAGGAGGTACCGCCGACATTTAGCAACCGAATGATACGTTAGTGCATTGATCTGTGTTTGCGAGAAACATCATGTCAGAAATAGTGCTTTTCAAGTTCGGTATAACGAACTCAAAGGTAAAACAGAAAGACTCGATTGAGCTTCTTGCGACGGCGTGGAGAGGAGGGTGGGATATGGTTTCCCCTATTGTCTCGCCAAACTGCTCCAGGATCGATTGTTTAGAGCCCGAAGCGATGTGCATTTTCAAAGTGAGTGATATCTCAAGTGCTCTAAAGAGTGAGAGACAAGGCATCAAGAAAGCATTCAACCGCGTCACATTACATGGTCGAAATAATTCAACAGATAAACCTATTTCTCTAGATTTATTTATTTAATTTTCAATAAAGCACAGTCATGAACAGGTACCTGGACCGAATAACCGTCGTTAAACTTACCGAGGGTCCGGTGCATCCAAAGATTCTTTGTCGTGCTGTCGAGCAGCGAGTTTGGTTTTTCAATGAGAAACAAGAGGGGAGATCACCTGACGACACAGACTGTCCCTGTCCATTCGTTAGCTTTATACCAATGTTGACCGCAGCAATTTCTCTTCGGAAACTCGGTGCAACCAATCGATTCTCTGTGCTCGAGATGTTTCGCGCGCTCGGATGCTTCGAGCTGTTGAAAATTTGGAAGTGATCTCATTGGCCATAATCTACTGGGCTATGCACTCCGCCATGTTTAAACCGATTTGCAAACCAAGACTGCCATAGCCAGTAATGCCTATATTATTAGAAAAAGATTTGATCTTTTCGGTCGATAACTACCCGTTTCGCGCTAAATAGTTTATCAATAGCTATTCTCTTCAGAGGTTACATCCGCTAGTTTGGCTGGCCATTGGAAAGTTGCCCGAAGAGTGTGCTGCAGATGAAGAGAATTTTTCAGCCTGTTATTCGTGAAGCTATAGACTAGTTAATATATATAAAAACCCATATTTAATTGATAATAATATTTAATGCATCTCTTGGTCAGTCCAGTTACTCTAAGGAGTAATTGCGTCGTTACCCTCAACCTGAGTTATTGTAGGGAGGATAGACGACTAACGCCGAATGGATGAGGTGAATGGTCTTCTATCGGCTTCTATTTTACCTCATTGGATATGCTTACGACATCACCCTGAGCATCTAAATATAGAACAAAATGTAGGGGGATCTTTTTAGCCTCAGATTCATTTCATGATAAAGTTCACTTCTCAGTCGGGTAGAGCGGTACAGAACGGCCCGCTGCAAAACCGTAAGCGGGTGATGCTCATCCAGGCGTGGTGGCGGGATGGTATCCTCCAAGGCGTGGGCCGTTATGCCCGCGAACACAATTGGACTCTTGACTGCCAAATGCGCTGGAACCAACGACTTCCCGTCGAAGAGCGATACGTGAGCGATGGGTTTATTGCTTATGTGGGAGAAGAGGTTACTAATGTTCCGCACGTTATTAAATATGTAAAATCGTTTGCCCGACCGATTGTAGATCTCAGTTGCTACGGAACCCACTTCAATGGAATCCGCGTCGCCGGAGATAATTTCGAACGGGGTGCCCTGGCCGCACGCCACTTGATTTCGCTTGGGTTTCAAAATCTCGTCTTTGTTCGAAACGAATATGGAATAACGCAAGCTAAGCGTGAAGATGGATTTCTGGATGCGGCCGCCAACGCTGGGATCACGCCGGTCCTCATCCGCCACGCGAACCTTCTCCGTGATCTGCCGACACTCCCTCGTCCGTTAGGATTATCTAGCGCAAATGATCACACCGCTATTTCGGCCATTAATACCTGCATGGATTTGGGAATTCACGTTCCTGAAGAAGTCGCGGTTGTTGGGATTGATGATACCGATGTGATCTGCGATCTAGCCCCGATTCCTCTATCAAGCGTTAATTTTAACGATGAGATCATCGGTTACCGTGCCGCTGAGATGCTAGATCGTCTCATGAACAACGAAAAGCTAGGACAAGAGTCGATTATTGTGCCCAGCAAAGGCGTAACTGTCCGAGCTTCCAGCGATACGCTCGCCATTTTCGATCTCAGCACGGCCAAAGCCCTTCGATTCATTCGGTCGGAATTCCGTCGTCCCATCCAGATCAAGGATATCCCTCGGAACGGGCGTTCCCTGCGGTGGATTCAAAAGCAATTTCAACAACACGCCGGCCTAGCGATGATCGATGAACTGATCCGCTTACGGTTGAATCATGCCAAGAAATTGCTCACGACCACTTCGATGAAAGTGGAAAGCGTCGGATATGAGTCGGGCTTCTCAAATCGGAGTCATTTCGTGACCACCTTCAAGCAACAAGTTGGGCTTACTCCCACCACATATAGAGTGGAATGTGCAGCGCTAACGATGCCTCCAAATTAGCTTATAGTATTCTCTTTCAGAAAAGATCAAATGTAGCCGTCAAGCGATACGACTGTTCTTTCGAAGCACGTAGATCCGATTTTGCCGGTCCTTAAACCATTTCACTTGAAAAGCAGGAGATCACCGTGTTAGCGGATATTTTCCCGGAAAACCGAGTTATTAACGCTAAAGTGATAGTAGACTGATTCTTCACCTACCCCTTAAAGGGAGGTGCGGATCTCGTTTCCATCGTAACTGATTTCTCTAGCTGTTTGGGACGGAGCTATCCCGGCGCCCTGCTCGGGAGAAACAAGCACGGCGCGAAAGGTCCGCTTATTCAGCATCCCGGGAAAAGTGCCGCTGCGCTTTCCTATTGTGAGCGTCCGTGACTTATCGTTCCAACTGATGGGAATAACAGCATACAAACCTTTCTCATACCGGTAGCTGTCACCCTCATCGTCGTAAAGGGCGAATGCACCATTGGCCCCTGGATAAATGCGGAGCTCAATAGGATCAGCAGGCTTTTCCGTGGCATATTGCAGATCTGGACCGAGGGGAACAATAGAACCAGCACGCACGAAAAGAGGAATCGTTTCAACCGGTGCAGGAACGGAAATTTCCTGACCGCCTTTTTGTACTTCCCCTGTCCAGAAGTTTATCCAGCTCGTGTCACTGGGGAGATATACATTACGACTGGTAGCCCTTGCCTCTGTCACGGGAGCAGCAAGAAACGCGGGACCGAACATGTATTCATCCGAGATTTCCCAAACCTTGGCGTCATTAGGAAAATCCATTCCCAGGGCGCGCATCATCGTTGAACCCTTAAAGGTCACCTGAGCCGCATCACTATAGTTGTAGGGTAGCATCCGATAGCGGAGCCGATCATAGGCGAGCAGATTAGTTTGCGTCGTCGGGAGCCATTTCCACATTTCTGTTTCGGTTTGGTTCGAATCGCATCTGAAGCCGAAAAAACATTGGCAGGAGCCCCAAAAAGAAGGGAGGTCGTCGAAATGGCGGCAGCAAGCAATGCTGGTGGCAAAAGATATCGCATCCGTGGATCCTAATACGAGATCGTGCAGCTTTTTGATGTGAAAACCATCCCCCGTAAGAGTAGTCGATTGCAATAGTTAGACTACAGGCTGCGAGAATTCGGGACTTGAAAAGGCTTACTTTTTTCAAAGGACAGGAGCGATTTAAATCCCAATGTTTCTGCGGACTTCAGAAAGAGAATTCCTGGGGCAAAATCGACGCCGGGAAGTTCTCAAACGAGCTTACTCAGAATGGGGATAGCATCCCTAACAGAAATTGCGATAGGCTTTTTCGAACGAATGAACATGCATCTTCCACTGCGACGGCTCGGCCTAGGGGCGTTGTTTTCTTTACTATATTGCCTGCTCCTTTTTCACACGTGGGGGCAGCAACCTGAAATTACGGGCAACCCCTTGGTTCCTGATACTTTAGGAGATCCTTCCATCGTCTGCTTCGATGGAACGTATTACCTCTATGGCACAACGGATACCTTAGAAGGGAAGAGCGATTTTGGGCCGCCAGCGGTCTGGAAATCCAAGGATTTTCTGAACTGGAGTTTCGACGGCATTTTGATTCCCGACGTCCAATGGGGGAAGATTCTATACTGGGCACCCGGAAAAGTGATCAAGAAGAACGGAACGTACTATCTTTTCGTTACCGTAGTGAACGAGAAGAACGACGCCAAGGGCTATGTCGCAACCGCCGATAAGCCCGAGGGGCCTTTTCACTTCGTCGGCGGCCCACCGGTTTTTCTGGATGATCCAAGTACGGGTCAGAAGGCGCTCAAGCCGCTTTGTCCCGATATCGACAGCGAACCCTTCGTCGATGACGACGGGGCTACCTACCTTTTTTGGCGCAAACGCAAGGCGGCCAAGCTTTCGTACGACTTAATGAGTCTGACCGGGCCCATCGTTGACATCTCCACGAAGGAGGGCGGTTATTCGGAAGGGCCCTTCATGTTCAAACGCAAAGGTATCTATTATTACGTCTATACGCTCTCAGGCTGGCAGAATTACAAGAACGCCTACATGATGAGCAAGGCTGGCCCATTGGGACCTTTCGTTGCTCCACCGGCCGATGATATTATCACTTATAGCAACCCTGACGCTAAAATTATCGGTCCCGGTCATGGTAACGTCTTTCAACTTCCGGGCACGGATGATTTCATTTTTGTCTACCAGGAGTATGGTCAAGGGCGCGCGACGCGCCAAGTCTACGCGGACCGCTTGATCTTCAACCCTGATGGGACCATTCAGCCTCTTCACCTGACCCACCGCGGCATTGGCCCGGTCGGGGAGATTCCGCAGCAGGCCAATCTGGCCTTGAGCGCGACGGCCACCGCTTCCAGTGAACTCGGCCCGTGGCGGGACGATATTAAGGTGGAGTCCGATCCCAATAACAATGGGCCCGTGGTAAGCGTCCATCTCACCCGTGGGTTTGAGGCGAAAAATGCTATTGATGGCTCCAACGCCACGTGTTGGAAGGCTGACCCTAAAGATGCCCATCCTTGGTGGCGGATCGACTTGGGAGGGATCAAGCAGGTCCAGCGCTGCGAAATGGCTTTTGTCGAGCCGACGCTAGGCCACGCGTGGACGCTGGAAAAATCGAGCGATGGTCAGAATTGGACCCTTTGCGGAGAACAGAAAGATGCGGTCGCTCGGTCGCCTCACATCGCAGGCAATATAGGTGCGACCCGCTATCTTAGGATTACGGTCCTCGCGGGGAAGCCCGGCATCTGGGAATTCAAGGTATTCTAAGGCTCTCAAAATCCTCCGCGAAGACGATACGGGCACCGTCCTGGGAACGACCGGAGAATCCGTAGACTGACGAGCAAGTCGGGGAGCTTGAATCTGAGGCTGTTCAGAAACTGGAGGTAACGCCATCAGGCAATTGAAAGCCATCCTGGGTAACATTGACGTCTTTGTGTTGTCACCAAAGCGGGCTTCACATGTGTTGTTGGAAGGTGGGGTCGGGAAAAGAGTTACCAACCAAAATTGGCCCATGCCTTGGGGAACCGTGCTGCTAGCGTTGCCGCATCTTCGTCCCATTCTTCTCCAAGCGGTCTTCCTCCGTGGGTGGGCCGGTGGCGGTTATCGCCCATCGCCTTTAAGGCCTGGTAAAAGTCTTGGCCTGTTTTCTGAGTGTAAGCAGTTCCTGCAAGGTAACCAAACCCTTCAAGCCCAACCGAGTCTTTGACAGCCCAATCCGCAATCGATTCCGCATCTTGCAATGCTTTTTCAAATTTCTCACGGCCTCCAGCTATCAAACCGTACCGGAAATACTCAAATGAATCGTCCGAGCAACCCCCATCGATAATATAGGCAACACCCCAAATATCCCAGGAAAAGGCGATATCCATTCGCTCATCGAACCGCGAGCGGTAAGCAAGGATCGTTTTGGGCTCTAATTCCAGAAGGATTTTTAGCATGGCCTCCTCTTGTTGGTAGCCAGAGCCAGAACTGGAGGCGTTCTCTAAAGAACGGCTAATGAGTGACCAGAATTCGTCTTCAGCCATAATCGTCATGGTGGAAGGTTGGGAAGGATTTATGCTCATGGCAAGAGCAGACTCTCAGATGGGTTTTAGCGAAAACCTAGCGTCGATGGGCTAAGACTTTACTGATCGGGACGTGAGCCACTGAAACGGCGAGAGCCCATAAAACACAACACAGCGGCGACAGTTATCGGCGCAGTTGACTAGGAAATCTTTCCGTTCGTAATCGGTTCTAAATGGACGCGGCAGAGCTTATTTGGGTGTTTTCTGGAGCTGGGCGACGAGGATTTGGGCTAACCGGTTTTCATACGGTGATGGGACTGCGATGGGAGTGCCCTATAGCCAGGTTCTGTACGCTGTCCGATCGATCCTGACCGTTCTGGGAAAAACGCCTCAATACCTCATAATTGATAACATTAACAAAGACAATACATCGAATAATTATCGCTGAACGATGAATTGCTGTATTGGTTTTTGGCCAAGCAATTTCTTGTTCGTTAATAGGAACGGGAACAAGTGTCGTCCTCTCTCGAAATCAGCCCAGGCACCTCTACAGAAGCGGTTCTCTATCACGATATCGATTCAGGATCTGCTTCCGGTCCCACCTCTAGAGCCCGGATCACACCATTCTCACAGTCCAGACCGATGGTTCAATCTATGAGATCAAATTCGATGCTTTAAATTCCGACCATCGCACGCGACTTCTGGGATTCCACAGAATCAGCAAATAATCTGACAACGTCGTAAGGTCTTTAGACGAAGTCGGCAGAACGACGAGTGGCGGCAGTCGGACAACAACGTTGGTCCATTTGCGGTGGAAAACCCGGTCTCGTTAGTCGTTTCTACGGCGACGCTATGACCTTCAGTAAAAAGGAGCCGTGCGCAGGGACCGTCCAGCTTCCTGGATCCTGTAAAGCGGCTTGTTGCCATAAATCACGCAGGGAAATTGTTCCGGGGAGGCCAAGCTCACTCCACTTGAACTTCAACACGATGGGGGCATTGCTTCGGTTGAATAGGCCAACTGCTTTTGAACCATCGTTCAATTCTCTTAACCAAACTTCGCCACCAGTTTGATCCTTGATCACCCGCATGGCGGGTTTTCCGAGAACGTCTTGATCGATGGCTATTGCTTCTCGATTCGTCAGCAACTTCAACGTCCACTCATCCAGATCTGGCAAATTCCCACCAACCATCAGCGGCGACGCCTCCAAGCACCAGAGTGACATTAATGTCGTCTGCTCATCGTGAGTGAACCGTGTCCAACGTTCGCCCGGACTGCTATCCCCGTCCAAACACCGAATGCCAAGGTGTCCAAAAGGGAGCATGTCAAAATCGGGCCAATGGCCAGGACCGCCCACGCCCTTCCAGGATTGGGCCAAGTCGAACGAATGATTCAACTTGCCCCATTGATCCCAGAAATCGCTGGAAACCCTCCACATGTTCGCGAACCGAACAACATGCTGTGCTTGAGTAATGGGTGTCTCCCCGCAAGAGAGCGAAAGAATGATTTTACGCCCCGTTTTGTCGATCGCATGGCGAAAGCACTCGATTTCTGCGGCACTGTAGGGATAGGAAATATCGTCCACTTTTACAAAGTCAACGTCCCAACTGGCGTAGAGCCGGAAGATCGAGTCGTAATAGGCTTGGCCCGCCGGCTTGGTGCCATCAATTCCCCACATGTCTGCGCACCACCCGCAGTGGCTGTTTGTATTGGCTGCATCGGCGGCATGAAAATCGGAGCCCTCAATAGGCAGGTTTTGCTTCACCGCCTGCCGGGGAATTCCGCGCATGACATGAATTCCAAATTTCAGACCCATTCCATGGATCTTCGCAGCCAAAGCCTTGAATCCATCGCCGTCGGATGCCGAGTGAAATCGATTTGGCGCGGGCATCAAACGCCCATATTCGTCCATAACGAGAGGACCGCCGTTTCCGTTTCGGTTATGCTTGGCCGCATCGGCGTCGTACCAACGATAATCGATTATACAGATATTCCAGCCATAAGGCAGCAGATGCTTGACCATGTAATCGGCATTCTGGGTCACCTCGTCCTCGGTAACACTTGCACCAAAAGCTTGATAACTATTCCAACCCATTAGCGGCGTTGGCGCCCACGCCCAGAACGGCTCGTCCGCGTGGCTCGATCCAAGACCAGCGGTGAAAAGAATCAATAGAAGGAGTGAATAATATTTCATGAGTTTCTTAATTGAATTCCGGCTCTCGCGGTGGAAGGGACTCAATGGTCGTTGTGGCATCTTCCAATCCCTTGGCCTCGGCATGTATTTTAATTTCGCCAGGTGAGCTGTTGGAACGAAGTAGAATGGTGCTTATTCCGGCTTCGGAAATTTGGGAAGTACCGCTGACAATCGAGGCTGGCCCTTCCACTTGAAAATCGACTTTGGTATCCGAGGTAGGAACGACAGTACCTTGGCTATCTTGAATCTCGGCATGAACGAAAAGTACGTCACTGCCACTCGCCATGAATTTCTTGCCGGAATAATCGACTGTCAACGCCAGTTTCTGAGCTGCGTCAGGAGAGCGGCGGACAAATGAGGTGATTGGTTTTCCATCCAAATAGCCGACAGCTTTGAGTTCACCCGGCTCGAACGAAATGTCTTTGAAAGTAAACGGTGGATGCACCAGCGCACGGCAGTTTCCTCCATTGAAAACGGGGCTCTCGACCACGGCTTTGCGCTCGTCCTTAGGAATCGCAATCCCATTTTTCCAATAGTTGAGATCGAACCCGGAACCATCGCCGAAAGGAATATCAGGGCCGCTATCGGGTTTCTGTCGTCCCTTCGATTGTCCGTTGACGAACAGTTCCACCTCGTTGGCATTCGAATAAACCACCACGGTGCTAGGTGACTTGGGTGTCCAGTAATTCGCGATAAAAGCCATGGGGCCAATCTGGCATAAGGGACTACTCACTCGAGGATCACGCTGGCTTTCGTAGAAATAATACATGAATTTAGGCAACCGATTCGAATCCAAGACCCCGCAAGTAGCGATTTGTTTCGAAACGCCGCGATTGTTATCGATGGCTTCCCAAGTGCATTCTCCCCAGGTGTAGGGCAGTTGGTTCTGATCGTTTAAAGCTGTCTGAAAATTCCATGCCTGGACGAGCATCAGCTTCTCGCCGTCGCCGCGTGAGTAACGGCTGTAGCCCCCAAATTGATTATCGCCATATTCCCGATGGAGACTCATGGCTCCGTGCGCCCGACTCGGACGGGTATGCGTGGAGCCATCCCAACCGCTGTAGGGAACGTCATAGCGTATGTTATCAAAATTATGCCCCTCCGTATCACCGCAGGTCAGCATTTGGTCGCCAGGATATTCCTCATGAGCCACTTCCACTAAATGCCGGAAGAAATCATCGTGCCCATCTGTCTCGTTCAGAGAGGTTTCCCAAAGGACGCAACTGGGGTGATTCCGATCCCGTCGAATAGTTTGCTGAAGATTTTCGACGACATTTTTCTTAAATAAATTTGTATCGGTGAAATGTTGCCAGCCAGGAATACAGACAATGGTGAGCAGACCCAATTCATCGCAGGCGTCCAGAAACGCTGGCGATTGTGGGTAGTGGCACAGGCGGATTATGTCAAAACCGGCCTCCTTTAACTTTAAAGCGTCCCGATATTGAGCCTCGTCAGAAAGCGCGTTGCCGATATAGGGGTAAGCTTGGTGTCGGTTGGTGCCTTCTGGAGTGAGATGTTTACCGTTGAGAAAAAAACCGAGCTTTGGATCGCTTCGCAGCGTCCGAATTCCAATATGACATGTTGAAGAATCCACTACTTTCCCTTCGCTAACCACTTCAGATATCAGTGTGTACAAATAAGGATTATCCAGCGACCACAGCTTGGGATTTGCAATTGTAAACTGCTGTGCGATTGCATGACTCTCGCCGTTCTTCACGATCGCCTCTTCCGATTGGCTTTTCGCGACAACATGCTGGCCAGCATCGAGAATTATCGTCTGTACGACCGCATCACGAATCGTATTTCCGTCATTTTTCACATCGGTCGAAACCAGCACGTCGGCACTTTTATCCGAAACGTTCTCGTAGCGAACGAAAACGCCCCCTCCCGCGACCTGACCGGCATCAACCGAATCACTGATATGGAGTTGATCCGTCACGTGCAAGCGCACATCCCGGTAAATGCCGGAGTAGTAGAGAAAATCGAGATTTGCCTGTGGTCGGCCAGGCGGTACATCGGGACAGTCACGATTATCCAGGCGGACCACGATCGTTTCAGATCTGCCAGTTGCAGCCGCATCAGTGAGATCTAACGAGAAGGGAAGGTAACCACCCTGGTGGGTCAGTCGATGCTGACCGTCCACCCAAACGTCGGCCACTTGCATGGCTCCCTCAAACTGAAGGGTCACCCGCTTGCCTCTCATCCACGATGCAGGCACGAAAGTCTTTTGGTACCAACAGAAGCCCTGAAAAGATTGCTGAACATCGTAAGCCTCCAATCTCCCGTAATGGGGCAGGTTCACTATTTCCCAATCGCTCTGAGCTAAAGCAGAATCGAGCGATCCGGCCGTGCTCGGCTCCATTTTTTCCAGATAAAACTTCCAATGCTGGTTCCAGGTAAAGCTCTGAGGTTGACCCACGTCCGAGGCGCTTGCCAAGCCCATCGTGAGGCCAGTCATCGCCGATAAAACAAATCGCAATCGAAAGAAATGAAGCACAGGCGAAGTTTAACAGGTTGTCTTCTCGTGCCTAGGCGCGGTTTCGCGAATCCGGCGTACGGTTTTGCGAAATTATTAACGAGCGGCTATTGCTGTGATACGAATTCTACGACGAGACTATCGCATGGTTTTGAGCAATTCGAATGAAGGCCCTCTTTCATGAGCTTCTCTCCTGCGACAATCTGCCCATTCTCGGCCAAGGATGACTGTACCCCGGCAGGCAAATCGAGTTCGTTAATCAGGTATCTCCTGGCTGGATCGAGCCCTTGGGGCTTTGCTGGCATTGGGACTGAGGTGCCGTTTTGAAGCAAAAAAAGAATGGCTCGGGATCCATCTGCAGAGACATAATCGAGTACGCTACGAGGACCGTTATGAGGATTCTCGATACGATATAGATCTCCAAATTGCACCACGGACAGAACGTGAGATTTATAAGTAGCTACAGCGGTTTTTGCGAACGCGATTTCATCTGGACTAAGTTTAGAGAGATCCATGTCCATTCCCATCCGCACGGACATGGCCACATCAAATGCAAACTTGATGGGTCGGTTACCCCATCGGGTGACGTGGCCGGAAATGGTGATGGCAGGGAAAAAGGTCGAGTAATCCCATTGCATCGTCACCCGACGCAGGGGATCTGTGTTGTCGCTAGGCCAAAACTCATCAAAATAGCGCAACGAACCGTAATCGACCCGCCCGCCGCCACCGGCACAGACCATCATTTCCACCCCAGAGTGTTTCTGGGCAATAGATTTCATGATTTCGAGAAGGGCGAAGTTGTAGTCGATATCCAATTCCGTTTGATGGCCGGGGGTTAACCACGTGGAGCCAGGCTGGGTGAGATAACGGTTGCAGTCCCACTTCACATAGGAAACTCCTGGATTCTGCGTGAACAAATCATCCAGGCACTTGAACACGTACTCCTTAACCTCCGGCCGACTCAAATCCAGGACAAGCTGATTCCTCATGAATCGCAAGGGGCGATGGGATTGTTGGACGACCCAGTCGGGATGTTGCTCGTAAAGAAAGCTCCTTGGATTGACCATCTCCGGCTCCATCCAGATACCAAATCGCAGACCGCGTGACTTGGCCGCGTCACAAAGCGCGCCCATTCCATTGGGAAGCTTCTTGGGGTCCGGCTGCCAATCTCCTAGGCCGGAGTTGTCTCCATTCCGAGGGTATTTAACACCAAACCATCCATCATCTAAGAGAAAAAGATCCAAACCCAAATCTCTCGCGCCATCAAATAGGGTAATAAGCTTTTGCTCATTAAAATCCGTATGTGTCGCTTCCCAATTATTCAGGAGCACGGCGCGAGGACGATTCCCATCACGAACGGCAAACTGCCGCGCCCAGCGATGGAGATTTCGACTCAGCGGACCGACACCCGATCCGCTCCAAGCCCAGACCATGGCAGGCGTCTGGAAGACCCTTCCCGCTTCCAGCTTATAGGAGGACGAAAACGGGTTAATGCCGCAGAGTGCCCGGTTCACACCGAAATCGCTCTCAAAGGCGAATTGAAAACTTCCGGGCCACTCCAGACAACCGGCCCACACTTGCCCAGAATTCTCCTGCGGCGGCCCTCCGCGAGTCAGAAGAAATGACGGATTCCGGTAATAGTCCGCACGAACACTCAACTTCGAGTCGATTATTTTAATGCCCGAGGTCAGGTGCTCCGTACTCGGATTCATCTCGCTCGCGTAGTCGCCATGGAACTGGGTCATGTACAAATCCCCATCAATAAATGGAGCCGCCGATGCGAATCGATCAAGCTGAATAGGTCCCGGTTCTCCATGTTGAATTTCGGTCCACTCTTCTATGACATCGAAGGATGCGTAGGTCTTAAAACAGAGAGTTACACTGTCTGGGTAGGCAGGGTCTTTCAGGAGAATGCGGGTGATCTCGACGCCCTGTGAGATCGGCTGGATGTCAAATTTAACGAATATCAGCTCGGTAGAGATATTCCCGTCTGAATGAGTCACGGACAGCGCCGGTTCCGCTATGTAGCCATCACCGGCCTGCGGATAAAACTCTTTCTGCCACTCCCCATTTTTCGGCGGCTCTGGCTCGGTTGTGGATCGACCGCCAAAGCTTGACTCGTAAAGACGCCCGTCCTTGCCAACAAAAAGCATTAGCCCACAGTGGTCTGTTTGAACTCGAATGATCGTACCCGGGCCGACCGGATCTGCCTCGGCATAACTAAAAGCAAGGAGTAGCAGCAATACAATCACCGCCAGAGGCTTCGAGGGATCTATCATAAACCGAGCACCCTTGCAGTTTGTTCATCTGGATTCAAGGCTTGGTGTGTTTGCGTAAGGGTGTGTCTCGTTGGTTTTAGCGAACCTGGAAACCAGCGGCGCTGCTATGCAGAGCTGCCATTTTCACAAGAACTGATGCTGAAGGCTCATCGGCGGCGTGGTAGTGACTGTTAGCGGCTCGCAGCGCGATGAAACATCGGGGATCATCAAAATAGCTGGTTTGTGATCGTCATTTCTTGCCCGGCCAATCCCAAGTTTTCAGATCGTCGCTCCAAGCCAATCCGATACTGGCGAAGTTATCGAACCCGCCACGTGGATCTTCTTCAGGATAATCGGAGCCATGAAAGAACATGAGCACCTTGCCGACGCGCGGGTCCTTGCGCAAGTCCAAGAGAAAACCAGCTGTCAGGCGGCCTTGAGCCCAGGGCCACTCTTTTTCCCCAAGCCTCAGAACCCCCTCGTCCCGCCAGCTCTTCAAATCGGCTGAGCGCTTGATGCCGATGCCCGTTTTGGGAGAATGGGAGAGGACATACTCCCCTTTGTCGACGATGACGCAGGGGTTTTCGCCCGCGTCGGTGCGGCCAAAGAACGTCCACGCTTTTAGGTCATTTGACCAGGAGAGGCTTATGCCCTTTTGCTTATAAAAGCACCACCATTTGCTGGGATCGTCCTTGTCCTGCAAAAGGAACGGATCGATCATCCGACCCATCTTGTCTGGAGGCACTGCAGGACCTTTCACTCGGAGGAGTTCCGGATCGCTCCAGTGTTCCAGATCGGTGGAGCGGAAGATCCAGAGACGCGAATCATCGTTACCGTAGCGCTCGCCATTGGGCCGTGGGTACGTTTGAGCACAGAGCACCCATTCGTTGCCGAAGCGAACAATATTGCCCGGACTGGAGTAATTCAGGTGTTGGTCTTTGGGGGTAAAAGGCACGATGGGTGTCCAATGAATCAAATCCTGGCTTTTCGTCCAAGCCAGTCGAGAATAAGGCTTTTTATCTGGATCGATCGTGACGTAGGAGATGATCAGCCAAAAAGTGCCGTTATCATAAAGCACTGCCGGATCGCGATAAGCCGTTGTGGCATCTCCTCGAAAGAGAATAGGTGAAGTGAGAGCACTCAGATTCAGTGTTTGGCCACAGAGGGGCGACAAAAGCATGAATGTGCTAATGATGATGATTGCGAGAAATCGGCACAAGGTTAAATATATCAATATCTTCAGAAAATGCTGCTGATAATTGAATTTCCAATAAAAAGTCATCAATTTATCGGGACCAATACAAGGGTGGAAGCTTAAAAGTCGACACCTCCGACCCCAAAGATTTCGAGCCACCACCGACCTGTGCTTGGAGTTTATACATAAATTGCAGCAACTGGCAATATATATATCATGTACAATAATGCGTTGTTTGTGTTCTAAAAAGCGAATGAACTTCCCCCAACAGCATTAGGCCTCGATACAGCTCAACGCAGCGAATTCCAAACAGCAGCGTGTTCGCAAAATCAAATACAAATTCGCGAAATTGGGTCTATACGGCCCATACAGCACCGCTATAATGCGCTTACGTGTCAATTCCTTCAATCGCGATCTCGGATCGAAGTGCAGATCGACTCAACGCTTATCCTCAAGTCGGGATGGCAAATTTAATTCATAATTCTTATGCGGACGTTTCAATTTCTAATAATTACAAGTCTACTCATCAGAATTGATTCCGTCCTAGGTGCTGAAGTTGATCCGATCGTTAAAGCTTCCGCTTATGGCGATAAAACGACCTGGTCCTATAGCAGTGATGAGCCCGTCCCATGGAGCTTATTTAAGCCGAATGACTTTTCCACCGTCCCTATCGACTTTAGTGCAGAAGGCGTGCGACCGCTGGGGCAAGTTCCGCCTGCTGGCGTTCATCCTCGACTCTTTTTCTCTGCTGAGGATTTGCCCGCAATCCGAAAGCGTTTAAAAGAGACGAACGCTGGTCAGGCGGCGTGGAAAAATGTTCTCGCCTACAGCAATGCGCTGAGATTGACGTACGACGATAAGGCGGACTATGCCAAGCCAGACGTCTTAAATGGAGGCTGGGGCGGGCTCCACGCACGTGTGCCGATCATGCTTGCGGGAGGTTATAAGCATGAAGATTGGCTGAGCGAATTAGCAGATGGTAAAAAACCGACTGACGGCTATTCGGGTCACTTTGTCAATATGGCAGCTGTGGACGCATTCCGCTGCTTAATCGAAGACGATGCCGTGGAAGGAAAGCGGTTGGCTAGCGCCGTAACTACCTGGGTTAAACTTGAGCAGGAGCACCGTGCCCAGAGCGATAAACCGGTCAAGCCGGGTGAACCGCCAAATCCTTCGACTAACAAATATACAACAGTCTGCTTGGCTCTGATCTACGATTTCATATTCAATTGGATGGCTGATGACCAGAAAAAGATCGTGCATGATGAATTGGTCACTCAATCGGCCTGGCACGATAACTACGGCACATTCAATAACGCAGAAACCGCCAGAAGCAACTGGGCCACATTCTCATATTGGACCTACGATCTATTAGCAATCGAAGGTGAACCGGGTTTTAACGACCTCAAGTTTCGAGGACTCTATCGGGGCTGGAGGAATTTTTACACGACTTCCTATTTCAAAAGCGGTGCAGTTTTTGAAGGGGAGGGAAAATCGCTTCTGGGAATCGACTCGGTGGTTATGTTCGATCGCCTGGCGAATAAGTATGGACTCTCACCGCTCTCAGAACATCCCACAATTCGAAATCACTACGGTAATTTCACGATAAAATCGCTCCAACCCACGGAGGATAAGTTTGTTTTTTTTGACATGCTTGGTGGGTTGGATCAGCCAGGGGTCTCAACGCCAATAGACCTGATTATTGCACATTATCTCTATCCGCAAGATAAGCGTATTGATTTCCTCTATCGCTGTGCCGTGGGTGATGACTACATGAAGTTGCCGAATCGCTGTGATTGGGTCTGGAATATGGTCGTGCTTTCAGCCATTTTCGCTACCAATTATGACTCCACTGTGACACCTCAATCTTTGGCGCTTTCTAACACGTTTTTCTGCGGCCAGCGGGCGGTAATGATGACGAGATCCTCGTGGGACAAAGACGCCACCTTCCTTACCATGCACGTTCGCGGGGCCAGTGGCGGCCATCCCTATCGAGATCGAAACGGAATTATGCTGACTGGGCAGGGCCGATCATGGGTCACGATTCCCTGGGACGGTGGTCAGGATTTAGGTTGGAAATGCGACACCGTTCTCATCGATGGCAGAGAACAGAGTAATTCGACACCCGGACGAGTGGTGGACTATGTCGATAATCCTCTCGCTACATTTATGGTCGGGGATGCGAAATACTGTTGGGACTGGGTTTGGGGCGGAACAGGCGCGACCAAAAATCATAAGTCGGCCACTAAGGAAGATGTGCTCACTGGGAACCTGGACTTGGGTGTCGGCTGGAAACTAGTCGATCAGACTTTCAATGATTTTGCATACACGAAAATCAGATCTCCCGCTTTCGATATGCCTTTAAAGTTTTCACCCGACTGGCGTGCGGTCGATGGAGCGGTCTCGGCAAGAACTAAAGAAGTTAACTTGCCCGTTATTAAGTCGTTTCGTACGGCGGGACTGGTTCGTGGAACGCATCCTTACGCTCTAATAGTAGACGATATACAACGCGATTGCATGCCCGCCCAATACGACTGGAATCTGACTCTAATGAACGATCTCCAGGAAATATCAAAACAGGTCGATGGCGCACAATCCACCGACATGATTATGACTCCAAAGCCGACGGGTGCTTCCGCTCAAACGGGGAGCCCCGCTCTACTGGTGCGTCTGCTGGACGCTGGCGGTCCTGTCGAAGGCTCGGTGCAGCAGATGAACGACGCGCACAAGCCCGCTGGTCCCAAGGATAAAAAGACCAATCTTCTCACCATTTCCTGTGTCTCCATTGCGCCAAGATTTAAGGTTCTTCTTTACCCTTTTAAGCTTGGGGAAGCGCTGCCTATTACGGCTTGGAATACGGCTCACGACCAACTCTTAATTCAATTTCCCGGCCAATCCGACCAGGTCGATTTTAGCCCTGGAGAGTGCGGAAAAACGGATGTGCGCATCCTGCGTAGCAGGCAGGAAATCGTGGCCCTGAACCACCCGATCCCGAAGCTAATCGATCCGGACACAGACGCTTTGGATCAACAAATTGCCCAACTTCCCAAGCAGATCGAATCCGCAAAAGGCTTCGATCCAGAAGGCGTGCCGGGCTTGGTGGCGTCGTGGTCGATGGACACGATCCTTAATGGATCGCTTCCTCCCAACCAACCCACCATTCCAGGAATTCCCGCAACTGGGGTAACTCTGGAGCCGGGGATAATCGGAAACGCCGCTCGTTTTCCTAACGCAGGTGTCACCGTTCCAATAGATTTAAGAAAATCGATTCAGAAAGCGTTCACGATGTCGTTTTGGCTTAAAGCAGACTCTCATGACGATGCCACATTTATTGATATTAATGGACCAGAGTTCTTTAGTATGGATATCGGTCAGGATAAAATTCGATTTAATGCCCAAGGACAATGGTTCTATGGTGGCACCATCAGTGCTTCCAATATTGATAAGTGGACTCATTTCGCTGTCACATCTGACGGATCCACTATAGTCGTATATCGGAATGGCCAGCCTCTGATGACTCTGCCAGGCACCAGGGAGTTAAAACCACCGGGTTCATTCCGATTGGGCAAGGGTTATAACGGTTTGTTTGACGACTTTCGGATTTACAACGAAGCCTTGGACCCAAGTGTGATCCAAAAGATCTATCTGAAGGGTTACTTTGGACGTAAACTTGACTAGGAAAAAATAGGACGGAACCCAATTCGCAAAAACGAACAAATTCGGGTGACTTTTCGGTAAAATCGGGGTTCTTTACCCTTGATGACCGATATTTCTCAGTCGGGTAGAGCGGTACTTAACGGCGTACAGCAGAACCGTAAGCGGGTGATGCTCATCCAGGCGTGGTGGCGGGACGGTATTCTCCATGGCGTCGGGCGATATGCCCGTGAACACAATTGGATTCTTGACTGCCAGATGCGCTGGAACCAACGGCTTCCCGTCGAAGAGCGATACGTGAGCGATGGGTTTATTGCTTATGTGGGAGAAGAGGTTACTAATGTTCCGCACGTTATTAAATATGTAAAATCGTTTGCCCGACCGATTGTAGATCTCAGTTGCTACGGAACCCACTTCAATGGAATCCGCGTCGCCGGAGATAATTTCGAACGGGGTGCCCTGGCCGCACGCCACTTGATTTCGCTTGGGTTTCAAAATCTCGTCTTTGTTCGAAACGAATATGGAATAACGCAAGCTAAGCGTGAAGATGGATTTCTGGATGCGGCCGCCAACGCTGGGATCACGCCGGTCCTCATCCGCCACGCGAACCTTCTCCGTGATCTGCCGACACTCCCTCGTCCGTTAGGATTATCTAGCGCAAATGATCACACCGCTATTTCGGCCATTAATACCTGCATGGATTTGGGAATTCACGTTCCTGAAGAAGTCGCGGTTGTTGGGATTGATGATACCGATGTGATCTGCGATCTAGCCCCGATTCCTCTATCAAGCGTTAATTTTAACGATGAGATCATCGGTTACCGTGCCGCTGAGATGCTAGATCGTCTCATGAACAACGAAAAGCTAGGACAAGAGTCGATTATTGTGCCCAGCAAAGGCGTAACTGTCCGAGCTTCCAGCGATACGCTCGCCATTTTCGATCTCAGCACGGCCAAAGCCCTTCGATTCATTCGGTCGGAATTCCGTCGTCCCATCCAGATCAAGGATATCCCTCGGAACGGGCGTTCCCTGCGGTGGATTCAAAAGCAATTTCAACAACACGCCGGCCTAGCGATGATCGATGAACTGATCCGCTTACGGTTGAATCATGCCAAGAAATTGCTCACGACCACTTCGATGAAAGTGGAAAGCGTCGGATATGAGTCGGGCTTCTCAAATCGGAGTCATTTCGCGACGACTTTCAAAAAACAAGTGGGCTCTACTCCCACCACCTACCGAATGGCAGGTGCAGAACTGACTGCAGATTCTAATTAGCTAATAGCCTTCTCATTCGCGATAGATTAAATGTAAGCAGAGCAATTCTATTTACAGGCTTCACGTTGTCTCACCACGTAATTATCCAGAACATGAAATGATAAGTTCGCAAATACTGACATGAAAGGTACTTAGAGAGACTCGTTACCGTTCGATATTGTTAGCTTCTAGGGCTAACTCTTGTCAATGTTCACCAAAACTCTCTGGGTTAGACTGTTTACACTTCTATCCGGTCTCTGCTTAGTGACTGGTTCGGCAGTTGCTCAAGTTCCTGTAACCATCTCAGTGAATCCTCAATCGGTGTTAACTCAGATGCCTTCTAGTTTTGAAGGATTGAGTGTCGAAGCCAGTTCCGTAAAAGGAGGGGCCTATTTTAACCCGGCTAATACGACACTCATTCAGATATTCAAGACAATGGGAATCAAGAATCTTCGAGTCGGTGGGAGTACCGTCGATGAATCGAGTGTCAATCTATCGAATTCTGATATTGATAATCTGTTTGAATTTGCCCAGGCAGCGAATGTTAAAGTGATATTTAGCTTCAGACTTCAAGGAGTTAATCCCTCAGCGGTGCCAACCGACCCAACAATTGTTCAATCAATTAATCAAACAGAATATATTCTGAGCAAATACTCGAGCAGTCTAGATTCCTTCTGTATAGGCAATGAGCCAAATGTCTATCTATCACCATATAGTTCCTATATTGCACATTGGCTGCCCTATTTTCAGTCGATCATCACCACACCACAATGCCAGGGAGCACACTTTTGTGGACCAAGCGCTTGGCCGAGCCAAGAAATCTACTTTACTGATTTCAATAGCCAATTTGCACAGTCCGGAATTTACTCTCAATACAATTCCTACATTACATACGCGACTCAACATGAGTATCCCTTCGGTTCTAGCACGGGTGAAGCGGGCAAGACAGCACTTCACGATTGTCAAAAGATGCTCGGGAACGATTCGACTTGGTACACGCCTATTTTCCAAAAACTCCTTCCAACCGGCGGAGCACAACCCTTGCTTCCTTATCGTTTGGAAGAAACCAACAGCTTTTCTGTTGGAGGAGTTTTAGGAGCGAGTAACGCTTATGCAGCGTCTCTGTGGGGCCTAGACTATCAATATTGGTGGGCGAGCCACTATGCTACGGGCATTAACTTCCACACGGGATATCACAGTTCGACGGTGTCAGGTTCTCCAAATGCGTACTCCGCTTTTGCCAGTGCATCCTCCACCCCAAGTGCGGCTCAAACCGCTTGGGGACTAGCTTATGCTCTTCTGGCATTCAAATTGGGTTCCGAGGGAACGATGGTAAACACGGCGACCACTATACCCAGTGAAACGCCAACGTTTTATTTAAATTCCTACGCGGTAGTTGCTCCAGACAACACCATCACTGTGACGATTATAAATAAAGATAGTGGAGTCTCCGGAAACGACGGCAGAGTCGCAAATGTAACGGTCAATCTGCCGTCCGGTACTATAATTGACTCTGCTAAGTCCACGCTATTGACCGCACCAAATGTTACAAGCACCACCACCTCCATTTCTTTAGGCGGCTCCTCGATAGCTACAGACGGAACCTATTCAGAATCGTGGACAACGTTAACAAGTGGAATTAACGGAAATGCGATAACTGTGAATGTGCCTCAAGCTTCTGCGTTAATCCTGAAAATAACCACAATATCAGCGACTCCGACTCCAACCCCTTCTCCAACGCCTTCGCCTTCGACGCCAACTCCATCACCGACACTGGAGCCCACCGCGACACCTTCGCCAACTCCATCACCAACACCGAAGCCCACCGCAACACCTTCGCCAACTCCCTCACCGACACCGAAACCCACAGCAACACCTTCGCCAACTCCCTCACCGACACCGAAACCCACAGCAACACCTTCGCCAACTCCATCACCAACACCGAAGCCCACTGCAACACCTTCGCCAACTCCATCACCAACACCGAAGCCCACCGCAACACCTTCGCCAACTCCATCACCAACACCGAAGCCCACCGCAACACCTTCGCCAACTCCATCACCAACACCGAAACCCACCGCAACACCTTCGCCAACTCCCTCACCGACACCGAAACCCACAGCGACACCTTCGCCAACTCCCTCACCGACACCGAAGCCCACAGCGACACCTTCGCCAACTCCCTCACCGACACCGAAGCCCACAGCGACACCTTCGCCAACTCCTTCGCTAAAGCCCACGACCACTCCAACACCGACACCGACGCAGGTTGCTACACACACGCCAAGTCCCACGCCTGCTCCACAGACGCATAATCCGACCCCGACTCCAAGAGGCGGCCACAATCCCTGGCAATTACGAAACCCGACACCGACACCCGATCCCATCTTAGACCTTCTGGGAGTCGTGAATCGTAATAACAAGATGGACTAAAGCATCGACGCGATTGTACGGGGTGGCGATTCTTTATCCCTGCTGTTTCCACCATTGCGCAGTTCTACGGACTTGTTCTTCAAACGGCACCCAAACCTGCAAGTCAAGCTCCGTGCGCGCTCGCGTTACGTCCGGCACGTACCGATCTGGTAACACCCCGGCAACCGGCGTTTTGGCGATTTCCACACAGCTCTCCGGCAGGTCCAGGGCTCGGGCGGTCAATCGCGCGACATCGGCAATGGAATAATCGATATCCGAGCCGAGATTGTACGCCACGCAAGATCGTCCTTTGTAGAGAATCTGGAGCAGCCAAATGACCAAATCAGCACCATATAAGTACGACCGCATGGGCGTGCCGTCGCCTTGAATGCGAATCGGCCCGCCCGCCGTCGCATCGCGCAAGAAATTCCCTGCAGCAAAGTGCTGGTCTAACGGGAGATGCGCACCGTGGAACGCAAAGCCGCGCGCGATCGTCATCTGCAATGCCGGGTTCAATTGCGCAAAAATCACGCCGAGGTGCTCCGCAATTCGCTTCCCCTCACCGTAGGTGAGTGTGGGACTGAGCGGGTCGGGGCCACCGAGATACTCCTCTTTCACGTGGGTCATCTCGCGGGGCTGTTTGCCGTAGACCGCTCCTGAGCTGATGTTGAGAATCCGTTTCGCACCCGATTTCACAGCGAATTCAAGAACACGCCGCGTTCCTTCCACGATTGTGTCCAATCGATCGAGGGCGGCTTCCATTCCCGGCGCACAAACAGTGTCGGTAGCCGCATGTATGATGGCGTCAAACCGTTGGTTCTCACACCAACTTGATTGCGTGAACGTTCGCACATCTCCAGAAACGAATTCCAGCTCCGGGCGATTAGCGAGATGCGGCATTTT
The DNA here is from genome assembly GCA_963743595.1 of uncultured Verrucomicrobiae bacterium. Taxonomy (GTDB): domain Bacteria; phylum Verrucomicrobiota; class Verrucomicrobiia; order Methylacidiphilales; family UBA1321; genus CAVURW01. The sequence continues at coordinate 54,280 of CAVURW010000064.1, forward strand.
CTGCGCGAATAGCTCGGGTCGCCTCGATAAAACGGCGATCTTCATTCCCAGTTGCCGTTCTTGATTCAGCGCCAGCAACCCTTCCACCAGCCAGATGCCGAAGTAACCCGTGCCGCCGGTGAGAAACAGGATTAATAATACGAAACGCTGGTTAAGGTTATACATAATGATATCGTATTGCTAGAAACATATTGGAGCCTATTTTCCCTTTGTCAATCGGGGAATTGGCACTTCGTCCGCTGCAATTGCAACAAACGCGCTGTCGGATACCAAAAAGCGGATAATGGACCGAACCCCTGACCGCAACGACACATCCTGGACTTCGGCACACAGGGCATAAATTTTGCTTTGTTATTAGATATTTTCTATACTTATTTTTTCTAAAATAATAGTTCAACTATAATGCAATCACATGAAAATGTGTTACCCACCGCATTGTTTCGGGTACTCTGTAATACAGTAAATCCAACTGCAATCTTGTTTTAGCGGCCGTCGGACTCGCTGTCGGAGGGTATTGTTATGAATAGAGATTAAATAATTATAGATAGAATAATTTGATTAAAACTGTGATTAAAAATAAATTTGATTTTAATAGACTGGAGTTGGGTAGTAAGCCGTTCGTGGACTTGAGTTGGCTTCTCGGATGGAATCATCGCAATTACTTTGAAGAAGACAAAGGGATGATCTATCCCGGATGGTGCAGATCAACTGGATAATCGGTAACTGATAATTTGGATCAATAACTGATAATTGATCGAGGGGTCTATCGCGGCCCTGATTGCATTGGAATGGGGGACTCAATCAATCAGGCAGTCCGCTCGTTCCAGAATATTTTCAGCTGAGTAGCAACTGGTAGTGGGCTTGCAGGTAATGATTTTTATAATTACCTGTAATTTTTATAATTTTATGAATTTAATAATAATTGTATGGAGTTTACGAATTTTCGGATAGGAAATGAAATCAGTCGAGTGACCTTCGAGAATCTAAGACCCGTTGGAGGTTTTATTCATCGAATTTATAAATGTTCCTTTACAGTTTACACTTATCATTTTACAGGTCTGGAATGGGACGCAGCTAGAGATTGTGGATGAGCCGCAATGAAGAAGGGGTAAAGTGATAATAATTGTTCAATGGATTATCGTTATTACAAATTGAAATGCTAATTTGCTATTTGGGTAAATACTATTTATAAATATTCTATGTTTAATTACCCTCAAAGTATATAAGAAATTTATCGGAAACATTAAATTGAGGGTGTAACATTTATATAGAACATTAGATATAGGCGGCAGGTGTATAGGCGCACTCAGAGCACGTGCCCACCCAGTGGTTGAGGAACTTTTTTTCACTAACTCAACTTATTTTAATTAAAAAGATTTCTCATTAGTTATTAATAGTGTGTCCAGTGCCCACCCTGTTTAATGGCTCCCTGCTGCTGATGATATTATATAAGCAGTGTTTGGAGAGAAAACTAAAATATATTTTTTCAGTAGAATTACTGAATAGTGCCAGAGAAAAATATTTAGTATTAATATTTATAATATATAGGGTGTTTCAAAAGTCATTGGACAGTGTTTAATTTAAATTTATAAAAAATTGAATAAGGATAGCCAATAAATGATGATGCTGTTAGAATGAGTACATGGTTGTACAAATAAAACTTAGACAGAGTCAGTCAGCTGGCGTCCTTCAAGCGCGATGCAGCGTTCGAGACGTGAGCGCACACTTCGACACGCATCACGCAACTCATCTGGCTGCAGTTCCAGAACTGCATTCCGGATCCGCTCGCGGAGCTCATTGATTGATGCGGAAGGCTCTCGGTAAACGAGATCCTTGAGGCGACCCCAAAGGTAGAAGTCGCAGGGGCTGAGATCTGGGGAGCGCGCGGGCCACTCTTTTGGACCCCTCCTTCCGATCCAGCGGTCAGGTAACTTCTGGTCCAGCCAGGTCCTGACTTGCAGGGCATAGTGGGCTGGCGCCCCATCCTATTGAAAGTGGAGGCCACGCTGCCTGATTTGAGGCCACAAAAAGTCTTGAAGCATGTTGAGATATGACTCTCCAGTGACGTTTTCATCAAAGAAGTATGGTCCAAAGATTCGGGTGGAGGTTATTCCGCACCACACCATCACGCCCTGAGAAGTGTGCCGGACCGGAGCTGTAGCGTGTGGGTTTCGGGAAGACCAATAGCAGCTATTGTGCCTGTTTACTTGTCCATTGAGTTTGAATTCGCTTTCATCAGAGTAAATTATTTTGTCGAGAAGAGTGGAATTTTCATCAAAACTGACCAGCATTTCTTGGGCGAATTCGAGGCGCCTATCAAAATCATCGTCGCTTAACTCAATCACGTGCTGTGGCCGATAAGGGGAGAGATTGAGTTGTTGAGTAGCGCGATAGACACTGGAGCTGCTGATTCCTGTTGCCAATGAAAGGCGTCTGATTGATGTTGTTGGATTTTCTTCGATTCGTTCCCGAATCATATCGTGATATTATTCACCATAAATTTTGGAGACTGACATTTAACAGTGCAGAATGTACTTTCTAAGTTTTGCTCATATTTTACGCAGTAATTAAATTATCTCTTTCTAATATTAAACGAGTGAAACAAAATACATTGCAAGAATAAAACAGTTTATAAGAATTACTAAAACCGGCTTAAAAATCTCATAATTAAACCTTCAAGGACCTCTCCAATTCTTAAGAAGAATACAAATATGAATAAAATATGAAATTTTATTTTATATTGGAATAATTACTGAATACTCGAAATATTTTCTACTGCATGCTAAATTTTAAAAAGTATTCACTAAATATTTAGTTTCAAAAAAGCATTTATCATAAAACTATAGTATTCAGTAATTTCAAATACTACACAACTAAGATTAATTATATATACATGTATATATATATATATATATATGCAGGGCTGTAGCTGTGCCTGACCCGTTTGGAGGGGTTTGGACAGGATTGCCCAACACTCCTGAGTTTGCTAATGGGAAATTTATTGGGCACAACAATATTTGGAGACACTAGTGCCTCGATTGCCCAAAATGGTAGCTACGACCCTGCATGTATCGTTAACAGAAGATAACCCAGTGTTGACTAGATTGATTGTGACATAAATTAAGCAAGTGATTTCAAGTCTCACAACACATCTAGCCTATCCAGGCCCTGAAGCCACTATTGGCAAGCGGGACACTAGCCACAATTTTGGCTTATTTCTCATACAAAAAGGAGAAAACTCACTGTAAGGACCAAGAAAATCTCAAATCAAAATATAATTCATTTTTCCTTTTTTTGTGTAACATTCCTGAATAATTTTTGCAAAATTTCAAGATAATTTCAAAAATTTTCGGCCTGATGGCCGAACTTGATTTGTTGCTGATATTGTTAAGCGTCAAGAGCTGGTTACGAATAAAATTCGGTGGATTTTCTAAATTTATTTTCTTAATAACAATAATTTGGCTTTCAAATATATATATTAGGGATGCACCGGATCCAACTTTTTTGGAACCGGGCCGGTACCGGTTCCAAAAATTTTCTGGAACCGGTACCGGCCGGAACCGGAACCGGAACCGGTTCCTCTTACACCGGTTCCAATGAAATCCAAATTTATTTCATAATTCATATCAAATAAAAAATTAGGTTAAACGGAACGGTTTTGATTTTCGCACAGCGAATTTGGGCCTTCTCTGGAATTACGCTTTTAAAATTAAATTTAATGAGGGACGATTGAAGATAATAAATTGATAAGCAATCGACAATTGTTATACAATAGAAATAAATAATTAAATAAATAAATTTTAAAGTACCGTAAATTACATTAATCTTTAGATTTTATTTTTATTTGATAAAAAAGAATACTTTGAGGGTTGGCGAGTGTTTCTTAATTAATTTGCAACTAACGTCAACTAACTTTACCCCTCAAAACATTTTAATTCCAGAGAAGGCCCAAATTCGCTGTGCGAAAATCAAAACCGTTCCGTTTAACCAAAAATTATAACATTACAGTATATAGCAAGACGACTGATGAAGTACAGTAACAATAAACTTTACGTATTGCTGCATTGGACAACCTTGTCATAGCGGGTGACCGCATTGCATTCCGGTAAACAAGTGGTTGGTATTCAGTGCAACGCAATCATGCCCACTTTCACTTCCTGGGAGTGGAGAAATGGAAACCGGTTTTCTTATTTTGAGTAGGGCGTGATCGCCAGCACCTCATTTTGAGGCCGGTGACCACATTTCCGGGGCCGAATTCAGATACATCAACCTGGCCCAGATGGCTGGAGAGTGCTGGGTCCCGCAGGGCACAGGCTGAGTGGCTGTGCGGCATTCTGAACTTTGGGCATGCAAGGGATCTTCAGCCCGCAGCAACAAGGCTGAGATATTATCAGATATTTACGCAGGACACAGTGATCAGGCTGGAGTAAAAAAAATTGTCACTGAGAAGACTGTTAAGGAACGTGAAAAGAGAATTTGGTTTTTTTGTTACACACAGCCCTACTTTGTGAGGTTTGAATTTGGCAAAGCCATGGTCAAAGAAAGTGCATTCCAAGTAGATATTCAAATAATCAGGGCATAGCCCATCTTTGCAAGGTTGAGGAATACAGATGCTAAATGAAGGTGTCCTCCTGGAAAGAGATAAAATTTAATCTACGTGCTGCTGCTGCTCAATATCTGTGCAGGTAGGTAGTGATGATTGGTCTTATTTGGGTGGTGAGGAACCTCAGACGTGAGGGTACTGGATACCCAGCAAGCACGTATGAGTCTAGGCACACGACAGGGATCCCCCATCGTCCATTTTCGCCGGCAACCATATCTTCGCCTTTCTCGACCAAACCCGAGTTGCGTAAGGCCCATGACAAACAACTGTCCCAAAACCGTCGAGCCGCTCCATGCCTGAGGGAACTTTCAATGACCGCCGACTCGATCCGCCGGCCGACGAGTCCACGCTGACGGCATCAGCCGGACTGGCCCAGGCCCAACTCACGGCCCGACCGGGCGACAGGTTCGGCCGCTACAAGCTTCTCGAAGAGATTGGCGAGGGCGGCTGCGGCGTGGTGTACATGGCCGAGCAGGAGGAACCCGTCCGCCGCCGGGTCGCCCTGAAAGTCATCAAGCTGGGCATGGACACCAGGCAGGTCATTGCCCGCTTCGAGGCCGAGCGCCAGGCGCTGGCGCTGATGGACCATCCCAACATCGCCAAGGTGCTGGATGCCGGGGCGACCGATACCGGCCGGCCATACTTCGTCATGGAATTGGTGCGCGGCATCAAGATCACCGATTATTGCGACCAGAACAATCTCTCCACCGCGCGAGCGGCTCGAGTTGTTCATCCAGGTTTGCCAGGCCGATCCAGCACGCCCACCAAAAGGGCATCATTCATCGCGACATCAAACCGTCGAACATTCTGGTGACGCTGCACGACGGCGTGCCGGTGCCGAAGGTGATTGATTTTGGCATCGCCAAGGCCACCGCAAGCAACGGCTGACCGACAAGACCTGTTTACACGGCTTTGAACAATTCATCGGCACGCCCGCTTACATGAGCCCGGAACAGGCGGAGATGACGGGCCTGGACATGGACACGCGCAGCGACATTTACAGCCTGGGCGTGCTGCTCTACGAATTGCTGACCGGCGAAACGCCGTTCGAGCTCGGAGGAACTGCTCGGAGTCGGCTTGGACGAGATGCGGCGCGTTCATTCGCGAGAAGGAACCCGCGCGGCCTTCGACCAGGCTGAGCACCATGACGGATGCGGCGACCGGACCGCCACGCGCTGCATCGTCAGTCCGAGCCGCCCAAGCTGGTCCGACTCATTCGGGGAGACCTGGATTGGATCGTGATGAAATGCCTGGAGAAGGAGCGCTCGCGGCGCTATGAGACGGCGAACGCGCTGGCGCGTGAGGTAGAGCGATATCAAACTAACGAGCCGATCGTCGCCCGTCCGCCCAGCAAGGTCTATCGGCTTGGAAAACTGGTTCGCCGCAACAAGCTGGCTTTTGGGGGCGGTGCCGTTCTGGCGGTCGCCCTCTTGCTCGGCCTGGGCGGAACCTCGTGGCAAGCTGTCCGCGCTACCCGCGCCAGGCAGCGAGCCGATGAGCAAAGGCGGCGTGCCGATCTCAGCGCCGAGGCCGAACGGCGCGAGCGGGAAGCAGCCCTCCGCGAAGCGCGCAGAGCCAACGCGGCTCTCTCGGAATCCCTCACAACGGAGGGAGACCGGCTGGTTCGTGAAAAAGAGATGTGCCGGGCGCTCGCGTACTTCGCCCGGGCTTTGCGCATCAACTCATCAAACTCCGTTGCCGCCACGCGCATCGTCTCCCTGCTGAGCCAGTGCAACTTCCCTCTTCCTATCGTCCGCGAACGCATCGCCGTGCCTGCTGTTAGGTTTCCGACGCCAACCAACTCGCCCAGGCTTGCACTCAGGGGAAAGTCCGTGTTCGATACGCGTTCTGGCAAGGAGCTGTCACGCCTCCAGCTTGACGGAGAGGATTCGCTGCTGGCAGATGTTCCACTAGTTTTCAGCCCCAACGGCAAAGTCGTAGCTTTCTGCACAGACTACGAGGTGGGGGTTTTTTCGACTGAGACTGGCGAGCGCATACTGCCATCAATTCGGGGATCGACCCATTACTGCACCCCAGTCTTCACTCCGGATAGCCGGCACCTGATCATCGGAACGTCTGTCGTGCAGGTCTGGGATATCGCTGCAAAGAGACCAGTCTTCACGAGCGAGGACCTGGCAACCATCATCTTTACAATGGCCCTAAGTCCAGAGGGAAGGTTGCTCGCTACCTATTACCGCGACCGCGAGGTGCAAATCTGGAACGTGCTCTCCGGCGAGGCGGCAAGCGAGTCATTTGCGGCTGGGGCTCCCGACGGAACTCGGGTCGGATTTCGCTGGGGCGCGACCGCCACTTACCTGGCGACGGCGCAGTATGAGCCCCTTGGGAAAACGAACTCGCCACGGACCCGGTACCTGGGATACCCGGCCGGGTGGAGCAACGCCGCTGCTCCTGCGCTGTTCCGCGCCGGTTGACTGGGCCTGCTACGCTCCCGCCGGGCAACTCGTGGTCGTAGTTGCTCGTTCCGGCATTGCAGAAGTTCATCGGAGCGATGATGGCTCGCTCGTAGCCTCAGCGTCGATTCCGGAACAAATCGTGAACCTCGCCACGTTTAGCCCGAACTCTTCCTTACTGGCGCTAGGAACGGCCGACGGAGTTGTTGGAAGTTTGGGACATCGCTCGACAGCGGCTGCTGTGGACTCAACGAGCGCACTCAAGGCAGGTTTCGGACCTCGCTTTCACCCCCGACGGACGCTTGGTATGCAGCGGCGAAGGGGCGAGGACGTTGGTATCAGAAGCAACCAACAGTTGTGCCGCCAGGGTTTATGACGCCCAAACGGGACTGCTCCGTGGAGAGATTACAAATTCGCTCGGCGCGGTCGAGAGCATCGCTCTCAGCCCGGACAGCCAGCGTCTGGCGGTGTCCTTCCAGCTTGACCGCGCCGAGGTTTGGGACCTCAGGACAATGAAGCGGCTCGGCGAGCCGCTAACGTACCGCCAGGGTTGGGTCTGGCAGACGCGATTCAGCCACGATGGCCGCTGGTTAGCCACGGCGTCGGGGGACGATGCTGCGCAGCTTTGGGACGCCCATTGCCCTACGAACCAACCCGTCCAACGGTTTCCTCATGGTCATGGCGTGCTTTCGGTCTGCTTCAGCCCGGACGATACGCGGGTTCTGACCGCCTCTGAGGACGGCACGGCTCGAGTTTGGGACCGGGCCAGCGGCGTTCCTGTGACCGAACCCCTGACCCAGAGCAAAGGCCACAGGTTACTTGCAGGTAGTTTCAGCCCTGACGGCCGGGAAGTCTTAACCTCGGGTGTGGGCGGTACGGTAGTGTGGGACGCGCGGGTCGGCCGCCCGTTATGCGCCCCGTTCGGACACCCCGCGGGTGCGCGGTGGGCCTCTTTCAGCCCGGATGGTTCTCACATCTTGACGGCTGGACCACGGCTAAAGGAGGTGGCGATCTACCCGTGGTTCGGGGTTCAAAATGTCCTGGGTTCCTGGCTGGCGGACCTCGCCGAAGCCATGGCCGGTGCGCGACTCAACGAAGATGGCCTCGCCGAGCACATAAAAGCTCCCGAGGTTCAGCTTGAGCGGCTTCGCAGAGAGATTGCTCTTGCCGACCAGTCCGACCCGGTTGTCAAATGGGCCGGATGGTATCTGGCAGACCGGACCACACGCCCCCTCAGTTTCGATTCGCAAATCACGGTTCGCGACTATGCTCAAAAACTCGCAGCAAAGGATGATTTGCCCAGCCTGCTCGAGGCCTTGGATCTGGAGCGCACGAACGGCATCGTGTTTAGCAAGTTGGCGTCTCTGTGGGAGGGGTCCCGGCCCGAGTTCGCCGCTTTGTACCGCAACATCGCGCGGGAGTTGGGCGCAGCTACCAATGCCGTTTCGTCCAAGCCCCAGTCGCTGAGTGCGAATTCCGCCGTGGCACAGGAAGCGGAGGTTCTGCCGGGTTTTCTGGACCCCAGAGATGGAGCCGCGCTTCTGAAGCGTCTGGGAGAAAAGGTAAAGATCAGGGGGCGCGTGGTGAAGTTCGGCACGTCAAGCTCGCAGACTTTCCTTTACCTGAATTTCACACAGGATTATCATGAGGGTCTGGCGCTTTCTTTCAGAATCTCGGATAACCCGGCCGAATTCCGTGAATCGCGGCTGCGCGGATTTGTGAACAAAACCGTGACGGTGGAGGGAACGATTACGCAGCATCTTGGACGTCCACAAATACTCATCCGCTCGCTGTTTGAGATCAAGGTCCAGGATGAGTAAAACCGCGACCCCGAAAACGAGCAGCTAAATTAGTGCCTGGTGAAGGGGCGAGTTTTACGCACGCCCGACTCAACGGAAGCGATACTCAATCAAGAGGATAACACCTTTTGAAGCCAAACCCACGGCAGTGTGTGGCCCCGGCGCACGACCGAGAGGTGACACCGAGGAGGGCATGGACACAAAGCCGCGCTCCCGCCCCAACCGATAAAGATGCCGGGACCTGGCGCTCAGGGCGGATCGCGGAAACAAAATGAAAATGCCGCGTAAGATTTCTCTCCCCCGCTGCCTGAATCCGTGAAGCCCGGTTTTCGGACTAAACACCAAAACGCGTTAGGCCGGACACCGGACTCTATGACCGCGAGCCAATCTATAAAAACGATGAAGACTATTCACTACGACGGAATCAGTAACAGTTGCAGGCCCAGGACAATGCGGGCGGTCGTCTGCGCGCTTTGGGTTCTGACGACGGCTTCCTGCGCCCATGCCGCCGCCAGCCTCACCTGGCTGACCTGGCTGCCGGGCGACAATTTCAACTACAACACAACCGGCGTCAGCGGCAACGGCTCGGTCGTCGTTGGCACCAGCGGCAATAACTACGTCAGCGGCATCCCTACATCAGCCTA
>CAVURW010000065.1:0-7905 GCA_963743595.1 uncultured Verrucomicrobiae bacterium
CCGAGAGCGAAGTGGCAGACAACTCCCGCTCAATACGAGTCGCTGTGCAAGCAGGCTCAGGACGCGGTCGACCAACGCCCTGCGGATCGTTTGGATCATCAGATCGTCCTGCTCGATAATTGGAATGAATTTGGCGAGGGGCATTACATTTTCCCGACTCGACAATACGGCTTTGGATATCTCGATGCCGTTCGCTCAGTTTTCTGTACCGACACAAGCGAACATCAAGATCTGGTGCCGGAAGATATCGGTTTCGATTTTAGTAAAGCCTTATGAAAAAGTTAATTCTAGCGGTTGTTCCCTTCCTATTTTTGGCGTTAAACGGTCATGCAGCCACTCCCCAGGAGGTGGACTCGGCGATCCAGAAAGCGCGGATATTTCTGGAATCGGTTCGTAATTCAGCAGGAACATGGGAGCCTGGGCCGACCGCTTCCGAGCCAGACCGAGATTTACCAACCGCCTACACCCTCCAGGCATTATTCTGCTCGGTAAAAGGATACGATCCGAACATCCAGGAAATGGTTAAGAACAAACCGGCCCTGGATTATTTAATCGCAAATCAAGCGCCGGGGAGTCTTTCCCCTCAAGCATTGGCAGCTCGGTTGCAGGCACTCTCGGTCCTGGGCAGTAAGACACCGGAAGCGGAGCCCGGCTCAGTCGACTTAAGAGATGCGGTTATGTCCCACGGTCGGTACTTGGTGGAGAACCTCAGTTCGAAAAAGGAAGACGACGTCGAAGCGCTAGAAGGAATGGCGCTGGCGATGGATAACTGCATCCTGATGGGCTATCGCTTACCGGAGGGAAATACGTTCTGGGAAACGATCCAGCAGACCTTGAAACAAAGCCAAAGCCCAGATGGCGGTTGGGAAGTTTCAGGAGAGGGACGCGGTGCTGCGTTTCTATCCACGCTCAGGGCCCTGAACGCTCTCCTGGTGGCGGAAGACTACGGTAATTCTGAAGCATGGTTGCATTGTGCGGGAAATCCCAGTCGTCCGGAGCTCGAAAAAGCTTGGGCGTGGCTGGGGACTCATTACCCAGCAAACTTAGATGAAATGACTGCCGAAAGCATTTCTCCCTACACGGTATTGTCTGAAATGGAGCGAACGGAGCGCTTGGCAGGGCGAAAATACATAGGGAGTCACGACTGGTTTAAAGAGGGCCAAGATTGGTTAGTGAAGGAGCAAAATAACGACGGCTCTTTTGGCGGTGACTCACCCAATATCACCCCCACAGCTCTGGCGCTTCGGTTCGTGGCGAAGGGTCGTGGAGCTGTGCTGATTAATAAGCTTCAGTACAACGTAACGGTCGATGGCAAGATGAGCGAGGGCCATTGGAACCAGCGTCCAGGAGACGTCGCCACCTTGATTCGTTGGGCGGCGATTAACGAGCTGAGACCCCTGAATTGGCAGACCGTGGATCTGGACCACTCGTCGATGGAAGATATGCACCAAGCCCCCATCCTCTACATCAGCGGAGATCAGGCCCTATCCTTCTCGCCAGCAGAAAAAGAGAAGCTCAAACAGTACGTACAAGAGGGTGGAATGGTTTTTGCGAATCCAGATGGAGTCGAAGATGCGTATAATTTCAATTATCCCTTTGCCCAAAGCTACTTTTCACTGGTGGCTGAGCTTTTTCCACAATACGTGAATTCGGACAAGGAAGTCATGCGTGTTCTGCCCTCGAATTACCCCTACTACACGCTGGAGCAGTTTCAACATAATGATATCGTTCACAAAAATTTGATTCTCACGATTAATAACGGAATCCGCAACCTCATGTCCTTCATCCGAGTGGATTACGCTAAGCGTTGGCAAGGCCGCATGTACATAAAGACCGATGAATGGCGTAATCTGAGTAACCTTTACAACTACGAGACCAGTGGCGAGAACATCCGGGAAAAGGGCGCGACCGAGCTGCCCGTTTTAGACGCGAAGATCCAACCCGGTAAAGCTTTGCGACTGGCCCGTATTCAATACAGCGGAAACTTCGATCCTGAACCGGCAGCATGGTCTCACCTTGCGTCTGTTCTGCACAACAAGGGTAACCTCGACCTGCAATTCGGGTTTGTGAAGTTGACCCAGGGAAGCTTAAACGGCTATCAAGTCGCGCATTTAACGGGCACTCAGGCACTCTCCTTCACGCCGGAAGAGCGTAAGGATATCACCGACTTTATTAACGGCGGCGGGACCCTGTTGATCGATTCAGCCGGGAACTCGGAAGCGTTTACAGATTCGATTCAGTGGGAACTCGTGACGATGTTCGGTGATCAGGCGGCGCAACTGCGTCAACCAATTGCCGCTGGTGACGCGCTTTATCAAGGTCTCGCCTTACCCGTGGAATCCCGGCGGTATGCACGGTCGGTGGAGAAAGATTTTCATACACCTCAGCTTCGCGGAATCCGTGTGGGCGATCATTGGGGAGTCTTGTTCAGTCGGGAAGACCTGAGCAGCTGCCTTGCTGGGATCTACACGGATGGCTTAGTCACGTACACTCCGGAAAGTGCCACCGCGCTCATCGGGCAAATCCTGGAGAACCTTTCGAAGTAAGAGGTCGCGGAAAAAAGTTTAAAGTTTTTAGGTAACATTTTGCCACTTCGCCTCAATACCCTACGACGAGATGAGCGATCCAAATAAATCCAGCGACGAGGGCGTGAGCAATCCAGCGGTAACCGTGATGGTTCAGCAGCTGTTTGTACGCAATCAAAACGTCATCCGCGCATTTGTTCTCTCGCTGCAGCCGGGCTTTTCTGATGCGGACGACATCATCCAAGAGACATTTCTTGTCGTTACGCGGCGCGCCCACACCTACCGGGTCGGCAGCAATTTTATCCCGTGGGCCTGTGGCATTGCTCGGCTCAAATTGATGGAAGCCCGGCGCAAAATCATGAACCCCGGCCTTACCGAGGAGACGCTGAACCTGCTTTGCGACGAGGCTCCCGACAATAGCTTTTTTCAAAGACGCCTGCCTGCATTACGCGAGTGTCTGAATCGGTTGGCTCCAAAGGCGCGGGAGCTCCTTCAGCATCGCTACCACGATGAGTGGGACGCGACTAAAATTGCCCAGCAACTCGGCTGGAACGAGCCTTCAGTGCGGGTGGCGCTATCGAAAGCGCGAGCATTCCTAAAAGGGTGCGTCCAAACCCAATTAACTCGAGGAGAAGCATGAAGCCATCACGCGTTATCGAATTAATTGAAAAGCATGTGGACGGCCTGCTCACGGACGTGGAGGCTAATGAGCTAAATGAGCTGTTACAGGCTCATCCCGAAGCGCGGCGGCTATTTTGGGAGCACGCTGCTCTCCACGGTCTGATGCAGGAAGCGGTGCTGCTGGAGTGGGTTTCGAAAGTCTCTCCGACTCGCGGCAAAAAAGTGTTGCGTGTACCTGCGTGGCGTTGGATGAGTGGAGTCGCCCTGGCCGCCGCAGCTGCTCTCGTCTTTGGGTTCATGTTGTTGCCGTCTCAAAGCGAACAGCCGGTTGCCGTTTTGGAGCAGGAATCGGGCATTGTATGGGTCGATTCTCGGGACGCTAAGGCGGTCGGCTCTGAGTTAGAACTGGGAACTTTACGCTTAAAGGCGGGCGAAGCTGTGATCGTATTTAAAAGCGGTGCACGTGTGGTTCTGCAGGGACCTGCGGAGTTTCAGCTCACGTCACGAAACAGCGGATTTCTGAGAAGCGGTAAGCTGCGCGCAGAAGTGCCACAGCCCGCTCATGGATTTAAAGTCGGATCGGAAAGTTTAACGGTTATCGACCTCGGAACTGAGTTTGGCCTCGCTGTCGTCTCGGGGGTGAGCACGGAAGTTCAGGTGTTCAAGGGAAATGTTCAAGTGCTGGTGAATGGACATGCGGATAGTTCCTTAACACAAGGGCACGGGTTACGCGTGGAGTCTGGTCGCGTGGAGAGCATTAAGGCCAATCCGCTGGGATTCATGACAGAGGCCGATCTGGCTAATCCCGAGCGCCTGGCTGCGCACCTGCGATACGCCGCATGGTATGATCAGAGCGAGAGCTTGAAAGTCGATCCATCGACCTTGCTCTACTTCGATTTTGAGTCCGATGCCTCCTCCGGCAACCTTTTGCCAAACCTAGCCGCTCACGCGAATAGCACCACAGACGGTACGATCGTGGACTGCCAGAGAGCAGAGGGACGTTGGCCGGGCAAGGGAGCGCTTGATTTCGATAACGCCAATAGTCGTGTGAGCCTGTCGCTGCCGGAGCCGATGCACCAGGTCTCGGTATTGGCCTGGATACGGTCGGATACACAGACGTCGCCGCTGGGTTCCTTGATCTCAAACGCAAATCTTAGTTCTGGGGCATTTCGTTTTGAGCTCACATCGGCCGGGCATATTCGCATCGGCTTGGGTCATGAAGTGTCGCCCACAAAACTGTTTTGGGACGCGATGGAAAGTACTCAGCCGATTCCTGACGGTAAGTTAAGCAACTGGGTCATGCTGGTGACGACATTTGATGCGGGCACCGTCCACTTTTACTGCAACGGAGAGGATCTCGGTTCCGGCCGAATCCATAACCCAGCACTACCTGTTCTCGGGAGCGCAGATATCGGCAATCTCCGTGGCGAAACTCTAAGGAATTTTAGAGGAAAAATTGATGAGCTTGCAGTTTTCGGTCGAGTTCTCGGTCCAGATGAAGTGAAGGCAATGTACGAAGTCGGCACACCTTGATTCGACAAAGCAGTTAGCAGTCAAACCGTTTGTTAGAAAACAAATAATTCAAAATTAATATGAGCAACCGTCTACATTTATATATATCTACCGCGCTTTTTACCCTGTTCAGTGTCACTTCCCTGCTTGCGGATGTGTCGGTTTTTAATCTCGGGGGCAACAGTTCCATCAATTCATACGGAGGCAGCGGCCCAATCTCGTACACCACTAGCGGGCTTACGGCAAGCTGGGGTACGGCGGATCATATCGCCCCGATCTATCCGGGTAATCTGACCGCTTCTGTAGGATCACCGGCCCGGACTCTTTCATTCACAGGAACGTACCCCTTCGCTGGAGCGACCACTGGCAGCTACAACCTCTCGAATGATTTGGACGGCTCGTTTCTCTTCACGAAAAATACGACGGGTCAGCCGATCACGAATCAAGGCACGTTTACGCTCTCGGGTTTTCAGGCCACCGACTACGTCAAGATTGAGTTCGCGACTTCTCAAAACAACGGGTTGACCGTGAACGTGGGGAGCGCTATGGGGAGTGCGTCTGGCAACACGTTTCAGAGCACCGGCAGCACTACTGAGAGCGGAATCTGGTACACCATTGGCACAGTCACCGGCCAGACTAGTTACTCCGGCACCTTTTACAATAAGCTCGATGGCAGCGGTAACTCGGCGAATGGTGAAGGCGATCTCGCCGCGATTCGCGTTACCGTGAGCAGCACCGCACCCACCCCTACCTTGGTGAATGGATTCCCGTTTGTCTCCGCAAATAACTACGCGACCGCCAATAACGTAACCTTTTCAAACAACACGCCCGTTATCAATTCCGGTAGCTGGCTCGAATACGATAATATCGATTTCACAAACGCCACGTTTTTGAATTTCCAACTGGCGTGGAACAATAGCGCGGGCAGCGTGGCGGTGAACCTCGATTCGCCAACGGGCCCGACGCTGGCAACGCTTTCGTGCTCGGCCTCCTCACCGCTCGGAACAACGGTGAGCCAATCGGTGCCCATTACGGCTACGTCCGGTACACATAAAGTGTTTCTCGTTGCCTCCGGCGGAACGAATGTTTGCTCGCTCACCTCGTTTCAATTGAGCACGCAACCGGTTGCCTATCCCGTCACGCAAAACTGGGCACTCGTGTTTAGCGATCACTTTCCCGCAGGAAAACCGATCGATACTACCAAATGGAATGTCTGGGACGGCAGCGACAATTACCGCGTGACCAATGGTGAGCTGGAGTACTACGACGCAGGAGGCGTTTCGATCGGTGCGAGTGGGGGTCTCATCCTGCACGCCGCTCCGTTGCGACCAGCGAATCCAACGTTCGGCTCGATCTATAGCTCTGGGCGCGTCTCCTCGAACCAGCAGTGGAAGGGCGGAAAGATCGTTTACAAGGCGCAATTACCACAGCCGGAATTCGTGGGACAATGGCCCGCTTTATGGCTGTTGGGAGGATACGCGAGCAAGGGCGATAATTGGCCCGTTTGCGGTGAAATCGATGTCATGGAGCAGTGGTATGGGTACGGAACGGGGGCCACGTACCAATCCAACTCCTGGAACGTCGATAAACAGCAGGGTACCGTCGGAGGACAGGGCGGTAATCTACCGTACGCAGGTGCCAACACGTTTACCTGCGTATGGGATTCTACGGGGGCCACTTTTTCCTGCGCAGATCCTTCCGGAAATACCTACACTCGCCCGAAGATTACTCCGTCATGGTGGTCCACCTCAGGCTGTAATGGTTACCTGGGGGTCAATTTGAATCTGGCCGTGGGTGGCCAAGGCGGCGGAACCGAAAGCACCATCGATGCAAGTCTGGCGCAGTCTAACGGCAGCCTCACGGTTTACTCGGTGGATGTCTATCAGTTGGATAGTAATGGATACGGCGTTCCGGACTCCAGTCAAAACACCAGTATCAAGCAGAGTCTAAGTACAACTCAATTGACCGGCACTCAGATCAGTACAAATCAGACGACGATCAATGGGACCTCCATGTCGAACGCATTTGATGGCAATACCTCGACGTTTGTTGACACGGCAGGTGACGGAACGGTCGACTATGACCTGGGCAGCTCCAAGCTGGTAACAGGCATTAATTTCTATCCGGCAGCTGATCCGGGTAACGCGTACAATCTTCCGCAGTATATGGTGGGAGGTATTTTCTACGGGGCCAACCAGCCAGACTTTTCTGATGAGGTGGCGCTCTACACCGTCGGCACGACCCCGCCGATATCGTGGACCGATATCACGCTGGCGAAACCAGGCACGTACCGCTATCTCCGGTATCAATCGCCAACTGGCGGCCACACGCTCATCGCAGAAATCCAGTATACGCAAACGCAGTATTACACCGCCAACCTTACCGCAGGAGCTTCCGCCTCTTGGATCAATCCCTCCGGAGGCAATTGGCTGAACGGATCAAATTGGGACTCGGGTACTTATCCGGAAGGACCCGATGTGGTGGCGAACTTTACGACGGCGCTCAGCCAGGATTGCACGGTGACGCTTCCTTGGTCGCAGACCGGCGGTGTCTACACCGTTGTCGGCGGCCTGAACTTTACGGGCACCGGTAGCAACGGGTGGACGCTGGCGGGTGAGTCTGGCGCCACTGTCGGACTCAGTTTAACAACGACGACTGGCAATGCACCGACCATCACGGTGAACAGCGGCTCCGCGACGATCCTTCCACCTCTCTATGGGACGGAAGGGTTTATCAAGGCGGGCTCGGGATCGCTTACCCTCGGCGGCACGTCCGCCTACAGCGGCTCGACGCTAGTCCAGTCCGGTACTTTGACAGTACCGAGCGGCGCATCGTTGCCCGCATCGACTTCCCTGCAAATTGCGAAAGCCGGCGCATGCTCGATTTCAGACAGCTCCGAATTGGGATCCATCTTCAATAATGGAAGCCTAGTGGCTGGCGGATCACTGACCGACGATGGATCATACTCCCAAGCTTCGACAGCTTCGTTAAATCTATCGATTACGGGCACGACCGCGTACGGTCACCTGAGCGCGAAAGGAATAACTCTATCCGGAACATTAAACGTTGGCGGCACGGGGTATATGGGTTCCGCCAAAGCAGGGGATGCCTTTACACTAGTAAGCTCCACGGGAGGTCTAACAGGCACGTTCACAACAGTAAATCTGCCTGCCTTATCTGGCCTGGGTTGGTCCCTGAGCTACGCGAACAACGCCCTCGTTGCAACAGTTACGTCTGGTACGACCCC
>CAVURW010000066.1:0-15039 GCA_963743595.1 uncultured Verrucomicrobiae bacterium
CAGGAACAGAACCGCGACCGGGTAGCGCCCCTTCATGACCGAGTTGTGGTAGCCTTCCAGCAGACCAAAATGGAGCGTGCGATTGTCGACCGGACGATTGTTCACGAAGAACAGCTCCTCGTTTTTCGCGGCGCGACTGATCCCCGGTTTGCCGACAAATCCGTGCAATTTCAGGTCGTCGTTTTGTGCCAAAATCGGCTGCGTTTGCGCCTTCCAATCAGCACCGAAAACCGAGATCAGCCGTTGCGAAAGATCCTCGCCCGCAAACCACCGTTGCGGCGGGCTATCGTCAAATGCGAACGTGAACCCGATGTCGGGTCGCGCCAGACCCGCCAGCAGCAAGGTGTGGCGAAGTTGCGCCGTTTCCGTGGCGTCACTCTTCAGAAATTTCCGACGGGCCGGGAGATTGTAAAAGAGTGAGCGGACCTCGATTTGCGTGCCGGGAGCCAGACCGGCATCACGCACCGCCAGGAGTTTACCGCCATCGATTACCACCTCCGTGCCGCTGATCGAATCGACTTCACGGCTGCGCAGACGGAACTTGCTCACCGAGGCAATGCTGGGAATCGCTTCACCGCGAAAGCCGAACGAGGCGATGTGGTTCAGATCATCCGTCACCCGGAGCTTGCTTGTGGCATGCCGTTCCAGACAGAGAAGCGCGTCGTCTTTACTCATCCCGCAACCATTGTCCGTGACCGAAACGAGACTGCGCCCACCAGCCGCGATTTGCACATCGATCTGCGAGGCACCTGCATCGATCGAGTTTTCGATCAGTTCTTTTAACACCGAAGCCGGGCGTTCGATGACTTCCCCTGCAGCGATTTGGTTAGCCACATGTTCGGGCAGGAGATGGATGCGGTTCATTCGGCGTCAGACATTAGCAGAGCCGGGGCTAATTAGAGAGAATGAACTCTCCGCAACGCAAAGCGTTCACGATCTACCAGGTTCTAATGTCGAGACACAGACCTCGCCCGGACTTCCAAGATCAGCATTAGCGTGCTACACGATTTCGCAGAAGGTAACGGTCACACTGTTCGCCAATTTATGTACAAGATTATCCTCTTAGCCGCCCTAGCCTGGTTTCCATTACCAATACGCGGACAGTATCTTGTGGATCACGGTCAGCCTATTCGAAATGAAAGTCATCGTAGTAATGGGACGCTTTGGGTGAGTTATGGACCTGCATGCATCACTACCTGCAAAATGATCGAGATTGATTTATTGCGAGGAAAGCTAGAGAGGAAATATATTATCCATAGTGGCTCAAAGCTTAAGAAATTGAAGCAATGGATTCTTGCGAATTTCACGAACACAATGAATGAGTCGCCCACAAATCCTTACGATCGATCCGTTTTCCCTTCACAAATCATCTTTCTCTTTTCCTCAGAGCATCAGACGTCTCTGGAAGAGCTGGAAACTAACCCTGAGCGATTCAACGACAATGTCCTGATGATCCCTCTGTTGCCAGGGACAATGCAGTTAAGCATTGCTAACTTTAATCATTCAATTTCTCCAGCTCAGAAATCACATGCGAGTGCGGCACGTAGTAGTTATGAATAACCCAGGCGAGCAGATAAAGTAGCAGCACCGAGACCAAGAGCAGGACAAAAAAGAGGGCGCGATCTTGCGCCCGTTTTCGCCGAAGCTCGGCCTTCCGCATCGTTTCGTCTTGCTCCAGCAGCCGAGCATCCTCCGGATCGACCCGCCATACCGGCTGCTCAGCGGAGACTTGCGAATTCGGTTTACCGATCGATTGGGTGATGTGACTCAGCCGTGCCGAGAGGGTCTTTTCCTTATCGGCGAGCTCCCGCTTCCTCTTCTCCAGGGGATCGTCAGGCTCGGTCGTGCGGGGCATTGGGTTTAAAATCGTCGCCACGTCCTCGGTTCGCTACCCGAAACAGATGTTAAGCACCTAGGAGATGGTGAGCTACCAAATATATGATGAGCAGCAGCGAGGCAAGAAGGAAGGCAGGAAAAGAGTAGGCAAAGCCATCGCGCATCATTTGGCCGAACGTCTTCTCTGGGGCGACCATCCCATAATCATGACCAGCATCGATATCCGCAGCCTCTGCGGCGGCCTGCCCTTCGTCCACCGTTTTCAGAGCGGCGAGTCGAGCCCGAGCCTCGTTATGAACGACACGCGCTTGGTCCACTCGGGCAATCGCCTTACTCAGTTCATTGTTATACTCCTCATCGGCCCATTCTTTTTGGTTGATGCTATTGAGCAGGTTCAGCTGTTCAGAAAAATTCTCGCGAACCACCCGAATCTGTTCGAGTTCCCGCTTTGTTTCAAATTCTTGCCGCTCCAAAACCACCATACCGCGGGTAAGCCGCTCTAGGATTTCGCGCCTGCCCTCTTGTAACTCCACCTGCTTGCGTTCCAGCTCTTGTAGATCGCGCTTTTGACGCTCAATCTCTTCCTGCTGGCGTTTAATTTCCAGGAGCTGCTCCTGGGCGCGCTGGACCTTGAGGGTGATTTCGCTCAGCGCAGGGTTGTTGGCGGACATCGGGAGAAATTCCTGACGAGGATCGTCATCGGGGTCGGGAGAAGCCGTCTTTACACGGGACATTACACGATATTAGAACGAATGGGGAAATTATCCACAACTATCGTCAGATGAAGGGTGTTCATTCCTAATAGACGCCCCGGCTAGATCTCGTGACTCCATCGCGTTATGAGCGCCGCCAACCGTTGGTAAAGTGTGCCGTCCCAAGCGAGCTTCCATAATTCCGGGCGAAACGGGCCCACGTAGCGCTCCGCCCAACCGGGCTCCAGACGTTTGGCAAATCGGAATTCTTCTTTGTGACACAGTCCCTCGATTCGCTCGCGCTTCTCCTTCGTGTAGAGGATCAACTTGTCCTCCAACACGCCGTGAGTCGCTTCATGAATGAGAATGCAGGCCAGCATCCGAATATTGTTCTCGTAAGTTCGGAAGAATATTTTATCGGCATCGACAACACACATCCTCAAGTCGTGGCCGTAAAGACCTGCGGATACCAGTGGCACATTCACAATGTGTTTGAGCTGACGACAGATTCGTCGGTGTCGGCGGGGATCGAGTTCTTGGATCAGCGTCATCGATTTGCGGACCGCTTTCAGAAAATCGAGCTCCTTCTTGAGGACGTCGCTCACGGGAATACCATCCACTTCGCCGATGTAATGCTCTTGTAAAGACTCACGCAGCGACCTCCGGCGGTAGTCTTTAACTTCCGCCCGCACCACAGTTTTGAGGCGATTGAACAGGTCCACCCCACGACTTTAGACGCACAATCGCCGTTCTGGCAATTCCGTCTACCAGCGTGACGCTGCCCCAGGCAACGTGACGTTGTATCCAATAACCAGCGTGACACTGGACCCAGTTGCCTTTAGGCCCGAAGGGCTCTCTAGTCAACTTGCAGCACTTTATCGGGTCCTGTGAATCACCTCCAAATTTTTTTAGACGGTCAATTCGTTCCGGAGCCGGAAGCAAAGATTTCTGTGTTCGACCACGGTTTGCTTGCGGAATGATCTGGGCGCGCGGTACGAATTCGTCGCCCTTGCCGCCCCGAGACAGAAGTGCATCAACCAGAGGCATCGTCCGTCCGCTGGCAATGGCGTTGCTGCTCGTGTGCTAGCTGGTTGTTAGCAACGCTGCCACTTCTTCCTGCACTTTTTGCAGGTCGGTGAGTTTCAGGTCGGGATCGAGAATTAACCACACTTCGCTTGTCTTCGTGTGTTCGTAAACGATCAATGTTTGCGCGGGGTTTTCCGGGTCAGGCTGCTGGCGATCGATCGGGCGCAGGAGCTTCTTGCGTTCGAGCATCAGGGCTAGGATGTACCGCGCGTTAGTGCTTGCCGGATTGTTTTCCTGAATTAACCCGCGCAGGAGTCCCTCGGCGGTGTCTTTCTTCAGGGTCTCGGGCGGTGCGGCTGGCGGCGGGGTGTACTCGCTTTGCCAGGCGGAGAGGGGCGCGATATTATCGTTACGTGCGTTCCAGGCTTCCTGGCAGAGATCGACCCGCTCGTAAACGTTCCGACGCTTGTAGAGCGCCGAATAGACGCGATCTCCCGGACCAAAGTGTTTTCCGGTTACGGTGCAGGTGTGTGCGCGAGATTGAATATTCCAGTCGTTCAAAAGCATGGGGACCGGAGCCTAGCAGAAATGTCGAGCGCAATGGGATGGGATTCTCGAGCAAGGTTGCCTAGGGCGCTGGGCAACAAATGCTCCAGAGGTCCGATTTGCCCTAATAGCTCCGGTCTTGCCGGACTTGAGCTTGATTTGTCCGTCAACTTTACTAGCTTGTCTGGATGCAAGAAACACGTTCCCTTCCGGTCTTGAGTGCCCGGATCGTCAAGTCATCTGAATCGTTAACAGACTTGGGGTTGGATGCGTTTCAACACCGGCACTTGGGCTCCAGCCGCTCGGAAGTGCAGGAGATGCTGGATACGTTGGCCTATGGAAGCCTCGCCACACTGGTGAGCGCCGCAGTTCCGAAATCGATTCGCGCGAGCGGGCCTTTACGGTTGCCACGCGCAAAGGGAGAGCGGGCCGCCTTGGACGAGCTGAATTCGATTATGGGCGAGAATCAAGTTTTTAAGTCGTACCTCGGTCAGGGTTACTACGGAACGGTGACTCCGGGAGTCATCCAACGGAACATTTTAGAAAATCCCGGTTGGTACACCGCCTACACACCTTACCAGGCAGAGATCGCGCAAGGCCGGATGGAGGCGTTGATCAATTTTCAGACCATGATCGTCGATCTAACCCGTATGGACGTGGCCAACGCCTCGTTGCTGGACGAAGGCACGGCGGCTGCGGAAGCGATGTCGCTCATGTTCGGCATGCGCTCGAATCCGGCGGCCAACAAGCTCTTCGTGGCTCAGGGCTGTTTTGTCCAAACAATCGACGTCGTGAGGACGCGCGCCTTGCCCCTCGGAATCGAAGTGATCGTAGGCGATTTGGCCGATTTTAGCCCCGATAGCTCATACTTTGGCGCGATTGCGCAATATCCCGCCGAGGACGGTTCCTTGAAATCGCCGGATAAATTGATTCAAGCGATGCACAAAGTGGGCGGTTTGGTCGCCATCGGCACCGACCTGCTGGCGTTAACGATCTTCAAAACACCCGGTGAGTGGGGCGCCGATATCGCTTTCGGGTCAGCACAGCGCTTCGGTGTGCCGATGGGTTACGGTGGACCTCATGCCGCTTTCTTTGCGGTGAAGGATGCGTTGAAACGGCACATGCCGGGTCGTTTGATCGGGGTTTCCCATGATCGCCACGGGGATATGGGCTATCGCTTATCGCTACAGACCCGTGAGCAACACATCCGCCGAGATAAGGCGACTAGCAACATTTGCACAGCACAGGTGCTTTTGGCGGTGCTGGCGTCCATGTACGCGGTTTACCACGGGCCCGGCGGCTTACGCGCCATCGGTGAGCGGGTGACAGCAATGGCGAGTGCCTTGGCTGGCTCGCTCAAGGCGATCGGTTACCGGACGAGCATGGAGCTCTTTTTTGACACGGTGCTGGTCTCAACAAATCGATTTACGGCGCATGAATTGGTGGCACGCGCGGCGAATCTCGGCATCAACATCCGCCGTCATAGCGACGACGCGGTGACGGTTTCGATGGACGAAACCACCACGGTGAGTGACCTCAAGGAATTAATGAAAGTCTTCACGGACGATGAGAGCCAGCAGGTGTTAAAAACGGATCTGAAACTCATCATTCCGGAAGTGTGGTCCCGCGGCTCGAGTTTCCTGTCGCATCCCGTCTTCAATCACCACCACACAGAAACGGAAATGCTCCGGTACATTAAGCGGTTGGAGTCGAAAGATCTTTCGCTCTGCCAATCGATGATTCCGCTCGGTTCGTGCACGATGAAATTGAACGCCACGTCCCAGATGATCCCTGTGACGTGGGAAACGGTTGGAAATCTCCACCCCTTCGCGCCGGTCTCACAGACGCAGGGCTACCAGAAGGTGTTTAAGCAGTTGTGCGATTGGCTGGCGGAGATTACGGGAATGGCCGGCGTCTCTCTCCAACCGAATGCAGGGTCACAAGGCGAGTACGCCGGATTGATGGCGATTCGCGGTTACCATCGTTCCCGACGCGAGAACGAGCGGAACGTCTGCTTGATTCCCGTTTCGGCCCATGGAACCAATCCCGCGAGCGCAGTCATGGCGGGAATGAAAGTGGTGCCAGTGAACTGCGATGCTCACGGCAATATCGATTTAGCAGACCTCGAAGCGAAAGCTCAGATGCACAAAGCGAGTCTCTCTTGCGCGATGATTACCTACCCATCAACGCACGGTGTGTTTGAGGAGACAATCGCGCGGGCGGCAGAAATCGTCCACGCAAATGGCGGTCAGCTCTATCTAGATGGCGCGAATTTGAACGCCTTGGTGGGGCTTTGTCGTCCAGGTGATTTCGGCGCGGACGTGTGCCACATGAATCTTCACAAGACCTTTTGCATCCCTCACGGCGGCGGTGGACCCGGCATGGGGCCAATCGGTGTTCAGGCGCATTTGATTCCGTTTTTACCGGGTCACAGCGTAGTTTGCCCTGCTGAAAACGGAACGGCGCTCGGAGCGGTGAGCTCAGCACCGTGGGGCAGCGCCAGCATCTTGGTGATCTCATGGATGTACATCGTCATGCTCGGCGGCGAAGGGCTGACGGAAGCGACACGTCGCGCGATTCTCCACGCTAACTATATGGCCAAGCGCCTGGAGGGACATTACTCGGTTCTCTTCCGTGGGAACAACGGACTCGTCGCACACGAATTTATTCTCGATCTTCGCCCGTGGAAACAGAGCGCGGGAATCGAGGTCGAAGACGTCGCCAAGCGGTTGATCGATTACGGATTTCACGCGCCGACTGTCTCCTGGCCGGTGCCTGGCACGATGATGATCGAGCCCACCGAAAGTGAGTCCAAAGAAGAGATGGATCGCTTTTGCGATGCGATGCTCGCCATTCACAAGGAAATGCAGCGCGTGGCGATCGGGAATTTGCCGAAGGACGAGAACCCGCTGAAGAACGCGCCGCACACGGCAGCCGCCTTACTCACTGGCGAATGGACCATGGCTTACACACGGGAAGAGGCTGCCTATCCTATGCCCGATTTAAAATCGCGGAAGTGGTGGCCTTGCGTCGGAAGAATCGATAATGTTTACGGAGACCGCAACTTAGTCTGCTCCTGTCCACCAATGGAACAGTAAAAGCTCGTTGACAAACGGTCATTCATCTCTATCTCAACTTGTATGGGCGAAGCACAAGAACTCCAGATCATCAACGACCGATTTTTCCACTGGAACGTTTACGATACCGAGTGCAAGTGCGATCTCTCCTCGACCGCCCTCGTCCTGAAAGAGGGCTTGGTCATCTTTGATCCCGCTCCTTTAGCCGCCAGCGCCTTGGAGACCCTTTTAGCGAAAGCACCTCTACGTTCGTTCGTGATTACCAACGGCAACCATGCTCGCGCGACTCTGGCTTTTAAAGAGAAGTTCAAAAAAGGCGTTCCCATCGTTACGACCGCTGTGACCCGCCGCGAGCTGAAGGAATTTAAGGCCGACGTTATCTTGCTCGATTCCGAGTTACTCTACGGTCTGGCTCCCATGGTAATTGCGGGTGGCTCTGCCGGTGAGACAGCGTTTTACCATAAAGAAATGGGTTTGATCGTCGTCGGTGACGCGGTACTGAATCTTTCCTCTGAAAAAGGGCTGGAGATCCTCCCGGACAAATACACGGACGACCCCTCCAAGATGAAGGAATCGTTGAAGAAGCTTCTAGACTTGGACTTTCATACGATGGCCTTTGCGCATGGCACGCCTATAGTGGGTCGGGCCAAAGATGCCTTGCGGGCGGCGTTGGAGGCTTAGTACTCCGGGAAAGCCTGGTGAATTTCGAGCACTTTTCGGCCAATTTCCGGCACACCTTGATCGAAGAAAGACGCTCGATCTCGGTAAGTGGACAGAGCTGAATTGTTTGCAAAAAAGGAGTTTTCGTCCTCGACTTAGAGAGAGATTCAGAGGAATTATTAGAAGCTATGATCGTCACCACTGCACAACTCTTTAAAGTGGCCTACGGCAGATTTGCCGTCGGTGCTTACAACATTAATAACGCTGAACAGTCGATGGGCTTGTTCAAAGGCTGTATGCTCTCCAAGTCCCCGTTCATCATTCAACTCTCCAAAGGAGCGCGGAATTACACGGAAAAGCGGATGTTGGAAGCGATCATTCGCAGTGCTGAGGAGATTTTCCCGGAAGCGATTTATGCGGTGCATCTGGATCACGGTGATGAAGCCACTTGCTACGATTGTATCGACAGCGGTTTCTACAGCTCCGTGATGATCGATGCGTCGCACGAAGACTTTGAGAAGAACATCGAGATTACCAAGCGTGTCGTCGATCGGGCTCACGCAAAGGGTCTGAGTGTCGAGGCAGAACTCGGCAAGCTCGGCGGCGTGGAAGAAGACATCCAGGTCGATGAAGGTCACGCCTGCCTCACCAACCCCGAAGAAGCGGTGGAATTCGTCGAGCGCACAGGTTGCGATTCCCTCGCAGCAGCGATCGGAACGAGCCACGGCGCGTACAAGTTTAAGGGCCAACAATCGCTTCACTTTAATGTGATCGAGGCGATTCAGAAGAAGCTTCCTGGGTTCCCAATCGTCATGCACGGCAGTTCCAGTGTGCCGAAGAGTGAAGTGCTTCGGATCAACGACGCCGGTGGCAAGCTCGATCCCAGTGCCTGCGGCGTGAATGAAGAGGAATACCTGCCGGCCGCCAAGCTCGGTGTGACCAAGGTGAATGTCGATACGGATGGCCGTTTGGTTTGGACACGTGTTCATCGCGAATACTTCCGCGATCACCCCACCGAATTTGATTTCCGCCCGCCCGGCAAGATCTTCATCGAAGAATACGCCAAGTTCATCGCGCATAAGAATGTTAAGCTGGGTTCCGGCGGCACTTTAGACGAAGTGCGGGCCGCTGTTAGCGCCAAGTAACCATGCCAAAGCACGTCACCTTAACAGGGATGATGGGCTCGGGGAAATCGTCAGTCGCACCGATTCTAGCTGCTACATTAGGGCGTTCCTACGTGGAGGTGGATGCCCTGGTGGAGCGGCGGGAAAAGATGACCGTGAACGAGATCTTCAACGAAAAGGGCGAGGCCT
The DNA here is from genome assembly GCA_963743595.1 of uncultured Verrucomicrobiae bacterium. Lineage (GTDB taxonomy): Bacteria > Verrucomicrobiota > Verrucomicrobiia > Methylacidiphilales > UBA1321 > CAVURW01. The sequence goes on from CAVURW010000066.1 coordinate 9,151, forward strand.
ATTTTCGTAAAACAGAGCGCGAGATCATCTTGGAACGTCTGGACGATGCACCCGCCATTCTCAGCCTGGGAGGTGGCGCGTTTGTCTGGCGGGATACGCGCGAAATGTTACTCGAGAAAACGGCGGTTTTCTATCTCTCAGCGACGTTAGAAACATTGGTGCGTCGGTTGGAACCGGAGGTGCACAAGCGTCCACTTCTCTCCATCCCAGGGATCGACATGCAGTACACGATCAGCCAATTGCTCCTCAAACGAGTCGCCTGCTATGAAGAAGCGCACGTGCGAATCGCGACAGATGAGCTGAGCTCCCAGCAGATCGCCCAAGAGATCTTACAGCATCGGGCGCTGTTCGATTAGAGCACCCGGTTAGCTCAGAACTTTTCCGTGTCTTGCAAATCTGCTACCGTTTGTCGAAGTGATCACGAATAAGCTAAAGGCGTTGGGCTGGTTATTCGGTCATCCTACCCTACGCAAGGAACCGATCTTAGTTCTGTCGCGTTGGGTGTATTGGCAAGTTCGCAGGAGGCTGACGAGGCGTCCGTTGCGGATGGAGTATCGAAAGGGAACGCGGCTGATGATTTATGCCGGAGGCGGGCTCACCGGATTCTGGTATTTTATCTATCCAGACTATGAGGATTTTACCTTTTTGGAGCGGTCTTTAAAGGCTGGGGAGCTCGTTTACGATGTGGGGGCCAATGCCGGAGGCTACGCGGTTTTTATGTTGAGTTGTGGGTGTTCGGTCGTCGCATTCGAACCGGTTCCGAAGACGTTTAAACGGTTGAAGGAGAACGTCGTGTTAAATGCCCAAATCGGTTCCATTGTTCCTCTGAACGTGGCGGTGGGATCAAGCGCCGGGATGGTTTCAATGACGCAGGATGACGATACGGGAAACAAGATCACCGAGGGACCCGCAGCACGTACGATTCAGGTCGAGTGCCGGACGCTCGATTCAGTTGTCGCTGAGCAAGGGATTCCAGCTTTCGTAAAAATCGATGTGGAGGGCCACGAGCTGAACGTGGTTCGAGGAATGAGGGAGACGCTTAAGGACCCGAAATTGCGTGGGCTTCTTATCGAAACCTTTCGCTCGTTTAATTGGAAGATGCCGCAGCTTCAGGAGTTGGAATCGATTCTCCTGACGAACGGATTCCAGCCATGCGAATACCACGTCGCAACGACTCGCGTGACGCTTTTAAGCCGACCGGAGTTGGGTGAAAACAACACGCTTTATCTGCGCGATCCCGAGGGTGTGAATCGACGTCTTGAGGAGTTCGCTGCGAACACGGTTCGAACGTGATCCACGTTTCCGCATCAGATCGCCCAAGAGATCTTACAGCATCGGGCGCTGTTCGATTAGAGCACGTGGAACAGCGAGCGATCGCTCCTGCAGGAATTGTACAAAGCGGCGAACATCGTCCTTCAGGCTGGGCACGGGCAACCGAATCGATTGCACGTCGGTGACGATCACGCAGACGCATTGTCTTTTGAAGAGAGTCGCGACAAACCAAATGAGAATCCCGATTCCTACCACTTTCCCCCGGAGTAAGCTCACCGCCACCACCAGGAAAAGGATAATCCAGTTACGCCGGTCCCGCTGAACCACCACGCCACGGATATCTTTGTAGAATACGCGCGTGTAGTCCTCCTCGCAGCCTAAGCGTTCAGCGATGAGCAAGTGATCTGGCCCCACCCAAACCGTCTTTTGCAGTCGTTTTTGACGAGCACTGCCGAATCCACTCAATCGAATGTAGGACATTTGCTGCATAGTTATTTACGAACGCATTGCCAAGTAGACCATCACTCCAGCGCCATCGAGTAACAGTGCAAGAATCAAAAGCGCAATCGCTCGTGGCATCGTTTTATCTGTCTCATAAACAGCGAGCTTCTGATTGGTGTAGTAAAGCACGATAAAATAGATCGTTAATGGAGCGAGCAGACCTGCGGTGACAATCGTCCCATAGGCGGTGTATTCGGCTGCCCAATCGTAGCGCATCAAACGTTCTTCCCTTCGATTCACCGGCGGACTCGAAAAACAGATTGCGCAGATTTTCTTACCCTCCTGCTCAAACTGGCAGACCGAACAAATCAACCGCCCACATAGGTCACACCCACCCTCCGCTTTGTTATTGGCGTGATTGTAGCAACTGGCATCACTTTCGCCTTTCGATTTGGGAATGACGGTGACATCCGGTCTGCCGGGGACGACGGGAAATGCCTCGTAAACTTGGTTGCAATCCTTGCAATTTCCAGTGCTGGAGCCGGAGAATCGACCAAGCAGATTCTCAGCATTGCAGGCCACGCATAGAAAGGAGAGGGATTCGTTCATTGGCGGTTATAGACCACGCGAGTCCCTAAGATGAAGTCGGCTGGAGCGCGCTTCTGTGGGTCGAACAGTGCGGTTACAAAGACGATCGGAAGGAGATTACAGACGGAGGTGATCAGAGATCGAACTGCGGCTAGCTCATAGGTCGGAAAATGACCGTCGGAATCCACCACGCGAACACCGACCGATCTTTGGCCGATGGTTGCACCACTAAACGCCATGAAAATGGAGTCGTAAACAATTCGACCTAAACCAAACGCCGACAGAACAATAATGCCCATTACATAATCGCTCATGGGATGTCGATCATCACGATAAACTAACTCTCCCTCATAGATGTCGGCTTGATGAGTAAAGATCATCACAAGCACGTATGTGAAGAAGTAGATCTGAAAACCAAAAAAGAATAAGACCCCATACCAGATTCCATCGAGAAATACAGAATAGGCACGAGGTCCGAACCCCGCCATGTTCTGCTTAAAATCGCGTCGCCTAGCGGAAGATTCCCGAATTTCCTGTTCTTTCCGCGGGCGACACTCGCCGCATACCCAAATATCGGGCAATTTCACCATTAGATCGGTGGCGAATCGGCGTTGACAAACGACACACCCCTCAATCGACAACGGTCTGCCGCTGGCTTCGAGTTCAGCCTGAATCTCCGCTAGCGGCTTCGACGGTACTGCCTTGGGGAGTGGTCGAATTCCCACCATCGACTCCGGGCTCACAGGCGCACTTGCCCGTGCGTACGTCGGTAAACCGGTGTCCACCACGGGAACCTGCGCGCTCATACTACCAAACAATTTCGATTGGACGGCGATGCTCTGCGTTTGGCGCTCGACAGGCGCTTCCATTACGGGAGTCGCGGAGTAGCCCGCAGTCGATTGAAATCGCGCTTTCATCACCGATTCCGATAGAGCCGGGGGAACTGCCACCGGTGGCTCCGCTGGTGGTGGAGCCTGGAGCTCAGGGATATCCTGCATCGGGAGCCAGCCTGCAAGGCCTTCGCGCCAGACGTAGGTGCTCGCGTCGACGCTGGAACGCAGTTCTTCCGCCGAGATCGGCCCCACCGCTGCGCCATCCTTGGTGTAATACCACATTCACGGTTGTTGTTATCAGGCCCATCAGAATCCTCAAGTCTGATTCAATCCCGATTAATAATCTCCTTCCGCGCGAGCGGCAGGTTCTGCTTCACTAAAGCCGGGAAGCCGCCATGATTATCCCCTAGCTAAATCGAACCCCGCAATCCAGCCAAAACTAACTCTGCATGTTTTTCGACAAGCCCGCGATCACCAAGCTGCAATTCGTTGCCATGGGAATTACGTTCCTCTACGACTTCCATACCGCCACGAGTCTCGGGCTGACCTACGATGTGCCGCCCAACCGATTCGCCCCCTATTGGGCGAAGTATTGGGTGCACATTCACTATCCATGCCCCGGCCCGCTCAAGGTCCGCATCCATGGAACCGCGCCGGAAGGCCTTCTCAATACCCAGCGGCTCACGGAATTTGTCGGCGCGCTTTTGAAGAACCTCGGCATTCCTGAGAGTGAGACGTATCAAGCGCGTCTCTTCCGCGAATCCAACCCTGCCCGGATTAGCACCAACGACCGCACCAGCCCCGGAATGCCCACGCCGCCTTCTCTAAAACCAGTGGCACCAGTGGCACCTGCGACACCGCCACCGCAAGTAGCAGCTCCGCCGACGGCCCAACCCACTCAACCACGCCCCGCGCCTCAGAGCTCGATGTTAACGGGGCGACCGCCCAATGCGCCAAGACCACCAGCCCCGAAGGGTTAAATCGCTATACTCAACCGCGTGCTATGAAGACTATTATTCCACTGATTGTTCTCACTTTTTCGTGGGGCCTTCTCTTTTGGTACATCAACGCCTCTTACGACAGTCTGCCGGTTAAAATCGCCAGTCATTTCAATGCTCAGGGGAAGGCCAACGGGTGGATGAACGCGAAAGAGGAGATACAGTACACGATCGCATTTGCGTCGATCCTGCCCGCAATCGCGCTTCTCGTGCTCGCCCTGCTCTGCAGACGGATTCTCGATCACGCACTGTGGCTCGGCTGTCTAACCGCGCTCTTGGCAACCGGAATCCACTGGCAAATCGTTCAGGCGAACATCCCGAATGGCGTGAACGGAAATGGCGGAGTGCTGGGAATGGCGTGCTTGATCAGTTTCGTTACCTGGGTCGTGACGCTTGTTTATCGCGTTTCGATGAAGACTACTTAGGTAAGGCATCCTGATTCGACATTTTCTCATCGGTTTTTTGAGCCGAACCGTGGTTGCCCTCTTGAAACGCCTCGCACTTCCAGAAATGCCAATCAGCAATCGCATCGGGTACCGGTTGATCCGTTGCGGAGGAGACGCCCTGGAAGTCTTTCTTTAGTGAATCGGGCACATCATCGCTGGAGCGGGTTACGAAAATGATCGAATCTCCCGCTGACGCCGAATCCCAGTATTGAGCCCAGAAATCGAATTGCGTAAGACGCGAATCGTCGCGATTCACCAAGTAGACGGTGGGGTTGTTCGGTAGATAGAAGGAGAGAGCTGCCGCAGCGTCCGTGGAATCGGCCACCACCAAACTAGCGCCAGCCGTCTTTTGCAGCTCGTGCACCTCATGCGCCAGTTCGATCCAATTCACCGGTCCATGATTCATAGCCACGCCCGCAGCATTTTGCCGCGCAGGAACGGGATTGAGGGTTCCATCGTTCCAATAATAAAAGGGGTTAAGCCCGATGACCGATTCCACTCCTGTCAAAAAGGTCAAAGCCACGACCACCCCCACCATCAGGTTCGACAAATGTCGATGAACCGGCACGAGCTCCGTGCTATTGCCCCGACCTTCGCGGACGCGCCCGGCACCGGTCAATTGAGCCCCAGATCGCAGCAAGCCATATATATTTATGGCTGGACACGGAAAACTGTCCAATTGGTGAGACTACTAATTTTTTCCCGCCATAAATTTATGTCTCCTAGTTTTATTGAACCTAATCAAGGGAAAGCAAAATTAAGAACAGGTCTAATGTGAGGAATATTGTTTGGACAAAGGAGCCTTCTTATCGAATATTAGGAATATTGAAGCTCTTCCTCCTCTTCAGAGTAAGGAGGTGGGCCAAAGATTCACACTAAGGCTTCTGCAGGAACTAGCGAAAATGTGCCTTTTTTACTACATGTTATGAACTTTGTAGCAGCTTGTCACGGGGTACTCGGCCCCGGACTCCACATTGTTGAAGAACTTCACGAAATTTCCACAATTTTCTATAAGACGTTCATTTTTTCGCAAATTGTCGGTGGGAGAGTCTTTGTAATTTGAGGCAAATCAATATTCTTGAGAATACTTTTATGTACAAATATTATTATTTCTTCCCGGAGCTTTCAATTCACCTCCTGGACACATTCGAATCACCTCCTGTGGTGTCTTTAATCGCCTGTGACCTCTGTCACATCTTTATTCCACACCGAGCAATCCTATTTATAAGGCGATTGCTCAATTCTCCTAAGGTGGTGCTGAAGCCACATCTTGAGCTGACATATCTATCTACATCAGCATCTTGTCACAAA
>CAVURW010000067.1:0-5908 GCA_963743595.1 uncultured Verrucomicrobiae bacterium
ATCATATCACGGCAGGTTAATGGCTCCGGAAGGCGTGGTGACGGTGATTGAAATGGCTGTTGGAGCCGTCGGGGTAATACCGGTGGAATTGGATGTAGAAGCGATACCATCTTCGTTAAAGGTGCCTACGGAATAGGAGTAGCTATTGCCCGCAGAAACCGTCGTGTCTTTGAAGGTCGTTGAGGTCACAGGCAGAATGGCAAACAGTTCGTAAGCGCCACCATTGACACTGCGATAGACCTCCACCGTTTGGTACGTGACCGCTCCCGTAGGCAACGTCCAGGCCAGATCGATTTCGCTCGAGGAAATCAGCGTTGTGGTTAACGCAGTCGGGGGCTTCGGCAGCCCCGTTTGGCCGGAATCGTTCACGTAATATTGCGTGCCGACGACTGCGCTGCTATCGGCTCCGCTATTGGCATAGGCAATTGCCGATACATACGCGCTCGATGTCAGTGAAATCGGTCCTGAGTAGAGCGGCGAGTTGATCGTTGGGGTTGTCCCATCTAGGGTGTAGTGAACCGCGAAGCTCGAGCTATAAGGGGTGATCGTAACCGTTAGTGGACTGGAGTAGGAGCCCGAAGCAGGGGAGATCGTCGGCGCAGGTAATGTCGGAGGCAGTGGAAGATTGTACTTCACGGCTAGATAGGTAGATACCTGGGCCATTTCCGTAGCGGTTAATTGATGGTCGTAGACAAGCACTTCTGAAAGGTCCCCCTGCCAGCCTTGCCACGCAGATGGGGCTCCGTTGTACCCGTTAAACCCGACACAAATTCCGGGGGCGAGCGGGAGCGCAGCAGAGGCGGGTAGTGTGTCGGTCGCGGTCAGCGAACCGTTTTGGTAAAAAGTGACGATCCTACCCGTACTATCCAAGCTTCCAGTTTGCTGAGTAAAGGTGTTCGCATTCGGCACAGGCCCTCCATACTCTGCGTAAGTATTTATGGGAAAAGCCTGCAATGATTGCGAGTAACACAAACCACGAACGTTCAGGCCAGGCTGACCCAGCACCGCAAAATAGCCTACTGCACTCGTGTTTGACGACGAACCGACTCCTACGATCGTCATATCCTGGCTGGTGGAGGCAGTGATCCGATTGCTGTTTAAGAGCCCTTGGGTCCCGTTGAAACGAAGAGCGGGTTGACCTGTTGTTTCATTGGCAGCGGAGACGTAGGTCGGCTGATAGGTGCTCGTGCCCTGCGTAACCGTATTTCCAAGAGCAGAATCGGTCCAAGAAGCTACGGAGCCGCCATTAGAAACGCCTGTGATGCTATCTGCATGGTACCAACCAATGAGCCCGGTGGTGACAACGCCGGAAGCGTTCGATTGCAGCGCAATATACGCATTGGCCTGAGCTTGATTCCATTGATTACGCTGAATTTCGGCAGCATAAGGAGCGTAGCTGCCTTTGGTGTACCAAGTGGCCGTAGGCGTGTAAATCAGGTATCTATCGCCGATGTACTGATTTACTTGGGCCATTTCGGCACTGGTGAGTTGATGGTCGTAAACGAGTACTTCTGAAATGTCCCCCTGCCATCCTTGCCAAGCACTGGGGCCACTGCCGTTATAGCCGCTGTAGCCCAGGCACGTGCCCCAAGCCAGAGGAGCGGTTAACGTATTGGTCGCCTGGACATCTGCGGTCGAGACGCCATTTTGGTAATAATTGACGATTGTTCCCGTTGGATCGAGGGTTGCCGCTTCCAGGGTGAATGCATTCGCATTAGGAACCGCCCCTCCCGTCGCGGTACTGGTAGGGAAGTTTTCAACGCTGTTGGCATAGGCCATCCCACGGAAATTCGTATTTGGACTATTGAGTGGCTGGCCAAGTGCGACTGAATAAGTGATGGCACTCGTGTTGGAACAGGAACCGACGGTCAGAATTGTCATGTCCAAGCTGGTGGACGTTAAGAATCGATTGGGGTTGTATAAACCCTGTGACCCATTGAAACGAACAGCGGCCTGCCCAGTCGGTTCGTTGGCGGCAGTTACGTACGACGGTTGGTAGCCGCTGCCCTGCGAAACATTATTGCCAAGGGCGGAATCGGTCCATGACGCCACCGCGCTCCCGTTGGAGAGTCCTATGGTATCGGCGTGATACCAGCCAACAAGTCCGTGAGTGACGACTCCTGATGCATTGGATTGCAGAGCGATATAGGCGTTCGCCTGGACCTTGTTCCATTGATTGCGCTGGATTTCTGCGGTGTATGACGCATAGGTGCCTTGCGTGTACCAAGTAGCGTTGGGGGTGTAGATCCCGTACTTGTCTCCGATGTACTGGTTAACGGCGGCCAGCTCAGCCGTGGATAGCTGGTGATCGTAAGCCAAGACTTCGCAAATATCGCCATTCCAGTCGTAGCCCGCATTCGGAATGGTTCCAACACCAATGCCCGAAGTAACGTTCTGTAGTCCAGAAATGGCAACTGGCGAATTCGTGGAAATGACGCCGTTTTGGTAAAAATTGACCTGACTCAATGCTGAATTGAGCGTCGAAATTTCCTCGGTGCAAACGTTGGCATTGGGAGTTTGGCCCCCCTGGCAATAAACACCGTAAGAGTTGAGAATTTCAAGCGATTGATAGTAGCCAACACCACGACTTGTGTTTGAGCCGGTTCCAAACCACGCAGAATATTGGTTAGGGGAAAGGTTAGAACAGCTGGCGACCGTGATAATGCTAACACCTGCGTTTAATACCGTGCCTAGAGAGGCCGAATTAAGCAGGCTCTGCGCTCCTGAAAAGCGAACAGCAGGCATCGAATTATTGCTGTTTGTGTCTGAGGTAACGAAGGTCGGCTGAGCGCTGCCCGTTTGCGTGACATTGTTGCCTTGGGCGAGATCGGTCCAGGAGGAAACCGATGCATTGTTGCTCGGAAGAGAATTGCCGGTGCCGTTAATCTGATCCGCTGCAACCCAAAATTGAAGGCCTGTTTGGGTTCCGCATCGCTCTGTAAACGTGACCACCAGCGAGTCCGTTGTATCCGTCGCTGTGATGATGTTATTCTTCAGGAGATCGGTGCTTGATTCGTAGTAGACGGTGGCAATACCGGAACTATTGGTATTGACGGTTAAGGTTGTCGTCGTTGTTCCTCCGTTCGTCGTTGAAAATCCACCATCGGAACCTGTCTGGAGGGCAAAAGCGATTGGGTAATTGGGAATCGCCGTTCCGGATGAGTTAGTGAGCTTAACTTGGAGCGAATTGGTAGCAAAGGTACTGACAGGAACGATTTGATTGTTCCCGGCAATAATCGTGAATAAATTGCCGCTAATAAGCGGGTGAACACTAGCCGATTGAACATTGCTTGAAGAATTCGAAGCAGCCGATTGAGACGACGATGTGGCGGAAGTTCCACTGGCCAAATCAGCAGCAGTTAATGCTGCGGCGGTTTGAGGAGATTCAAGACCGCTTTGCGAGACTTGTTGCGGTGTCAGTGCCGTACCTAAGAGAACCGTTTGACCTAGTTGAAAAGGAACATCTTGAGCACTGCCGAGAGACAATTGTTTTGATGTACCGCCGGACCATTTCAATGCCGATTCGGTCGCGATGTTATCGGTGTACAACCGAGCCGTGGTCGAATTGAGCGTCAAAATGATACTATGCCAGTTGCCATCTAACAGGGTTGTTGCGTTCGACCCGGTAACCACCTGTTGATTGCCTTTGGGATCGGTCAGAGTCAGCGTCGGTTGACCGTTGGCACCCATCTGCACCACCCAAGCATCACCCGTGGTATCAGTTCCATTGGCCAGCGGAATGCTCTTCGTGAGAGTGGCGGTGCTTTGAAAAATGGTGGCAAAGGTAAAAGTCGAGTAGTTGACGGACCGCTGACTCAAATCGACCGTCGCCGTGGCGCTACCTGAAAAAATAAGAGAACTCGAATTTTGGATCGGGCCAGTCGCAAAGGCAGGATTGGGGAAACTTGTCAAACTGCCGTTGAGGTTGTTCCCAGAGGTATCTGATAGCACGTTGTCTAAGACCCCAGACATTGGATAAAGAGCGATCACCGGCGTCGAGGAAGTCACCTGCGCACCCGTCTTTGACCACACCAAAAGAACCAACAGGAAAAGCCCAAACAATCCGAGGTAAGCCAAGCGCGTTGCGGAACCTTTGGGAAGAGCGTGCGACATCATTTGGTGCTAGACGACAGGGGTCATTAATCAAGCATATTGTATGAAGGTCGACCTAAGTGTTTACCTCCCAAATAACATCTTTCTCTCCAGTTTCAGAGGACGTTTTGTTTCGTCTTTGTTCTGTTACGCAAAAGTCACATCATGCTTCACATCCTACATAGTTCAGTGCGTTGAGTCAAAGCTCTGAACTATGTGGGTTTAACCCGTAGCTTGCAGAAATCTGCCGCTCGCTTAGAATCCTTCAATCCCAGAACCAAGGGAAATCTATGATGCTTGATCTCTTCATTTTTGGAGCACTACCTCTAAAACCGTTCCAGAAAGAGATTCGGCAGCCGCTTGTTCAAATCAATACGCAGCCCTTTATGGTGTGGATGGTATTTCTGTAGACGCTGCCAAAACGCTACTAGGCAGCTCCAATCCTGAAAACTCTTGTAAGGAGTCTGGTAATTTTTTTGCTGCTGCGCGGTTCGCCTCCAATTATAAAAGGAACTAGACAGTGAAACGATCGAGATTGAAACAATTTTCGCACAGATAATTCCCGCTAATGCGAGTTTTGTTGGTTACCGTATCGATTAAAACTCGAGCGTCTTGTCCTTCTGTTTCGGCTTGTTTTTTTCGGATTTGATCTTCGGCGGTTCCAATTCGATTTGATCGAGGACACTCATTCGAGGCTTTGGAGCAGGAATGTAAGTTTTCCTATCGGGGTTTGGAGCTGCGGGAGGAATCGAGGGAATGGCTGGTGCGTTGGTCTGGCTGGACGCTTTCAGTTCGATCTGAGCTAGGATGCTGCGCTTTCTGGCGATTATGTCTTCCGTGCTCTGACTGACCTGGGGTTCCCCTAGTGTTTGAATAGTTGGTACTTCGTACTTGAACTCGTCACCCCGCTTCAGCTCCAGGGCCGAAAGACGATTACCCAACCGGGCAGCGGCTCGCTCCAAGGCAACAGCATCTTCAGTGAACAATTTAAATTCCTGGCGATGGCGAGTTGCCACCATGTACATCGCTTGACAGGTGGCCAAAGCCTGCGCTGAAAAGATACTTTCATAAGCCCAAACCCGGTCCGCGGTCATGCCCTGAGCGGGAATCGAGGTTGATACATAGCCCTGCGCAATCCGGCCATCGTTTTCGGCAAGCTTCAATCCACTCTCGAAAACCAACGTTCCATCGTTCAATCTTTCAACGAGCTTTTGAACGGAACCCCGCTCAAAGATTTGCTTTTTGTGATATCTGCCGTTGACGCACTCGACGACAACCTTTTCCTGAAGCCGGACCAAGTCCCCAATAGCCACGGGAAGGGATCGCAATTCGTAGACTTGATAGCGGCTCATCTGTTCCTTGGAAACATCTATCGACTTCGCAAAGCGACCCTGGACATCAGCCAATTTTAGTATGCCCTTATCGATGCTGATCACGCGAAGTTTACCTCCCCCTTTTAAATCGGAATGCCCTGGCTGATTGCGAACCTTGAGGGTCATCCCCACCCGGTAACAATCGGGAGCATCTTGAAAGAATTGCGCACCATCAGAAAGCGTGGCCCCATCATCGAGAGCCCGCTGGCTCAAGACCTGATAATCATTTTCGCCGATTTGACCCGCTTCTCTGCGACAGCGCCGGATGGACTCGGCAATTAAATCTCCCTGACGATGGGTGGACGAGACGACCAATACACGGTCGCCGTTAGCAAGCGATTGCGTATATTCATGAGCAAGTCGCCCGACGCAATCATCTTCCTTGCTTTCCAACAGCCCGCCTCGTGTTCGGGTTTCCTTGCCCTCGATGAGGACACCTGCTT
>CAVURW010000068.1:0-8865 GCA_963743595.1 uncultured Verrucomicrobiae bacterium
GGCTAAAGAGCGGCGTCAGGAACAATGGACCAATTATCAGAAGTCATTTGAGGCACTCCGACTGGGATTGACCACGAAAACCGAGTCCATAGAGGCGATAAATATTGTCGAGCGTCAGGTCTTTATGGGGCTGTTCGGGGAGCAGGCTCGAGATGCTGAATTAGCTCAGGATCAACAAAAGTTATTCGATCAAAAGCGGCTGAATATGGCTTATGCTCAGGAGGAGCAAATTCCTCATGACATTCGAGCCGTCACCAAAGCGGTGGCAAAGGAGGTGGAAACAAATCCGTCGAAATTTAAATGGTTAACGGCATGGGATGCCCATGTGGCCTATTTCAACGCCAAATGGAACGAGGAAGGATTTTGCGTATCGGAGCCCTATTCAATCGTTGTTGGAACGCCTCCCATTAACTTGATGGTCCCAGCGGGCCAAGTCGCACATGCAATCAATGCGCCGGTCGATTCCGGCGTAGAGCGCCTTCCCGATTACACTCAGGATGGCCTTTTGCAGGAATCGCGGCTTGCTCAGTTGATTTCAACTCATCCTGAGCAGATGGGAGATATCCTGATGTCGAATCACCGTTTTAATTCTGCCCAGCCCTTTGCGGAGAGTCTGGGAGATCTGGGAAACCCATTCACCCGATGACGCCCGAAACTCCATTCTCATGCTGTGTAGCTCGACGCTAGAATTTAAACATGACTTTGAAGTTCTGCTTAACGGATTGTCAAAAGAGGAGAGTGTTCAAAAATTGAATCTGAGCTTGGCTAAAGCACCCTTTGAAAAGAGCCTTCTCAATAAGATGCCGCAGCAAGAAAAACCTCGTGAACCAGAGGTGAATCCAAAGACTTCAAGACGGGTGTCGTTCATGGACGAGATTGATCGTGAAGATTCCAAGCCGCCCCTTGAAAAAAAGAAGGAGAAGCGGCTCGATAGCTAAATTCCGCAACGGTTGAAGATTCTTTGACAGGAGCGGCAGGTGCGACCGATACGGAACCCGGTTTAGCCGAGTTTCGGGATTTTCTGATCCAGACGGGCATAGAGGCGGTCGTAGCCGAAAACGACTACAATTTCAAAATCGCCCAGCTCTTTGTGAACCATGGGTTCAAGGTATCGGCTGACGGTACAGAAATGACTTATCATGGGCTACTGGAACGACCCCACCGGGCTGAAATGTTGGAAGCACTCAAAATGATGGTAAAGGAAAATGCAGGCATCGTTTGTTTGGGTGCTAAGGAACATGAGGCGGCACTCTATGAATATTTCGCCGTAACTGCGGTCGATGGCGTACAAAGTCCCACGTCAGGTAAAACGCTGCTGAACCATCAGGAGATGTTTCGAATTAAATCGGGACCGGAAGGGATGGACATCAAACATCAAATTGAATCCCGGTTTGGCAACGAAGTATCGGCCTTGGGATTAAACCGGAAAGGGCTCATGTCAGATCTTCAAACCGCGACCATGTTGTGCGCTGCGGAAGAGGGGCTGGGATTGGAATCACAATGGTCAGCCAAGATCGATCTGCCCAGTGGATTGAAGGGAGGCCGATTTGATCGAGTCCAGGTTAATGAACTGATCAAGCAAGGGATTGAACCGATCGGGCTCGCAACGCTGTATCCGAAAGTTCCCAATGGTTACGAACGGTTTGAGATCAAGGCGGCTTCGCTCACATGTACGACCCCATCACCCACTCAGCAATCTCCGACTCCAAATCCAGAAGCAACGATAGAGAAGCAATCGACAGTGCAGAAATCGCTTCCACCACCGCTGCCTCAGACTCGGCGCTCGGTCCTGGATGAGATCGATAGTCCCGAAGTTAAAGAAAAGAAGGAACCCAAATCAAAGGCTAAACGTAAAAGTGACCGCGAATTGGAAGCCGGGTCTTAAACAAACAACAGATAATTAGGGAAAGGAAAAGGGGGAGGCTTAACGGCCTCCCCTTTCTTTTTGATCGAACCATCTAGAAGGACGCAGCCTAGGGGTGTTGGTTCAACGTCTCCTCACACGCTGTGAAAACACGTTTCGACTTCCGCTTAAATGTCTGTCAATAAACTCAGTAGTCCGCGCGGAATTTTCAATATACTTAACAGTAATTAATAATTAAATTAAAGCGGGCCGTCTCAGGGTTTCGGGTTGCATAGCAGTCCTCCAGGGACGCATAGCAGACAGGTGCCGAAATGTACTCAAATCTACACTTTTGATCTGGACTAATCGGTCATAAAGCGTTAGCCTTTAACTAGTTAGGTAAATAACGGTCGAATGACTACCTCCCGTTGGAACTCTAACCCCTGCGGTGGTTACCAGGCTATAATTTGTATCGCGCCTTTGGCGCTCAATTGAACCGGCCTCAACCGGTTCATGAGGACCTCTCTTTCTGATTCTTACTGATGTCTCCACAAGGTCGACATGGAAACCTGTTGAGAGTGAACAGTTTGCACTAAGCGCGGTTCATCCTCATTAATCACGCCACCTTGCGGGGTCGGCGTCTAGGCACGGAATGCGTTGGTGGCTCGCAAACCCAACAGGACCTTTCCGATCTTCCGACTAGATCGGCTCGCCGACTTGGAAACGAACAAAGCGGCGGATGATCAGGTTTTCGCCGAGTTCAGCGATCTTCCCGTTGAGCATGTCGCGGATCGTCTTTTGGCCGTCTTTGACGAAGGCTTGATCGAGCAGGCAATTATCCGAGAAGAACTTCTCGGGTTCTTTCTCGGCTTCGATCACGCTGGCGGGGACTTCTTCCCGCTTCACGTACTTCGGCATTGCGGCAGCGATCTGCAGGGTCACGTCTTTAACGAACGCGCGGAAGCTTTCGTTACGAGCCACGAAATCAGTTTCACAATTGATTTCCACCAGCACACCCACCTTATCGCCCACGTGAATATAGGAGCCCACCACGCCTTCTTTCGTTTCGCGATCGGCCTTCTTTTCGCCTGCGCGTTCCGCTTTCTTCGAGAGAATCGCTACAGCGCCGTCGAAATCGCCGTTCGCGGCGATAAGTGCTTTTTGGCAATCGAGCATTCCTGCGCTGGTCAATTCGCGCAGTTTTTTAACTTGTTCAGGACTAACTTTAACAGGTTCAGGAGTAGACATGGTGTTGGTATAATGAATTAAGAGGGTAAAGGCTGAGGGCGCAAGGTTTTTAGCATCATGATGCCACACCGGGATCGGTTAAACCAAAACGGCCTCAGTGTGAGGCGGCTGCAGAAACGAGGCAACTAAGCGGAAACGCCAGTGAGCGATTGCTCGTCCAGTTCTTCGCTGCGCTTGATAACCGGCGCGTCAATAAGCGTACCGGCCTTGACTGCACCTTCGACGACGGCGTCGTTCAGGGCGGTCAAGATAACGCTGATGGAGCGGATGGCGTCATCGTTTCCGGCGATCGGGAAATCGACCAGATCGGGATCAGCGTTCGTATCGGTGATGGCCACGACGGGGATGCCAAGGCGGCGCGCTTCCGCGACAGCAATGGCTTCACGAGGAACGTCAACGAGAACGATGGCGGAGGGATAACGGTCCATGTCCTTGATACCGTCGAGATTCCGGTGGAGCTTCGAGTTTTCACGACGAAGAACAGCCACTTCTTGCTTCGGCAGCTTGTTGACTGCGCCGCTGGTCTCCATCGCATCGATCTGCTTCATCCGGGCCACGCTCTTACGAATCGTGGTTAAATTGGTGAGTGTGCCCCCCAACCAACGCTCGGTGACGTAGTACGATTGGCTGCGTTGGCAAAGTTCTTTAATCGTCTCTTGCGCCTGCTTTTTGCAGCCGACAAAGAGGGTCCTTTTGCCCGATTCCGCGATGGAGCGGAGGAAATTCTGAGCGCGTTCCAATTGCTTGACGGTCTCATCCAGGTTGATGACATAGATTCCGTTGCGCGCTTCAAACACGTACGGCTTCATCTTGGGGTTCCAACGCTGGGTTTTGTGTCCAAAGTGAACACCTGCGTCCAGCAATTCCTTAACGTCTACACGATGCATTTATTGATATGGGGTTTATGACCGCCTCACGGCAGCTTCCATTTCTATGGAATCGGGGGTTGAATCGGAAGCATTCGCCTCCGGCTCGACCACCGTGTTTTTGTTGTTGTGCTGGTCACCCAGCGTTTGGTTAACGCCGCAAACCCAGCCGTGAGCCGGGAAAACGACGAAGGGGCAGCGTAGCAAGGGGAAGAACGGGAGACAAGGGAAAAGGGTAAGAGACGGACTTTCATTTGCTCGCGGGAGTGTTGTCGGGTGCAAATCTATTCGCGAAGAAGCTAATTGCATTACTGCCGCTCAGCAGTAGTCTTTCCGCGACAACTCAAAACTTTTCTATCGTCAAGTAAACGAGATCGTGGGGCTGCACTGCTGGAGCGTTATGGGGCCTTGGAACGGATCGATGTTTTCCCTGCAACTGGGGGCCAAGGTATTGCGACACAACCGCCTTCGAAGTCGACAGATCACCGAGGAGCAGCGAATGTTCACAGGGGAATACGCGTTTTGCTTTCAGGAAATCGAATGGTCCCTTCTGAGGCGGGGCGAGGTCCTCTGTAACTCGGATTCTCCGGACGATTGGGACGGACCGATCGCGGAGAATCTGGCGCTTTTAGAGGGACGAACTATCGAGCGGGTAACCTTTACAACACGAGGGCGCCATATGACCCTCTATTTATCTGGAGGTTTCAAAATCAAAACGCGCTCCATCTTTACGTCGAATCGAGTCCAATTCTCGTTTTTCATCACGGAAAAGCGGCTACTCTTCAATAGGGCGTATTTTAGGGTTCATGTCGAAAGGGACTATTTCGGCGGAATTGATTTTCCTCTCGAGAAATAAAACTCAGGTGTTGCCCCCGTTGCATTGCCCTGCCAGTTTCGGGAGTATGGAAGCTCTCCCCCGATACGTGACCGATCCCAGCGAACGCATTCAACGCTCACTCGAAGACGGGGAGCGGCTCTTGCAGCTTTCGCACACGAAGTTATTGGGTTCGATTCAAGAGGATTCCTTCGACCGCTACACCCGCTTGGCCGCGACGACCCTGCGGACGCCCATTTCGCTCATCTCTTTTCTGACGCCCGATACGCAATTTCTGAAGAGCAACTTCGGCCTAACCCTTCAACCCTATTGTGAGACCAGACAGACGCCGATCTCCGCCTCGATTTGCCGTTACGTGGTGCACACGGAAGAGCCGCTGGTGATTCCGGATACGACCAAGGCCGAGTTTTTAAAAGAGAGCGGCGTGCCTACTGAATTTGTGCGGGCCTACATCGGCTTTCCGCTTTTAGTGAACGGCCAGGCGCTCGGCTCGCTCTGCGCGCTGGACATGACGCCGCATGATTGGACGCCGAAGGATGTGGCCGCCATGCGCGACCTGGCCGGTGCCGTGATTTCAGATATCAACTACCGCAATGCATCAAACGCGCTGAATTTGGCGATTCAAGAACTGACGGCAGCTCGCGATGAATTGCAACGCTACCTGCGCACGGAAGGCGCATCCATTCCCTTGCTGGAAGAGAACGGTAAACCTCGTGAGGACGCAAAGACGTTGGCGGAAGTGGCGTTGCGCGATTCCTCCACTCATTTGTTTAACCGGAATTTCCTGCAAATCGCGGGTGAGCGCGCCATCTATGAGGCGGGTAAGGGCGCTTGCCGGACCCTTCTGAGCCTGCGCCTGGATGCCTACGAAAAAATGAAGGAGGCGACCGATGAAGCGATCGTGAAACGGTTCCTGGCGGCGTGTACGCGCGTGATCGGCAAGCATCTCGAATCGGACGATGAATTTATTCGGACGGAGGGCGATGGGTTCATGATCATCCTCCGGAGTGCCACGCGCGAGAAAGCACGGGAAGCGGCCGAGCAGATGCGCACGAGCATCGCCGATTTTCTGTTTCACGATTCGAAGCACGATTTCAAAACGACGCTGTCCGTGGGTGTGGTTAACGTTTCCCCCACCGTGACGGTGTCCACATTGGTAGCGTCCGTGGAGGCCGCGAGTTGGGATGCGAAAGCGAAGGGTGGAAATCGCGTGAATGTGGCGGAGTAGTTCCGTTCTTCCTTACCAATCACGGGGTCGGTGTCTCGAAATGGAGGCACTTTTAAGACGAGGCTGGTGAACAGTTCATCGGGAAACCTGAAATGGAAACCGCCTAATCCCAGATCAATACTTGAATCGGTGTCGGATTGTACGCGTTGCAGGGATTGTTTAATTGCGGACAGTTTGATATCAAGCAAAGCACATCCATCTCCGCCTGCATTTCGACATATTTACCCGCTTCGGAAATTCCATCGGCAAAGTGAAGCTCGCCCTCCGGCGTCACGGGCACGTTCATGAAAAAGTTAATGTTGTGGACGATATCGGCCTTCGTGAGTCGATGGCCATCTACAGCAATTTGACGCATGAACGTATCCCGGCAAGAATGCATCGAGCGTTTCTCCAGGGCGTAACGCACCGTATTGCTCTCTGCGGAGCACGCGCCGCCAACTGTATCGTGGCGACCGCACGTATCCGCAACGATCGTCAACAGCACGTGTCCTTCATTCGAATAGAGCTTGCTGCCGGTGGTGAGGTAGAGCTGGCTTTGCCTTTGAATCGTTGTCACTGCGCTGTAATGCTCCGCCGGATTACGCGCGTTGTAGAAGAGCGTGTCGACCGCCTGATTGCCTTCCAGATCGAGGATGCGGAGTGTCTGGCCTTTCTTAATTTCGTGAATCCAACCATCGCCTGCCATAATTTTCTGACTGTAAACGGCTGTGCTTGAATCGAGTGTGCTGTGTTTCAGGATGCTCATAGCGATTAGAGAAAATAACGTTCCGTATTGACGTAACCCCGCTCATTCTCGGGTCGAAAATTGCGGACGATATCGTCGGGCTTCATCGGTTCGCTTTTCAGGATAATCGCTTCGACAGCACCAGGATTATAGGTTGGCGAAGGATCGAGGGGATGTGGGCAGGCGTTCAGCACCACCAGCGTGTTCATCTCGCTACGTAAATCGACCTCGTCACCGGCCCTGCCTGTTGGGACAAATTGCAGGGAGCCGTCCAACGACACAATCACCTTGCTGAAGAAATTCACGTTCGCCACGATTGCGCGTTCATCCAGCCCATACTTCCCGAGCTCGACAAGAAAGCCGTCGCGGCCATTTTTGTAGCAGTCGTTTCGCGCTGTTTGGTAGTTCTTTTCGCCATATTTCGCGTTGATCGAATCGGCTGAAGCGACGCCGCAAATTGTATCGTGCCAGCCGCGCGTATCCCGGGGAATCGACACAAGGATTCTGCCCATGTCGGAGTAGAGCGCACAGCCCTGCGTGAGAAACGCCACCTGCTGCGCCTTAAGCGTATCGGGCATATTGTAGCGCTCCACCAGCAGTTCAAAGTTGTAGAACAACGCCGAGACATTGGCGCGGCCATCAAGGTCGCGAAGTCGCAAAGTCGTGCCGCGGCGCAGGACTTTCGACCAGTTCGCGCCGGGGGGAACGGTCTCGCTCCAGAGAATATTTGGGTCAGGGGAATTCATGTTAGTCCGATTGTTGTAGAATCAAAAGAGGCTGGCCGCGTTCGACCGTCGCGCCAGGTTGCGACAGAACGCGATAGACGAGGCTGTCCGATTCCGCGCGCACCGTTGTCTCCATTTTCATCGTCTCGATGATCAGCAGTTTATCGCCCGCAGCAATTCGATCACCCTCTTTTACCAAGATTTGCCACAGCGAACCGGGCATGGGCGATTTCAAATAGCGGCCCTTCTCGGGAAGCTCTTCCACTTTAACTTCCGGCACCTCCGGTTCCGCGTAGGTCTCGGCTTGGCCAGCGGTCGCCCAGCGTTCTCGCTCCTCTTCAAAGGCGCGCTGTTGGTTCTCTTTGAACTGCTGGATATCGGCGCTGTGCTCGCGTAAAAACTCGAGATAATCGTGGAGCGAGAGAGTCGAGTCTTCGGTCTTAATTTCGAATCGACCTTTTAGAAATCCCTCGCGAGCATGCGCCAGCTCGTCCGGAGAAACGGGGTAGAATCGCACCTGATCGAAGAAACGAAGGAGCCACGGCTTACCCTCTTCGAACAGCGGCGTCGTGTGCCACGTGTTCCAGATTTGCAGCGTTCGCCCGAAAAGCTGATAACCGCCCGGCCCTTCCATCCCGTAAATGCACATGTACACGCCGCCGATGCCGACGCTGTTTTGAGCCGTCCACGTCCGCGCGGGATTATATTTGGTTGTCATCAAACGATGTCGGGGATCGAGTGGTGCCGCAACGGGCGCGCCGAGAAAAACGTCACCGAGCCCGAGCACGAGGTAGCTCGCATTAAAGATGATCCGCTGCACTTCTTCAACGCTCGCAAGGCCATTGATCCGGCGAATGAACTCGATATTGCTGGGACACCACGGTGCATCGGAACGCACCGACCGGCTGTATTTATCGATAGCTTCCTGAATCGTGACGTCGTTCCATGAGATGGGCATGTGGACAATTCTCGAGGGAACGACGAGCTTGTCTGTCGGCGGGAGTTTTTCCTCGGCTTCACAGAGCTTCGTCATCAGTTCAGATAACGTCATGACGCGGGAATCGAAATGCACCTGCAACGTGCGGACTCCAGGAGTGAGCTCTATAATGCCGGGAAGCTTTTGTTCTTCCAGGTATTGCATCAACGCCTGCACGCGGAAGCGCAGCGCCAAATCCAGTTTCATCGGGCCGTATTCGATGAGTAAATATTTGTCGCCACAGCGGCGGTAGACCGTCTCCACGCGATCCTCTGTTGGCGGAACGCGCAACTCAATCGCGGGCTCCAATACGCCCGTTGCAGGAGCGGGAAGAGGTTCGGTCGAAGGAATGAGCGTTTCTATTTCGAGGTCCTGCCTTTTTTCGAGTGCGTAGGCGTCGGCCAACGGAACGGGTTGGAC
>CAVURW010000069.1:0-22606 GCA_963743595.1 uncultured Verrucomicrobiae bacterium
ATCAAACCGAATTACCGGGGCATCGGCACCCGGTGTAACACTTGCTTATTGGTAAAGAAATCGTCGAGATCTGAGTGCTCAAAGAACTTCACCAGATCATCGGTCGGCGCAGTAATCAGAACATCCTGGGCCACTTTTTTCGTGCGCCATTTCGGATCGTACTTCCCCGCCAGTTTACCTTTCTCAATTGCGTTTTGTACTTCATCGTGATCGAGCGACCAAACCGTCAACTCATCGTCATCAATTTCGTACCGATAGAGCGCATAGGTGTCGGGCGAGCCCTTCGAACCCAACTGTTTGACATTTAAGAATCGGTCGTCTCCGATGGCTGTGCAAAACCCGTAATTGTCGGTCTCTCCGACCGCATTGCCTGCATTTGGACTGCGATCCAGAAAATGCATCCAATGCTTCCCTGCCGTGACCTCGAAAACGACTGGCTTACCGTTGTCCGCGCAGTGCCACAGTCCGATAAGCTTCGGGTCGGGCAAGGCTTGAGTCGGTGACGAAAGAGGGTGTAATGAACTGACGCATCCGGTAAGTAGAAAACAGAGGAGAACCGTTGCGAGTTTTGAGAACATAGTTGGGGAAAAAGTTGGAGGGAAATCGTTACCTGGTGAACGAAGCATAAGCTAAGCAATCGCGATTTCGACGCGCCCTCTTACACTTCCATAGTGCGCCGCTACTCCAAGTTCAATCGTCCCTGATCCGGCTCAGGCATTTCCACGACCTTTTGAATGATCGCGTCGACGTCCACGTACTTGGTGATCATGTCTTGGATCATTCCGATTTTGTCCTTATCGCCGACTTCCAGCTTGATTGTCATGCGCGCGATGGCGGTGGCTGCGGCGGAGACATCGGAACGTGTGGTAATCACCGGCATCTCGCGCTGCTTCATGAGATCGACGACGCTGGAGTGCGGAATCAGGCCGTTCGTGAGCACGATTCCCGCCAGGTGATCCCGCTCACTCACCCGTGCGCCGTAATCCAGCGCCATCATGATAATATCCTCACGATCGCCCGGTGTGACCAGGAGCATGCCCGGTGCCATCAGGCCGCCCGCATTGCGTGCTGACATTGCGCCGATCCCCACTTTACTCACACGCCAGCGCTTGTGTTCAGAACCGGAAATGAACTCGCCGCGCAGCTGTTGACACACTTGGTTCACGGTGGGTTTATGCAATTCCGTGTTCATCGGGACCAAGCCGAGCAGCGGCAGGCCGAGCCGCTTTAAACCGACGGTAGCGTACTCTCGTAGCATCTCCATTTTGTCCGGCACCACTTTATTGATAATCGCGCCGATCACCTCGACACCGAACTTTTCAAAGAGGGCCATGTTCATGCTGATCTCATCGATCGGGCGCCCGATGCCGCCCTGGCTCACGATGACCACTTTAGAATGCAAAAGGCTCGCTACCTTCGCGTTTGAGAGATCGAAGACACTGCCCACCCCGGCATGCCCCGTTCCTTCGATAATGACAAAATCCTTTTCCCACGAGGACTCGTCGAAGGCTAAGCGAACGCGATCATGCAATTGGTGGGTGATGCCGCCGGAAAGGTAACGTCGGGTGAAATCCGGCTCCACGGCGATGGGGCTCATGGCACGCAATGGCGTCTTCACACGGTAAGTGTCGTTGATGAGAACAGAATCTTCATCGATCTTCGCCCCTTCCACCTCCACAAACCGTTGACCCACCGGTTTCATGTAACCGATCCGGGGAAAGCGCTGTTGCAGGGCGTGAAACAGACCTACGGATGTGGTGGTCTTGCCATCGTCCATGCGCGTGGCCGCGACAAAAATGCGAGGCGTGATCGTATTGCCTAATACCACTTCCGGCCGCAGTGTCTGATCAAAAATGGAGTTCGCCATAAGTACCTCGTTTTGCTTTAGCGACTTGTTCTCTTTTGTAAATAACCATGCATGGATAATCGCCTGTTTTTAGGTAAGCGAACGGAAAGCGTTATCAGAAGGCCGCACTGTTATCGTCTTATTCCTCGTGCGTCTCTTCGGATACCTTCAAAACCTCTTTTAAGATCAGCTCTAATTGCCGACGGTGCAAATTCATGTGGAGCGCTGTCACTTTCATCCACTGCTGTTGATCCAGCGGACCGTACCAGTGATGCTTAAACTGGAGCGTGGAGGGTTCCCTGAGCACGTAGTTCGTGATCTCGCTTTTGAACTCCTTACAGATTAGATCGAACTTTGCGAGGGTCTCCATTCCGTGACCAGGAGCGGGTCTCAGCACATCGGCATTAAATTCGCTCACCAACATCTTGTCCGATCTCAGAGCGGGAATGATTTGAACCACGACTCGATTCATTCGGTTTAGGTGATCCAACAGCATACCAGCGGACCACACCCGCGAGCTCTCTTGCAAACCCATCAGGCGGTTGACGAATATGGGGTGGTTCATCTGATCCAGAGAAAGGCCGCGCACCAGATCCAAGATTTTTTCCGTCTCTTTTAAAAACAGGTCGCGGGAGCTCTCCCAGGTCATGCTCCAGAATTTCCAAGGTATGTAAACGTTCCGTAGGAACCAAAGCTCACGAGGCGGGATTGCGATTCCAGAATCGTCGCTCATGCTTTCAACGGGCTGGAATCGTAACGAGCGATGGGGTTTGCGCCCTGCTCAGGGTAGAGCCGCCGATATTCAACGGCTTGCATTCCCACAATAGCCGAAACACCTACGATTTCATGGACCGTAGCACCACGGGAGAGATCGGCTGCCGGTTTATCCAGGCCCATGAGTATCTGCCCATACGCTTCACCCCCTGTAAGACGATGAACCAGCTTCACCGCAATATTCCCCGAATTAAGGTCTGGGAAAACGAGAACATTCGCCTTGCCCGCTACTGTGCTGCCCGGCGCTTTTACTGCGGCCATTTCTGCAATCAAAGCGGTATCCGCCTGCAATTCACCATCCACTTCAGCTGGAATGTTCCGCTCATGCATCTGCTGCTTGGCTAGAGCGGTGGCAGCCACGATGCGTTCCGTATCTTGTGTCTGAGCACCACCCTTAGTGGAATACGAAAGCATGGCCACGCGCGGAGTCACGCCGGTCATTTGCCGAAAGATTCGGGCCGATTCAATGGAAATCGCGGCCAATTGATCCACGGTCGGAAGCGGAATGACACCGCAGTCTGCAAACACGAACACGCCACGCTCGCCATACTCCTCGTTCGGCACTTGCAACACCATGCAGGAGGAAATCGATTTCACGCCGGCTAATGGCTTGATCAATTGGAACAGCGGGCGCAGGAGACTTCCGGATGTGGACGTCGCCCCACCGACGAGGCCGTCCACCTGCCCATGTTGCAGCATCATCGCGCCAAAGTAGTTCGGATTCACCACGATCTTTCGCGCATCGACTTCCGCAATGCCCTTGTATCGATTCAGCGTCTCCAGCTTCTTTACGAATAGCGGCAGGTCCTCGGCCTTTTCGGGGTCGATCACCAGAATGCGGGACAATTTGACTCCCGCGTGAGCTGCCGCCGCCTCCACCTCCTCGCGTTTACCTAAAAGCACAGCCACGCCCAACTTGCGCTGTGTGAACTCCGCCGCAGCCGCCAGCACTCGGGGCTCTGTTCCCTCAGGAAACAAGATGCGTTTGGGATGCTCCTCTAGCTTAGAAAAAACCTGCTCTATAAATTTCATAACTGGCAATTAAAACCGATTCCCTTCACCGTACGGCTCCCTCTGGCTACTGTCCAGCATTCTCCTACGGCGGATACCTTCATCAAACGAAGGATTTACTCCGAACTTGAGAGAAATGAGGTGATTGTTGTCCAAGCTGGCTTGTAACGATCGCCTAAACCCGATACTCTCACACCTTTACGGAACGGGCTTGTAGCTCAACGGTTAGAGCAGGGGACTCATAATCCCTTGGTTCCGGGTTCAAATCCCGGCGAGCCCACTCTCGACAGATGTGAAGTCCTTACTATTCTTCAGTCATGAATCACATGATAGTGATGGTGATCGTCGTGGTTATCGCGATGTTGATGATGCTGACCCTAACGGCCCTCGCGAAGACGCTGCCAGATCTTGCCAAAAGAATGAAATCGGCTGGGCAAGATGCTCAAGCGCCTGAGGATGCACTGCCGAATTGTTTTAAGAAAAAGCGGCTATTTACCGAGAACGAGTGGGAATTCCTGCGCCTGCTGGAAACCAGCGTGCCGGAATATCGGTTCTTCTCGCAGGTGGCCATGGGTGCGTTGATGGAACCTGATGTGGATCGAAGAGACCGCAATTACTTTCGATTACGGGGTCGTTTTTCGCAAAAGATTGTCGACTTCGTGGCGGTCGACCCACGCGATGGATCGGTTGTCGCCATTATTGAGCTGGACGACAGGAGCCATAAGCGGGAGAAGGACGCTCAGCGTGACGCGATGCTCGGAAGTGCCGGTTACCTGACCGTCCGCTGGAATTCCAGCCCGCGCCCTAAGCCGCCCGATATCCGGAACGTCTTACTCAAAAACGATCAACTCAAGTAGATTGAAAAATGAACGGAACGTGTAATCATTCTACGCACCACTGATAACATGAACTCGTTTTCTCCTCCTGGTTGGCACCTTCTGCCCTTAGATTATCAACCTGACGACGTCGGCTCGTGGCTGCTCCACCATGAGGGTGAATCGCTGCTCTTGGAACTGCCCTGGGGGCTGACGAAAGAGCATGTCTCTCAGGCGGTCGAGGAGATGAATTCCCGACTCCGATTTTATACCGCCTCGCATACCCACCCGGATCATCTGTGGGAGGAGTCGTTTAATATGGTGAAACGCACGTTCCGTCGTGCGATTTTCATCCCACTCGAGCCCTTTAAGTGTCATGTTCACTGCGTCACGTTAGGGGGCGAACCGGTCTACTTCGTGGATGGCCCCAAGCACTCCGACTGCGATCGCATGACGATTTTCCGAGGCGTGGCGATGACAGGCGACGTGGAGCTGGGGACCTTAGATACGTGTAACGGCGAGATCGACATGGAGTGGCGTAAGCAGTCCATGGCGCTCTTCGCCGCATTCGAGAAGACGTTCGACTACAAGGTCCACACGATCTTTAGCGCGCACATGAACGACTGCCGCTATGGCGTCGAGTTCTCCCAGCTCTTCGCCCTGTAGCCGTCAATCACTTCGATGAATTCCGCCACGAAGGACGTACGCTAACACGATCCCAAAAATTACGGCGGTGAGGAAGCCTGCCAATTTGGCCAAGGCTATGAACCTCCTGTCGACGGCGTCTTGCGCTTTACTCACTCTCAATTCTTCAGCGTCACTGGCTTCGTTAGGTCCATCTCGAATACTTAGATCACTTTGCATCGTGATGCTCCCAAATGATTCCGATACGTCCGGCTTATCGTCAGCGGGATGTGTAACGGAAAGCACGTACACGGCCTTAGTACCTAGAACCAAATAAAAATCGAGATACTTCTTCGGGTCATCGCTTAATTCCAGACGGACAAAGTGAGTCGGTAATTCTCCCTCCTTCACATCCTTGTCTGTCGTGATAACCCCATGAATTTCATGCACTTTTACCCAATCTTCTAGTCCGCTCTTGAACGAATCGACCACATCATTAATCCGTAGGGGAACCGTATCGAGATTCAACCAACCCAACCGCATGTGCTGGTCTCCGCTAGGACTGCGCATGGTGAGCGAATGCGTAATGAAATCGTCTCCCGCGCTCTCAGACCCCGTAACCCAACCCTCGGGTACGGGAATCGTCAGATGCTCAGAATCATCCTTGCTCAAGGTCAAGCTGAGAGAAAACCCATGACAAATTAAACAAACAAAGAAAGCAGCCAAGACGACCGTTTGCTTCAGGCTCTTTTTCATCCATGCCTCCTGAGCCGATCAGCTCCTGCTGCGCATGCGGGCAAATGCGCCACCGGCCCCCAGAACTAAAAAGACGCCGATACGGATCAGAGTAAAGATCGGGAAGTGAAAGCTAGAACTGGAGCTGCTGCTACCCCCGCGATCATCAGAGGTGTCGCTGGAAGAGGAATCATTGCTTTGATAACGTTCCAATCGCTCTTGTGCGGCAGCGGCTTCACGTTGATCGTCGTCCTTTTGCTTTTGAGCGTCCTGCCGAGCTGTCGCTTCATTCTGCAGCGCCACGTAGGTGAAGCTATCGGAGACATCGGGCGAGTCATCGGCCGGGTGAGTTACCGAAAGCACATAGACCGCCTTATCTCCCAAGACCAAGTAAAAATCGATGTACTTCTTTGCATCCGATCCGTTGACTTCCAGTCGGACAAAATGCGCGGGCAAAACACCCACCGTCAAAGGCTTATCGCCCGTGATCAGGGCCTGGGCGTTGTGCGCCTTCACCCAATCTTGCAGATTGCTCTTAAACGACGCCACCACGTCGTCCGAGAGTCGGGAGGGAACGGTCGGCGTGTTGAGCCAGCCCAGACGGACATGCTGATCACCGCTGGCACTCCGCATGGTGAGCGAGTGGGTGATAAAATCGCTACCCCCGTCCTCCGTACCGCTGACCCATCCATCAGGCAAAGGAACGCTCAGATGCTCTGCATCATCCTTAGTGAGGCTAAGCGTGTTCCCCAAGGCAAACGACGCAAAAAAAAGAACGCCCACCCCCGCCAAAACAATAGATTTCATGTTGATTTTCATCCGCTCCTCCGGTTTTTTGTTTTATACACTGCGCCGTTGAACGATCAAGGTTGATATAAGAAAAAGTGATTCACTCACTATACTCTTAAGAGCCATTATATGATAAGGCAGCTCTTTTGAGTCCTGGGAAAATGCTCGAATATCCACATAATGAACACTTTATAGTTTGAGTCATTCTCTTGTGTTACATTCCAAATGCCGTATAATCACAAACACTATTTTCGTGCGCATTAGCACTGCTTCCAGCTCTCACGAACCAGCCAAGAGTTTTTCTTCAATAAAAAAGCCCTTGTCTACCCGCGCATCACCAGATAGCCTCCACGTTTCCTCAAACCAAAATCACGCTTATGGACATTCAAAAGATTCGGAATATCGCAATCATCGCGCACGTCGACCACGGTAAAACCACCCTCGTCGACCAGCTTCTGCGGCAGTCCGGTACATTCCGCTCAAATCAAGCCGTCGTCGAACGGGTCATGGACTCGATGGACCTCGAACGCGAAAAGGGCATCACCATCCGCGCCAAGAACGCGGCCTTTCAGTACAAAGATTACCACATCAACATCGTGGATACTCCCGGTCACGCGGACTTTGGTGGTGAAGTGGAACGTATCTTGAAGATGATCGATGGCGTGCTCCTCGTTGTGGACGCCACAGACGGTCCGCAAGCTCAAACGAAATTCGTTTTGCGCAAGGCGCTACAAGTGGGTGCCCGCCCGATCGTTGTCATCAACAAAATCGATCGCGATAACGCCCGCCCTCACAAGGTTCTCGATATGGTGTTCGATCTCTTCCAAGAACTCGGCGCTAATGACGAACAGCTCGATTTCCCCACCGTCTACGCCTCAGCCAAAAACGGTTTCGCTGTCAGTGAGTGGAAAGGTAAATTGGATGATGAAGTTCGTAACGCCGGCATGACCGCCCTGTACGAAACGATTCTTGAGAAGATTCCGCCACCGGTAGCGACGCTCGACAAGCACTTTGAAATGCTCGTTGCGAACCTCGATTACAGTGACTACCTCGGCCGTATCGCGTACGGAAAGATCTACGGCGGCACCGTAGCCGTCGGCGATAAAGTGGTCTGCATCCATAAGGACCGCAAGGAAAAGGGCACTGTCACCATGCTGTTCTCGCATGCCGGTCTGCAGAAGATTGAAATCAAGGAAGCGACCGCCGGAAACATCGTCGGTCTAGCAGGATTCGAGGATGTGTTCATTGGTGAAACGATCTGCGACACTGAAGATCGTAGCCCGCTGCCATTCGTTGACATTGACCCGCCCACCATCAAGATGCAGTTCCTGGTGAACGATTCCCCTCTGGCTGGCCGCGAAGGCAAGTTCCTCACCGCCCGTCACATTCGTGATCGCCTCGTCCGGGAAACCCGTACGAACGTCAGCATCCAGCTCCAAGACACGGACACCGCCGGTGTGTTCGAAATAAGCGCGCGTGGTGAAATGCAAATCGCCATTTTGGTCGAACAAATGCGCCGCGAAGGCTTTGAAGTGATGGTCTCCCGCCCCGAAGTGATTTTCACGAAGGACGATCAAGGCAACACGCTCGAACCGATCGAATCGCTCTATGTCGAAGTTCCGCTAGACAAGCTCGGTGATATCCTGCAGAACCTGGCGAATCGCAAAGCAGAAATCATAAACATGAACCACCTTCCGACGACGGTTACGGTGGAAGCGAACATCCCGACTCGCGGTCTTCTCGGTTTCGAAACCGACCTGGTCAACTTGACTCGCGGTGAAGGCATCATGAGCCATTTATTTAAGGAATATGGTGCCAAGCGCGGTGAAATCGCTACCCGCCTCAATGGCGTGCTTGTCTCCATGGAAACCGGTGAAGCCACCGGCTTCGCTCTGAATAACATTCAGGAACGTGGTCGCCTCTTCATCGCCCCCGGCGAAGCGATTTATGAAGGCATGGTCGTCGGCGAAAATGCTCGCCCAGATGACATGGCCGTAAATCCTTGCAAAGCCAAGGCGCTCACCAACATGCGCTCCCAAGGCGACGGTAAGGGCATTCAGCTCGCCGCGCCCGTAAAGATCAGCCTGGAACGGGCACTGGAATACATCGCCGCCGACGAGTACGTGGAAGCGACTCCCACCAGCCTGCGTATGCGCAAGAAGATCCTGGACGAAGGCAAGCGCCGCCGGAACGAGCAGAAGAACAACTAGCTGATCTGAAGCCGCGATTCGTGAGGATGAATCGCGCTTAGTGCAAATTGTTCACTCTCAACATGTTTCCATGTCGACCTTTTGGAGACATCAGTAAAAATCAGAACGGTAGTTCGCGGATTACCGTTCCTTTGGGAGGTAGTCATCCGACCGCTATTTACCTAACTAGTTACAGGTTAACGCTTTATGACAGATGAGTCCAGAACAAAAGTGTAGATTTGAGTACATTTCGGCACCTGTCTGCTATGCGTCCGTGGTGGACTGCTATGCAACCCGAAAGCTCTGATACCGGCCTATTCGGCATTAACAATTAATTAGGATTAAGTATATTGAAAATTCCGCGCCGATTACTGAGTTTATTCACAGCCATTTAAGCGGACGTTGAAACCTGTTTTCACAGCGTAGTTCAAGCTTGCAGATTGAATTCAGGGATTTTGGAATCTGAAACTTCGAGCCTGTCTTGTTCACAACGTTGACCCCACTGAGGGAAGCGTTGAGGCATTTCGAACACCTAGGCTGCCATGTCCTTCTAGATGGTTCGATCAAAAAGAAAGGGGAGGCCGTTAAGCCTCCCCCTTTTCCTTTCCTTGATTATCTGTTGTTTGTTTAAGACCCGGCTTCCAATTCGCGGTCACTTTTACGTTTAGTCTTTGATTTGGGTTCCTTCTTTTCTTTAACTTCGGGACTATCGATCTCATCCAGGACCGAGCGCCGAGTCTGAGGCAGCGGTGGTGGAAGCGATTTCTGCACTGTCGATTGCTTCTCTATCGTCGCTTCTGGATTTGATGGAGTCGGAGATTGCTGAGTAGGAGTCGCACACGTAAGCGAAGCTGTCTTGATCTCAAATCGTTCATAACTATTGGGGACTTTCGGATACAGCGTTGCGAGCCCGATCGGTTCAATCCCTTGCTTGATCAGTTCATTAACCTGAACTCGGTCAAACCGGCCTCCCTTCAATCCACTGGGCAGATCAATCTTCGCTGACCATTGAGACTCCAATCCCAGCCCCTCTTCCGCAGCACACAACATGGTCGCGGTTTGAAGATCTGACATGAGCCCTTTCCGGTTTAATCCCAGGGCCGATACTTCGTTGCCAAACCGGGATTCAATTTGATGTTTGATGTCCATTCCTTCCGGTCCCGATTTGATTCGAAACATCTCCTGATGATTCAGCAGCGTTTTACCAGACGTGGGACTTTGTACGCCATCGACTGCAGTTACGGCGAAATATTCATAGAGTGCCGCCTCATGTTCCTTGGCCCCCAAACAAACGATGCCGGCGTTTTCCTTAACCATCATTTTGAGTGCTTCCAACATTTCAGCCCGGTGCGGTCGTTCCAGGAGCCCATGATAGGTCATTTCTGTGCCGTCAGCCGATACCTGGAAGCCTTGGTTCACAAAGAGCTGGGCGATTTTGAAATTGTAGTCGTTTTCGGCTACGACCGCTTCAATACCGGTCTGGATCAGAAAATCCCGAAACTCGGCCATTACTCGGGAAAACCCACCAGGAGCGACATTGGGCGGAGTGTAGATTCCCTCCAGAAGGTAGTAGGTATTGCGGCTATCATTATTCACCAGTCTGGCATTGAGCGTGACTTTGGTTTCCTCATCGACCAACCGAACAAACAGGCGAACTTTTTGAAGGTCGTCGGATTCCTTGGGAGGCAGCGCTTTGAGCCAGTTGCCCTGTTGTCGGGCGCTCATTCCAGATTGTTCCGGCTCGGATGTGCCTTTCAAATAAACAAACTCTTGAGGAACAGGTTGTTTAGGTCCGTTCTTGATTTGCTCAAACTTCGCAGCGGACAAACCCCGATTGCTGTATTCCTGGACCACGAGATTGGTAAAGTTCTGGTTATTTTCTTCCAATGATTCGAAGACCATTTTGTTGATGTCGTCCCGCTCCTTTTGGAAGACCTGATCTTTCAGGAGAATGTCTGCCTTGAAGTTACTGATTTGTTGGTTGAGCAAATCCTGTTTTGTTTTCTCGGGACACTCGGCTAGCAGTTCCTGACACATCTGTTCAACCTGCGTTTCTCGATAGGCTTTTGATTGTTGGACAAGGTCATCAATCTTTCGCTGGGCCTCCAGTTGAGCGTCGACACGGATGCGGTTGGCTTTCTCGACATCGGCGAGGTCACTCTCCCGGAGCTTGGAGAGAACGTTAAGGACATAGGGACTTTGATCTGACTTGGGTATGGAGTTCATGCTGCAAGTAAATCAGGAAACGGCTAAACCGGGTTCCGTATCGGTCGCACCTGCCGCTGCTGTCAAAAAATCTTCAACCGTTGCGGAATTTAGAGATCGAGCCGCTTCTCCTTCTTTTTTTCAAGGGGTGGCTTTGACTCTTCACGATCAATCTCGTCCATGAACGATACCCGTCTTGAAGGCTTTGGATTTTGAAACTCCGGTTCACGAGGGTTTTCTTGCGGCATCTTATTGAGAAGGCTCTTTTCAAAGGGTGCTTTAGCCAAGCTCTGATTCAATTTTTGAACACTCTCCTCTTTTGACAAACCGTTAACCAGAGATTCAAAGTCGTGATTAAATTTAGCGTGGAACTACACAGCAAAAGAATCGAGTCCCGGGCGTCATCGGGTGAATGGGTTTCCCAGATCTCCCGTAAACTCTCCGCAAATGGCTGGGCAGAATTAAAATGGTGATTCGACATGAGGATATCTCCCATCCGCTCAGGATGAGTTGAAATCAACTGAGCAAGTCGCGATTCCTGCAAAAGCCCTTCCTGCGTGTAATCGGGAAGGCGCTCTACGCCGGAATCGACCGGCGCATTGATTGCATGTGCGACTTGGCCCGATGGGATCATCAAGTTGATGGGAGGCGTTCCAACAACGATTGAATAGGGCTCGGAGACGCTAAATCCTTCCGCGTTCCATTTGGCGTTGAAATAGGCCACATGGGCATCCCATGCCGTTAACTTTTTAAATTTCGACGGATTTGTTTCTACCTCCTTTGCCACCGCTTTGGTGACGGCTCGAATGTCATGAGAAATTTGCTCCTCCTGAGCATGAGCCATATTCAGCCGCTTTTGATCGAATAACTTTTGTTGTTCCTGAGCTAATTCAGCACTCCGAGCCTGTTCGCCGAACAACCCCATAAAGACCTGACGCTCGACATTATTTATCGTCTCGATGGACTCGGCTTTCGGGCTCAATCCCTCTCGGAGAGCATCAAACGATTTCTGATAATTGGTCCATTGTTCCTGACGCCGCTCTTTAGCGTCCCGCTGATATTCCTCCTCCCGTTCCTGTCGGATTTCTGCCTCTCGCTGATCGAACAGAATATTTTGATTGTAGATGTACGAATACGTCGTTTGACGAAGCTTTTGGACGTCGTCCATCGCCCCCTGCCGAATGTTTGAAATGTTCATGCCGCCTACCCCATCACAACTGGCGAAAATCGGGTGCCCCACCTGCCGCTCATGTCTGGGTTTCTAAAAAGTTAGAGCATTTCCCATTTGCCATTTGGGTGATCGCAGTTGATCAAAACCATTGACACGAAGAAAAGCGCCCTTCTGGCAACAACGTCCCCGCGAGGAATAGTAATTTCGAATGAGGACCTGTGGACACGCTAGGCAGTTTTTATTAACCTATGGCAATGAACATTGTCTTCGCTTTCGTTCCTTTCATACGTCGATCCGAGAGAGAAATAGAGCATCCCGCTAGACATCAACGTGCCGCAAGTAAACGAAGGAAGGTGCGAGTTACGGGCAAAGCACCGCTTAAAGTCCCCACCCATGGTCAGAGCTAGGCCTTGTGAAAACGGATTGGCCTGTTTCAGTTTTTGGATAACATTGCATGAGCGTTTTAAAGCAATTCCTGCTTCCGGTTCATCCTCTTGAGCCTCTGCTTCAACCCTTTTGTGGATATGTTGAGCTGGGGATGTTTACTGAGGCCAACTGTGAACTCGAAAATTTGCCGGCTGACTTGAAAACGCATCCTGTCGTACTTCACGGCAGGCTGGAATTGCTGGTGGCCATGAAAAGATGGAGTCTTGCAGCAATATTAGGACAGTCCTTGTGTGAATTGTGGCCAGAGCGTCATTGAATTTTGGATACTGACGGCGCAATGCTTCCATGAACTTGAAGAAACCCAAAAGGCTAAGGATACGCTTCTTGCGGCACCGAAGGATTTCCAACAAACCGCTCTACACTGTTATCATTTGGCCTGTTACGAGACGCAGCTCGGTAATATAGGGTCGGCAAAGCAACTGCTGGGAATTTGTTTAGTGAAGGATAAAAAATATCGTCAAAACGCAATCGACGATTTGAAACTCCAGCCCCTGTGGGATTCTTTTGATGGTCAATGATCAAAGTCGTTGATCCTGTTGGAGTCGTGAATCCTTACCAAAGACGCGTTTCCAGGCCAACTGGTAGTTCTGGCGTTTTAAGGGAGGGATCTGTTGGGCTAGCGGTTGTATCTTTTGACGTTGGTCGGGACCAAGGCGCGACCATCCCAATACTTGGTTTTGAACCCACGTTTTCAAGAGAGTGACGGTCCGGTTGGGGTATTTGGATTTGAGTTCATCCGTAGCATAAAAATAATCTCGAGCTTTGTTGTAGGACATCTCCCATTTTTTTAAATCGATGATGCAATCGCTTTTTGAACCAATGCCGATGGCCGTGAGCTTTTTCTGTTGCTTTGGAGTAAGCGAATTCCATATCACCATTTGCCGCGACACCCAGTGAACGACAGTTCTGTGGGCCTTGACCCACACCGAACGTTTATAGAGCCCCAGTTCGCGTGATGCAGCTAGCGCGCGCTTGTACTGCGAGCTCCACTGATCTTTGAAAGTCGGACTTGGTTTGAGCCCTAAACTGAGGAGTCGCTCTTGTTGATCAGGAGATCGATGATTCCATGCGCGAGACTGCAGTTTCGCCCAAAGTGCAAGCGTTTGGTTCGGCCACCGTCGAAACGCAGGAACGTCCGGAGAAACCTCGGTCAGATAGGCTTTAGCTTCGGCGAATCGCATTTCCCAAACGGAAGGATAACCGCGATCTACACCGCGTTGGAGCCATGCGATGCCGATTTTATCCAAACGTCTCTTGAGAATCGGATCAAGGAGTCCTTGCTGTTTGAGCTTACGCACCTTTCGTATGAAACATTGTTGGTTATCATTAACGCCTACCAAGTTGCCCTTCTTGGCGTACATGACCTCGAGTTGGTCCATGTGTTTCCGGGTCACAAAGTCAATGAACGGTCCTTGCCGAGGAAACCCAAGTTTTTCCAATTGTTTCTGCTTATCTTTTGGTAGCTGGTCCCAATTCTTACGAGTGATCCACATCCAGGATTGCAAGCTGCGGGAAGCCCGAATCCGGCCTTGGGCCTTCAAATATTCCTTCAAATCAAGACACTGCCGATTCCACTGCTCCTCGAACGGATCCCACACGAACCCAATTCGGTTGAGCAGTTGTTCCCGACCAATGTCAAGACGCCCTCTTTTTCTCTTGTAGCGCTGTGCCGTAATCCACACTTGCAGGGATTTGGGACGACGTTTTCCTGAACCGGATTCTGCGTGATGGTCGACAAATTCAAAACAGCGGGCTAGCCAGAGCCGATCCCACGGAATAAATGGAAAACCCGTATCGAACAAATACCGGAGCTCGGTTATGTTGAGGGTAAAAGGAGCACTTAGAATTTGCTCTACAAACTTCTTTTTCTGGGCCGCATCAAGATTTGGGTAGGAATTAATCAAATGAATACTCATCGATAAGGGGCACTCAGGAACTGGTCTTAAGTTCGGCAGGAAAGCAGCTCAATTCTTCCAAAGAGCATGAATTTCCTAAGGCGATGTAGCCTTAAAGCGGGCTAAGGCGGATTCCAAGGCAAAAGCCAGGTTAGGGGCATAATATCCAGTTAATGCCTCCAACGAAAAATTAGTCAAATGATTTGACAGTAGACAGCATGGATCAATGATCGCGATATGTTGCTTGAAAGCTGGCCGATTCGGGAGATTTCTGCTCTCAACATTTCCGGACCGGAGCGACGGCCTACAAACGGAAAGAACGCCGAGAGGCGCAGAATTCTAGACTACTGGAGGTCAATAGAGCTTTTCTCGCCACAAGGAGTGCCCAAGATTGAGCCTCAAAACTATTGTCCCGTCTATGAGGTTATCGATGACAATCCACCTCCCTGGTCAGAATACCACCCACATTATCAAAAGCGTTTAGGGGCGGGAAAAGTATGGAAGTATTCGGTCAGCGTCGGTCTCGTCGATATGGTTCAGATTTCTTCCGAGCTGGAGCAGTGTTTCGGGAGAGATCCAGAATCGTTTGATGAAAGGCCTGGAGGGAGCTTTGCGGTTTTTTCTATTAGCATGACTGACGAACCTAGGCCGTTGCTGGATACGTTCGTTCTCTCGTCGGCCGCTTGGGCTTTGGGTCGGTTAAAGAATCCCGGACCAATAAACGGAGATTGGCTCAATGGCTTCGATCTCGCCCAAGACCACTTGCACAAATTTATTTCCGAGGTCTTTTCAATCGAATCCACGGATAAAGAAGGACTGGATCTACTCAAAAGACACATTTCCATAGGTCGTCCCATGCTGCTTGCCGCTCTTTACCAGGTTTTAGATCGTATCGTCAATTTCCTTAGCATTGGACATCTTGACGTTCAACGGAAGTTGCGTGTGCGATGTACACCCATTTCCAAAGATAAGAAATACAGTGATGACCTAGATGCGCTGAACAGCTTCTTCATAAACGACCTTGATCGTGTAAGCCGTGCCGTCGAAAGAGACTCTTGTAGCATGCCATTGATGAGCTACCTTTCGTCTGAAAATGAGGTTGCTAAGATCGTCCGGACTGATGTTCGGACACCCAATCCCCTTCAACTCTGCTGGACGAAACTAGAACCGAGTCGATTTCCAGAATCAAAATGGCCAGCCAGCGGACATCATCCCCTGGTCTACAGTCAGCAAATCGCAGTCAACGAACTGTTCCATGAACTCACTCCGGGAGGACTTTTCGCCATCAATGGCCCACCAGGAACCGGAAAGACGACTCTCCTTCGCGACATCATAGCCGGGGTCATTACCCAACGAGCTAAGGTGCTGGCCCAGTTGAAGTCGCCCGAGGAGGGATTTAGGGATCATTGCAACTGGAAGTCTGATTATACCCGGCGAATCAGCGTGTTGGCGGATTCGTTGACTGGTTTTGAAATGGTTGTCGCCTCGTCAAATAACGGAGCTGTTGAAAATGTGACGCTCGAATTGCCTGCGCTGAACGCAATTGATGCCAAATGGCTGGACGAAACTGATTATTTTCGGCCCTTTGCGGATCGACTTTTGGGAAAACCGTCATGGGGGCTCATCGCCGCAAAATTAGGCAATAAGGAAAATCGAGGCGAATTTATGAGTCGCTTTTGGTTCGGAGACAAAGCTCAGAATCAAGAAGGATTTCGCGAGTTCCTGGTCGGTTTTGAAAATGGAGCCCAGAAAATCGATTGGGAATCTTGCGTTCGAGACTTTAAACATGCCTTAGCTGCGGAACAACGTATTCGAAAGGAGAGGGAACTGGTGTGGCAATACTGTCGGACACAGGAGGAAATTCATAACAAACGAGACGAAGCACGAAACGTTTTTACCGACCTCGAGAGCCAAACCGCTGTTCTTCAGGAGGAATCCCAGGCTCTGAATGCTCAGCAGCAAATGTTTCGAAGTGAGTTCGAAGAAGCTCAGGCGCGGCGGGTGGACCATATGGCACTACGGCCCTCATTTTGGCATATCGTATTCACTTTTGGGCGGGCTTTTCGTGAATGGACAGCAGAAGGTGCCGAACGGAAATCAGCGGCATTGGCTGCGGAACAAAATTGGAAGGACGCCGGACAGAAGTGGGCTCTGAAAGCGAGCGACCTCCAGAAAGCTCTCCGGTCGAGAGAAACGGCAGATGGAAGAATTCAAGCCATCGAGGCGGAGCTTCGTCATTGCGAGTCTATCATCGACCGAGCCAGGAGTGATCTGCAACAGCACTTCGTACTTAATTCCGAGTGGGAGCAAGATGAGTCTCTTCGGGAGCAATCCTCCCCTTGGGCTGACCCAAAATGGACGGAAGCGCGGGCCCGTGTGTTTGTTTCGGCACTCAAACTGCAAAAGGCTTTCGTTCTAGGCAACGCTAAAGCCTTTAGACAAAATTTTGACGCCTTATCGGATGTTCTGAAAGGAGTTGTTCCTTACGGAGCTGAGAAGGGGGCGTTGGCTGCCTGGAATTCTCTCTTTCTCGTCGTCCCTGTAATTTCCACAACTTTTGCCTCATTTGATCGGCTGCTGCCATTTCATGGGGAGTCATCAGTTGGGTGGTTGTTTGTTGACGAAGCCGGACAAGCCACTCCCCAGTCTGCGGTCGGAGCGCTCTGGAGGTCGCGACGAGCTGTCGTTGTAGGCGATCCACTTCAGCTGGAACCCATCGTCACAATGCCGTTCACTGCCCAAGGGTCGCTGGGCAGCCATTTTCAGGTAACAGAAAAGTGGTACACCAGCAAAACGTCCTGTCAACGCCTTGCCGATATCGTCAACTGCATAGGGACTTATATCTCAACGAATCAAGAACCGCTCTGGGTGGGCTCGCCCCTTCGTGTGCACCGCCGATGTGATAACCCTATGTTCAATGTTTCCAACACAGTCGGGTACAATGGGACGATGGTCTTTGGTACTGGAAAGCGAACGCCTCTCAGCATTGGTCCATCGGCTTGGATTCATGTCGAGAGTAACGTGTCAGAGTCCCACTGGATTCCTCGAGAAGGCGAAGTGGTTTCGGACCTGATAAGAACGCTATTAGGTAATGGAATAACCGAAAATGAAATATTTCTGATTTCCCCGTTCAAGACTGTCGCATCGCGCTTGAAAAGGTTGGCGCCTGAAGGAGTGAGCTCAGGAACGATCCATCAAGTCCAAGGCAAAGAAGCGGATGTTGTCATTTTTGTTCTGGGTGGCGATCCCTCCCGCCCTGGTGCGAAGGACTGGGCGGCCTCCAAACCAAACTTGGTCAATGTCGCTGTCAGCCGGGCAAAACGGCGGATATATGTGGTCGGTAACCTACAAGAATGGAAAAAACGAAACTTCTTTAAGTTTTTGGCTTCCACGTTGACATAACCACAGCTGCCACGAAGTACTTGTAGTTCTCGAAAGCCGAAGATCTGTAGCC
The DNA here is from genome assembly GCA_963743595.1 of uncultured Verrucomicrobiae bacterium. Lineage (GTDB taxonomy): Bacteria > Verrucomicrobiota > Verrucomicrobiia > Methylacidiphilales > UBA1321 > CAVURW01. Next base: position 17,956 of record CAVURW010000069.1, read on the forward strand.
GGTGACACTCTTCTCGTTTCTAACGCTTTATTAGTGTCGGGGCTTAGTTCATTAGTATTTTTCCTGCAACGCTCCTTTAAGGAAAGGACTTGACTACCACGTGTATTAGTGGCGGCTGCTTAATTCCCGGAAGTTTCCGGACCAGGCTCAAGCTCGGGAATCGCGAATCCAAATTTCCATATCATCTGGTCTGTGATTGCGGGCCTTTAGCATCGAAATATCTGCTGAAGAAACTTCTGTGAGTGCCAAGCGGTTAGGTCAATCGGATTGATGTGTTATTTATCGCTCATTATCCCGCCAATCATGCGAATAGATTGACCCGGCAGGTCTTTCTGCAAACAGGTCTGAAATTTGTTATGCCGACGTTAGAACTCCAGCGTCTTGTCCTTCTGTTTTAGCTTGTTTTTCGATTTGATCTTCGGCGGTTCCAGTTCGATTTGATCGAGGACACTCATGCGTAGTTTTGGAGCAGGAATGTCAGCTTTTCTCTCGGAATGAGGGGTGGGAGGAATCACGGGAATGGGTACGGTGGTCTGGCGGGATGCTTTCAGTTCGATCTGAGCCAGGATGGTGCGCTTTCTGGCAATGATGTCTTCAGTGCTTTGTTGAGGACTGACGTGGGGTTGCTCTGTGAACGGCACAGGTGGCGCTTCGTACTTAAAATCGTCACCTCGCTTCAGCTCCAGGGCCGAAAGACGATTACCCAACCTGGAAGCGGCTCGCTCCAAGGCAACCGCATCTTCAGTGAACAATTTAAATTCCTGGCGATGGCGAGTTGCTACCATGTACATCGCTTGGCAGGTCGCCAAAGCCTGCGCTGAAAAGATACTTTCGTAGGCCCAAACCCGGTCCGCCGTCATGCCTTGAGCGGGAATCGAGGTCGATACGTAGCCCTGGGCGATACGGCCATCGGTTTCGGCAAGCTTTAAGCCACTCTCAAAAACCAACGTTCCGTCGGCCAATCTTTCCACGACCTTTTGAACGGATCCGCGCTCAAAGATTTGCTTTTTGTGATACCTGCCTTTCACGCTCTCCACGACAACCTTTTCTTGTAGCCTGACTAAATCTCCAATAGCCACGGGCAAAGCTCGCAATTCGTAGACCTGATAGTGGCTCATCTGTTCCTTGGAAACATCAATTGATCTCGCAAAGCGACCCTGGACATCTGCCAATTTTAATACGCCCTTATCGATGCTGATCACGCGAAGTTTACCGCCCCCCTTCAAATCAGAGTGCCCTGCCTGATTACGAACCTTGAGGGTCATCCCCACCCGGTAACAGTCGGGAGCATCTTGAAAGAATTGCGTGCCGTCGGAAAGCGTGGCCCCATCATCGAGAGCCCGCTGGCTCAAGACCTGATAATCGTTTTCGCCGATTTGACCCGCTTCTCTGCGACAGCGCCGGATGAACTCGGCAATTAAATCTCCCTGACGATGGGTGGACGAGACGACCAAAACCCGATCCCCATTAGCAAGCGCTTGCGTATATTCATGAGCCAGTCGCCCGACGCAATGATCTTCCTTGCTTTCCAACAGCCCGCCTCGTGTTCGGGTTTCCTTGCCTTCGATGAGGACACCCGCTTCTTTCATTTTGGCTAAAGCATCCGATACCCTCTTTTGCGACCAAGCAAGCGCGATTTCCTTGTCGGCTTCGTGCAACTGACGGCGATTGACCGACAATCGCTCCATTTCGAGTCCCAAGCCCAATTCCTGACGTAGCAACCGAACCCCGTCCACAGCTCCGACTGCATGCTGCTGCGCCAAATCTCCTTGCAGGATGACTTTGCACTCTAACCTTTGAGCTAGTTTTAGAAGTTTGACCAGACTATCCCCGTCCAAAAGTGGAGCTTCATCAATTACCAAAACCTGTCCTTTTACCTTCTCCTGTAACCGCTCGTTCAACAACAGATGGCTCACCGTTTGGGCCTCTTCAAAATCGGCTCTGAGATTCACACGGGAGGCCGTTCCCGTCGGAGCAAAGGCATAGACTTCCCGACCTTGATCTCGAATATCCCGAGCCAGGATTTTCAGAAAGAAACTCTTTCCGGTGCCCGCCGCCCCTTCAATGAAGATCAGATCGGATGCAGCCCCCATCGCATACTCATAGGCCGCACGAAACTGTTGCCGGGATTGAAGCAGCGCTTCCAGAGAAAGGGTTTCGCCTCGGGAACGAGCTTCGGATAAAGCCTCTTCAATCTTGACTGGATCAAGACTCAATTCATCGGGAACCGATACGTTTGAGGAGATCGGTTTGCCTTGGGATAACAACCGTTTGGCAACCGTCATCAGCTCATGTTCAATCTTCTGAGCCGCCCGATTGATAATCCAATCGGAATTATCTTTATCGCGGAACGTTTCATAGCGGGGACACTCGGCAATGACCGCTTCAACGATATGTTTACCGATCACTCCCCGGCCATACTTGAGTGTTTCCATTGCCAGCTTTCTGCGGGTGCAAACGGATTCGGTCATGAAGACAGAACTTTCAGCACTTTCTAGCGCTTTGCGGCCCAGTACCATCAGTTCATCCCGTAACAACATCGGGGCAAATTCACGGAGCGGATACCGAATGGTTAAACCTGCCTCGTCCAGCCGCCGTTTGGTTTCCCTGCGAAGTTCTTCCGTGCTGCAAACTACTTTCTTTGGACGGGTATCGAGGACCGCCCGCTCCCGAAGTGCCCAGTCCGGTAGCCGGGGAAGTTCTCTTTTGAGTTCGGCAATGCGAGCCTGAACCGCCTTGGCCCGAGTACTGAACAGGTCAATCGCTCCAGATGGAACCTCAGCCACCTCAAACACCCCTGACTTACCGGTGACGGTGGTAAATCCCTTGCTCAAGAAATATTGGGCGACCCGTGCCTGAACCTCGCCGTCAAATTCCCGTCTGGCCTGAAACAATTTGCGGGCGTCCAGGGCGACGAACAGCCCCCGCTCGACGTCATAAGTGGAATTCATGATCAGATTATGAAAATGGATGCCCGGTTCACCCAATCGATTGGTATCATGCTTGAACCGACCAATGAGCAGCTCCCCTGTAATCTTCTCGCGAACCTCTCCCCCGCGCTGATCCCGGCAACCGGCTAACTGTTTTTCGATCCGGGCAAATTCCTCCGCCACGATATTTTCCAGGTCACGGGCAATTTGCGGATTAAGTGCCGCTAAAATCATCACCGACTTACAGGGTGAATAGGTGAAATCGATGAACTTGATTTCGCTGCGCCGCATCCGGTCGCCCTCTGCACCGAGGAGACTGAACTGACCCTTTAAAGCCACAAGCAGACTGTCCCGAGTGATTTCCCGGTCATCGATTCCCAGCCGCTTGGCCAGATTGCCCGACCACCTTCCCGGAGTCCGATCCTCCTGAGAATAGTAATCGCCCACTTGAAGATGGGTTTCAAAATAGGCCATCGCCGCATCGACCGACCGGCCTTTGTGACAACTGATCACAAGCCCCCTTTTGTGGGAGACCCTGATTTCAATAGCTCGAATTGCATCAAGCCATTCCCGCACAGAAGCCCTCTCTACCGTGATGTCACCTGCCTCACCTGTCACATCGAGCCGACTTTTTTACCTCCAACTGAACAATGAAGGATGTGAAGCATGATGTGACTTTTAAGTAACAGAACAAAGACGAAACAAAACGTCCTCTGAAACTGGAGAGAAAGATGTTATTTGGGAGGTAAACACTTAGGTCGACCTTTATACAATATGCTTGATTAATGGCCCCTGTCGTCTAGGACCGAATGATGTCGCACGCTCTTCCCAAAGGTTCCGCAACGCGCTTGGCTTACCTCGGATTGTTTGGGCTTTTCTTGTTGGTTCTCTTGGTCTGGTCGAAGACGGGCGCGCAGGTGGCTTCCTCGTCTCCATTGATCGCGCTCTACCCGATGTCTGGGACTGATACGGTATTATCGGACACGTCTGGGAACAACCTCGACGGGACGTTAACTAATTTCTCTAATCCTACTTTTGGATCCGGCCCGATCCAAAACACCAATTCGCTCGTTTTCACAAACAACGCTATAGCTTCCGTAGATCTTTCTCACAGTACGGCATCGTTTTCGACCTTTACATTTGCCACCATTTTTCAAAGCACTGCGACTTTATCAAACGGTGTTCCACTTGCGACGGGAACCGATACGGCGGGTGATTCTTGGGTCGTCCAGATGGGGACCAACGGCCAACCGACAGTGACATTGACCGATCCCAAAGGCAATCAACAGGTGGTTACCGGTTCGAACGCAATAAGCCTGTTAGATGGCAACTGGCATAGTATCATTTTGACGCTCAATTCGACAACGGCTCGGTTGTACACCGATAATATTGCCACGGAATCCGCTATCAAATGGTCCGCCGGTTCATCGAAACAGCTTTCGCTCGGTAGCGTTCAAGACGCTCCCTTTAAGTTGGGGCAAACGGTGCTGCTAGGAACCGCTTTGGACGCTAGCCAGGTTTCCGCGCTCGGCCTCACGTCGCCTTCCACAGCCGCAAATCTAACTCCCATCGCGTTCTCGTCGAACTCGAGCGGCTCAAAAACCACTTCATCAGCGACTTCTGCTTCGGGCAATGCCAGGCCAGGTAGTCAGCCGGTATTCACCCGCTTGTGAGCGGCAATCTGTTTACAATTGTTGCCGGGAACAATCAGATCGTTCCGG
>CAVURW010000070.1:0-13432 GCA_963743595.1 uncultured Verrucomicrobiae bacterium
CTAGACACATCTTTGCTCCACGTAAAGGTCCAAGATTTCTGCCCTGTATTTGGCGTTAAAGGGACACTCCTAAAACCAACGTGATCAAAGGCATCGCCCAAATCTTAAATTTAGGCAATCTAGACCCGTTTTTAGCTTCGTCATTGTTTAAATTCCACGTCTTCGCGATCCAGGTAAGAGTAGAGCGTCTCCCTGCTAATTCCTAGGTCGCGCGCCACTTGGGCCTTCGTCTGCCCGCTCGAAATGCGTTGTTTTAGATCATTAATCTGCTCCGCTGAAAGAGAGAGTTTGCGGCCACGGTAGACACCGCGCTTCTTCGCCAGGCAGATACCCTCCCTCTGACGTTCCCTTATGAGTGCCCGCTCAAATTCAGCGAACGCACCCATTATAGAAAGCATCAGCTTGGGCATTGGAGATTCGTTAGACTGGAAAGTAAGATTTTCCTTAACAAACTCAACCTGAATTCCTTTTTTGGTAAGGCTCTGCACCAAGCGGCGTAGATCGTCCAAGTTGCGTGCCAGACGGTCCATACTATGAACGACAACAGTGTCACCCTCGCGGGCAAATTCCAGGAGCCGCTCCAATTCTGGCCTTTTGGTGTCTTTGCCCGATGCCTGCTCTGTGAAGGTTTTGTCAAGCTTGAGCCCGTCCAATTGTCGGTCTGGATTTTGGTCCAGTGAACTTACTCGAATGTATCCAATTCTTTGTCCCAGTGAAGTTTTGCTCGTCATGTCAAGTTAGACTCTAAGAGCTAAGCCTCAATCTGTCAAGAAAATACAAAAGTGATTCTAATCTGACACATTTCGAGCACAGTGTTGACGTCAGCATAGGCTATACCCCAACCGGACGGCTCCCAACTCCTCTACTAAGCTCAGCAAGTTCCGGGCTTCGGCGGCGTCATCGCTTCTGCTTTATCAAGCATCCCGGATAAGGTCATCCCTAGCGCTAGGTCGACTCAATACCCAGTCCCTGGCCTCATTCGGGCAACCCTAACCCTAGGTATCGCCCCGATGCATCCATTTCGGACCAGGCGGGCTCGCGGACTCGGACTTCAATCCGAATCGCAAAGCTGACTCTGAACTCTACAAATTGAGAACCTTAAATCCTCGGCTGCTTTTGCAATTTCTACCCAGCTATGGAAATCGATCGAGTTTGAGGGAGTATGATTGGTAAGGGTCGTTTTGTAGGCCAAGAATGTTTTTCTAACTTCCGCAAAGTGGTTTGTTCCATTGAAGCAGCTCACAGAAAATGCCTCGATTTCAGTTAGAAGGATTGAAATGTCTCGGCAACGAACCACGAGTTCTTTAAACTTTTCTTCATCCCACCTACCTTGAAGGACCCCGGCTTGTTGATGAAGTGCCACCGCAAGGTCTCTTACCTCTTCAGCTCGCTTCATGAGTATCGCGCTGCTTTTATTGCTTTTAGTCTTTCTGCGTTCGATTGAGTAAGCCACAAAGACAGCCAGCAACACGGTGACGTAATTGAAAACGATATCTCCAGAAGACACCTTTAATTCAATCTTCGCCGAGAGGATAAGCAGCGCGAATACCGCTACAGCATAAAGTCCCAGTAACCAGTTGAATGCAATCCGCATCAACATCAATGGACTGGAGAAGACGAACTGTTCTTTAGTCTCGCCTCTCTAATGTATAACTCAATCTCCTCAACCAAGTACGGCTCGGTTGTAGAAATAATCTTAACGTTTTTAAGAACGTCTAAAAAAGGGTGAATTCGAGCAAGTCCTCCAAAGGAAGCTTCAAGAAAAGAAGTTGCGTAACCCGCAGTCCCATCTAAGTCAACAACTAATGTCTCGTTCTTCGCCAGTGAACTCTCGTAAGCCGGCTTGAGGACCGTGTCAAGAAAGAACTCACCCGAATGAGGACCGTCTTCCCGAGAACGATGACCAGGTGTTGTAAAGCTGTCAGCAATTTTAATTTTCATTTTTTTTTAGCTCCCAATAGAACAAGGTGCCGCGGAACTCCGTTTCCAACGGAGTATATGAGTGGTTGGCGACGTCCGCAAATACGAAATTTGTAATGAGTTTGAGCGATCTTACGTCGCCACGGGTGAGAGTCTTTGCAATTGCAGGAAGTCCGCGTCCTCGAGAAGGCAAGCCAGTTCGTGAATGCCCCTGACCCTCTTTCATAATTTCTTCAATCAACTGTACATCAGAAAACGCAAATTTCGCAAAAAAATCCAATAACTTATGCCTTAATGACCGAATAATACCGACACCATTGTCGTAAAATACAAATTTGGCAATTCTCTCTGTCTCGTCGCAATATAAGAGTACCCACCATTTCTCCTTGCCTTGCCGGTTGGCCCATTCTCTCGTATTGCCCATTGCCTCGACAAGAATTCGGTAAACCGTAGGGATACTCTTTTCAAATCCATAGAGGGCCTTACTGGCATCAAGGACCAGCCTAGAGGCTAATTGGTTATCTACGATATCGTTACTATGTTTAGCGATGGTACCTAAGTAGCCATTCTTTCGTCTATTTGGGGCTGAGCTCATAACATGTTCATAGAATCCTGATCGGTGCAATAGTCGACCTGGCTCAGTCTTCAGGGGAGAATTTCCGGCTACAACTTTACTTTGCTTGTTATTAACCATTGCTAAGAGAACCAGGATCACATCTACAGAAATTTCATCAATATCGGCAAGATTTAGAAAAACTGCCTCTCCTGCCTCTCCACTATCTAAAGCTGCTCGGAACAGAACGAAGAACTTGTTCGTCTCTGCAAAATTCGCCATGAACGAAAAAACCTTTGGTGGCACTAGGGTGACATTTTGCCTTGTCGATCCACTAGAGACGTCTCCCTGCTCATTCTTCCGGGACTGGTCTGTAAAAAGTTGTCGGCCCCAATTTTTTAACTTTCTGAGCTGGTGGAGTTTGGTCTTTTTGGCCCGACGTGCTCGAGAAAGCTGCCTAAGCTTACGAAGTTGCCGTCGACTGAATAGGGACACCGGGTACTACTAACGTACATGCTTTCAATTGACAAACGTTTACTGTTGAGGATGTCCTCGAACCCATCTGCCTGTAGCCGTATTCATGGGCTTCCGCCTGTCCTGGAGTAGTTCCTCCAAGTGTTCCTCGACAGAGAGTTGTCTTATTAAACGGTCCTATAGACCGCGGAATAAATCGCCCCAATCTGCGTTGAGATTTGACCTAATAGCCACCAATAACCTCAGGGAGGGTGCATGATTCCCAGCCTCGATCTTCTGCAGATAACGAGCCGTTACGCCAAGCTTTTCGGCGAGCCCCTCCTGAGATTGGCCAGACGCTAACCGAAGGGAAGAGATATTGCGGCCAAGGGCTCGGTTGGCATCAGGTGAGGTACGGGAAACGGCCACCCTTCACTACTACAAAAGAGTACCTGAGAGCGACACGTCGTCCGACGACGGATTTTTATTGAGGACGATTGATAGATTCGGTAACTAACTATCTATGGCTATCCAACAGAAACAGCACTATTGCTACACTTGTCAGCGCCAGACGCTTCATCAACGGGAAGTGCCCATTAGCGGCGGCATGGGTTGCCTCTTGACGATTTTCACGATGGGTATTTTTCTCCTATATTGGCTGGTAGCCGATTTGTTTGTGGCCGCACGTCCGTACCGCTGCCAAGTATGTGGTGCGGCCCTGGGATCGAAGCCCCAACAACCGTATCCTGCCGTTCCGCCTATTCCCGGTAGCCTTAGCCAGCCACAGCAGCGGCCACCGCCAAAGAGAAATTTGGCTATTTGGGTTGTATTAGGTCTCGTCGTTGTGTTTGTGGTCTTTGGCAGCCTCGTGAAGCCAGCCAGGGATAATTCGACGCCAGCGGCGCAAAATGTAACCTCTCCAGGTCCAGTTAGCTCACCTTCTGCGCAATCAGCCAATTCGATTGTGGCTGTGACTGACCCCCCTAAGGTTACAATAACCAAGAGAGTACCCTTGGAGCACATATCCGCCTCCGGCCAGATGGATAATGCTACCATGACCACTCCCGGCGCGACGTTTGTTTTGTCTAAGATTGATGGCCAAAACGTGGTGCTGATCGATCCTAAAGGAGGTTTTGTTTGTGTTGCCACAAGTGCCACCGATTATATCGCACCGACGGCAGTGCCTGCCCCGCCTACTCCAACCGACAATCCTGCGATTGAGGCGGATCAGTTAAATCAAAAGCTGCGGGACGAAGCCTTTAATAACTTCTCAAGGTTCATTCACGAAAACGGTTCCAATCTCCCTATCGCAAAATGGAAGCAAGACGGTGCTATTCTAGAGGTGACTGTCAGTAACGATTATTTCGTGCTACCGTATCAACTGCGCTTACAATTTGCCCAAAATATAAACACGATTTGGGGAAAACTTTATCCGGACGGTGCTGCTAATTTATATGATATCAACGGGAATAAAGTTGGTGGCTGGGATATCTTGAGCGGAGTTTGGGTCAACAAGGATAACTAAAAGACTCAGGAGCAGTCGTGAGAGCGGCTCTTTTTCAAGCGGGCTACGGGCTACGTCGGTGGTACCATTTCGAGTTCGAGCCACGATAACCTCAAGATCCATGGCGTTTTTCGGTGGTTAACGCTACAAACGCCATCGCTTTAACAATTTATGAGATAACAGAGGAGAGGCTCGGTTAAGTTATTCGAGATCAACTGGTCAGTAAGGTACGAAGTGGTACATGGCTACTTGGAAATCTCATGGAACTTTCAACGCGTCCGTTACTTTTGCTTTGACCTTTGACCTATCCAACTGAAGCACTAGCGCGAGACCCTGCATCAGTGCGAAGCGCCCATTCTCGGCGGCGTGGGTTGCCTCCTGACGATTTTCACGATGGGTATTTCTTAGCCAGCTGGTAACCAATTTTAAGTAGACTCAGTCCGCCCCCACCCAGAAAATCAACTAGGTTTTGTCGTTATGTTTCCGGTGCTTGGCCCTAAAGCCAAAATCGGGATACTTCAACGCCAGCGGACCCAAGATGTCTTTCAATTACCGCTCCGTTTCGAATTTCCGGCTCCCCTTTCTACGCGCTCAGAAAGGTCGAGGACAATTCGGAATCCGTATAAGTTATAGCGATCTTCCACGATTCCGGCTTTCCGCGCCGAGGAGCGAAGCATAAACGGATCACAATCGCGCCAAGATGCGCCTCGAAGAACTCGAAACGGTCCCGCAGGAAAGTATTTAGTTTTACACCATTCCCAGACGTTACCTCCCAAATCGTACAGAGCCGTACAATCCTAAACCTTAAAGATTATCAAAGCCAGTTTGCCGACAAATACCGTAAGTCATATGAACCTACCAAGTGGTATTACGCAGGAACCTTCAGTTACACCACTGTCCTCGGAGCAAAAGCAACGTGCAGGGTCTATAGTCCCAGTTTAGAGTGGGCTGAGCGAAACCTGCTTCAGAAATAAGAGCTGCCTGCTCTGGCTCGGCCCTGAGACCCAATTTCGCCTAATCGCGGTAGCTGCACGTTCCTCCGACTTGACCCTAGCGAACAGATGAACGGTCAAACGTAGATCCGAGGTTCGTAAGGAGTGCCAGTATGGATCGAAGTAGTCCAAGGTGCACGAGCGGAGATATCGATCACCGACAACGAGGAAGCTGAGATAAGGGCTTCGTAGGTAGATTAGGGAAGTTGCCGTTAGATAAAGTGACTTAATAACGAGCCGTACGGATCGCCGCAAAAAGCGCAATTGAAAACTTTTCAATAAACTTCTTCTGCTCTTCTTCAGGTATCGGTTGCATGAATCCAGTTCTGGGAAGATGATATTTGTCACAGAAGTTTAAGATCCATCGTAGCTCTTTTTCATCGGGAGCGATGCTGGCAGGGTGAATGTGCGCGAGCCTGGAGACCCACAAATCGTAAAGCCGTTCTTCGAAATCTGATCCGCCCATAAAACAAGAAAGGCCACCAACTAGACTATTAAAGTGGTAATCGTGACTTCTGCGCTTGAGCGTACTTGACTGTCGTGGTCTGCTAGGTTGTTGTTTCATATTTTAGTCCCATCTAAGGGTTTGAGATGGTTGGAAGAGGCAACCGAGAACGGCTTCCGCCCGATCTGGGCTCTGAAGACCACGGGCTCGCATGTGTTCTTTGGTTTCTAAAGTTAATTGTCCGCGACTGTTCGGGAAAACGTGGCGGCAGGTAAGTTGCGCGATTAGTGTAGGATCGTCTGGGAGGATTACCTCTTTTCGCTCAATCTTGCGGACCCCCGTCATCCAAATTTCGGCGGCCAAGTTCGCATACGATGTAGAATCCCTCGCCGATGCACCATTGTTGATTCGGCGCACGCTCCAGCCGTTCTCTCTTAATCGGTCACACATCGGAATTCCAAGCCCGGCACCATCACAAGCGATCATTGATTCATCCAGTTTCTGTTCCCTGAAAAGCTGAATGAACCTCCCGATGGCCCGCATTGTATCGTGTTCTTTCCAGGCAGCCACGATCTGAAGCTTATTACCTCTTGCGATTGCCAACACGTTCTCGTCGCCACCCGCTGCAAAGTCGCAGAAGGCCCGTACAGGCCCTGGTAGGTGCATGGGAGGGTTGGAGAGGCAGGCTTCAATGTCCGCGACCGTCAGGGGCAAATTTAGGGCGTTTTCCTCAGAAAACTCCGCAAACACCATCGAACGCACTAAAGGCGATTGAGCACCGTGTTTTTCAATCTGCATTTGAATCAAGTCCCGGTCGATGTGCGGGCAGTCGTAGGCCGTCACTGTATGTTGCCGATAATGTTTCCGATCACGGGTGAAAGCGCGGTAAAACGCGCCTGATGGACTCCCCGGACTGCTCAACAACAACAATCTCTGAGGCTGGCAACGTTCGATAGCTTCAAAAATCGAATCTGGAACGCTCTTTGCCTCGTCAACGATGACCAGCAAATGTTCGTTATGAAAGCCCTCGAAGTTTCCCGGCTCGTCGGTTGAGAAACCTAAAATTCGGCTACCATTTGGCAACGTCGCAGCAGCGTCCAGAAAGACCGCACCGTTGAAGTGTTTAGCGTAACGACGCAGCTCAGGGAAAAATTGCTCTTTCACCTGGCGAAATACGCCAGCTGTCACGACTACGAGGCTGTTTTTGAAAACAATGGCATGCCACAGTGCGATGGGCACGGCAAGTCTCGTAGTCTTACCTGCGCCATTGCACGCTTTGACGGCTACCGCGCCCGGTTCGTTAATGTCAGCGTAAATCGCTTTCAGCCACGGGTAGGTCTCGAGTTGTAAAAGTCCCACCGCGAATCCGTGAGGGGTCGAAAGGACTTTTAACGCTTCAGTTTCCATTGGAAGTGTCCCCTTGGGTCCTGATACGGGCGATTGCATCCAAGATTGACTTGGGAATCGAGAATTGATGGTCAACACTCCCTTGATGCGCTACCTCAACGCGGCTCTTTGCAAAATGCTCAGGTAACACGTGTTCCAGCCACCATTGAGCGGCCTTTACGTCGCCTTTGTCTGCCGCAGCCTGAATCAGAAACAGGCGTGCTTGGATGCCTTCGGCAACGGCTGCCTCAATGGACTCGGAGAATGCGGGAATTGTCCGTCTCCATTCATGGAACGTATCTTCCGAAATTCCTCCAATTGCAGCCGCGAATTTATACGGCACGCCGCTGGCAATCGCCTCGCAAATCACCCGGACCACTTTCCGGGTGTACTTTGTAGGACGGCCCGCTCTCGCTGACCGCCTGTTACATGTCCGCTCTATTTGTTTCATTATGGTAACTTCGTTATTCCACAGGCGTTGCTTCAAGCCTTCTTCCCTTTGCTTTAAGCAGAGGTACCTAGACTTCGTCTTGTCACATGCTCTGGATGCAGAGTCCATGTGCTGAATCCCCTCTCTCTCTTTAGGAACGCCGCTTTAGGTAGGCTAAAGTAGAATTCGAGAGCATGAGTCCGCGGTTATCCTCCAAGTTTCCCGATTCGACTCGGGTGTTGCCGGATTTCTCCCCGGAACATTTCAATACGTAATCCCGGCCATTCAGTTCCGGGTTATATAGCTCAATTTGCGCGAGACCTCCGCCTTTCCGCTTCCACATCTCTCGAAGCTGGCGGCACGACTTCACACAAATTGCCTGTTGAGGCGTCACTGCGACTAGAAAATGAAAATGAGGAATATCCACTCCATAACCATATTCCTGCTTAAGAACCCACAAGAGTTTCTTCCAATGAACATCTGAGGAGGCTGCGAACTCGCGCATGAGAATAAAAAACATCGAGATCCGTGTGCTTTCAGGTAAATAATCTGAAAATGTTAGGGTGCCAAAAATTTGCCATTCAATCTCTGTCAAAGAGTAATTTTCCGGTAAACCGGAGGAAACTGCGATTCCATTAGTGTGTCTGTCTGACGAAGATTTATGCATTTTTTTCATATTGGCGATCAGTGATCAACGACTTTTTATCGTCAGTCGCTCAATCATGGTCTCCAAATCTGCTCGATTAAATCGCACTAGACTACTTTTTGAGTCGCCCATTTTTATAAATGGAATCCGCCGTTGTTTAAGCCAGAGATCGAGCGTTCGAGGCGAGATGTTTAAATACAGGGCAGTCTCGCGCTTGTTCAGTAGGGCTACGTCACATTTGTCCATGAGCCAGATTACTATTCGAAATCTAACTCCTAGTCTAGTAGGATTTTGCCTCCTAAAACATATTATGTATTGCGGTTAATTGCCGATTAGATATGGATAGAACATCGGGTAACTTATTTATGGATAACGACTTAGGTTTGTGTGGTTCGATAATAGGTTCGAATCCAACAAGGTCAAAAAAAATTATGTTTTGAATCGAAACGCTATTGCGGAAGGATGTTAAACCATTCTTCACCCTGTTCATGAGTTGCCAAAGCCCGGTAGTTTGCGAACACCATCGCCGGGCTGTTTCCCATCTCGGCACTGACTTGGTGCTCATTTTGGAGTACTGCCATCCGGTAAGTACAGAACGAGTGCCTTAGACCATTCCTCTTCCAAGGAATTATTGGGTCGCAGTGCGCCGCTACGACCTCTCCAGCCGACTTTTCCGGTCTGGCTAAACGAGTGACGGGTCCCGATGCCTTCGCCGACTTCAAAAGCCAAGCTGCGAGGTTGGGCTGGATTGGAATGAGCCGCCGCCCTTTAGTTTTTGCCTTTTTCTTTTTGATCTCAATGTGCCCGGTCTGGAAGTTAATTTCTTGCCAATCGAGCCGTAAAATCTCGGCAGTTCTTACGCCCGCAAAGCCGCCCAGAATCAGATATGGCAGCACGTCTTCTCCAGCAGAGTTCAACATTCGGCTCATTTCGTCGGGAGTAAAAACGCCTATCTCTCCCTCGCCATTATCCCCGATCGCTTCAGTCTTTTCCGCTTCTGTTCGGCCCTCCGGCAGGTAGCCTTGCTTTTGAGCAAAGCGGAAAAGGAGCACCAAGACCTGCCTGAAGTTGTCGTGGCTCCGAGGAGAAAGCCTCAGCTTTTGAAGCCACTCGGTCAGATCTCGCTGGGAGATGTTTGCAATATAGGAACTAACATCACGAGCAAATCGCCCAAGACGCCCCTTAAGGTCCTTCTGATGCGTTTCAGACTTATGGCCTCTGGATGTCAGCAGCTCGTCGACCACCTCAGGCACGGTTCTTTGGGTTAACCGTAGTCGGCGCTCGGCATAAAAATTGGCGGCGACCTCTAGCTTAATGTCTTCACCGAGTATTTTAGTGGCGTCCAGGTATTCCCGAACTAGCTCGTCCAGCGGTTTGCCCCGTCCCGCGAGCATTCTTTTAGCTCGCTGGTAAATAAGTCCTTCATCTTGGGACAACGTAATCGAGATTGGCTTTCCTCGATCAATGGCCTTGGCACGTGCAGTTGCCCATTTCAACGCTGATTCAATGTCAGAAAACTGTTTCATCTGCCTTTTCCCGTCTTCCTTGTGGGCAACCGAGAAAATTGTCCGTCTACCCCGATTTACTTCATAGATTTTAAGGGTGACGTTGCCTTGCGTAACAGTTAGCGGCTCTTGCGTTAGCTCGCGGGTCATTGCGCTAATGTGCGTGCAAAACTGTGTGCACGCAAGTTTTTTAGGGCTTTTGAGAGGTGGAGGCGGCGGGGGTCGAACCCGCGTCCTAGAACTCGATCTTACGCGTCTCTACAAGTTTAGCTGGAGCTTGGATTGTCGAGAGAACTCTTGTGGTCCAGCACACGAATTCCCCGTAGTCACCACATTAACTCGCCGCAGCGGTCGGTCACTCACCGTTTGCGTCGCCCTACAAATGTCGTTACTTTCCCCCAGTAGAGATCGGGGAGGCAACGTCACTGCCGTTTAATTAGGCAGCGAGAGCTAAAGAATAGTCGTTCTTTATTGTTTAAGCCTGCTTTTTAACGAGGAAGACGGGCTCAAATCCTCGACTTGCAACGAGTAGCATCTAGCTCCAGTCGAAGCCAATGCGCCCCCGTCAGTTAACATTGTACCACCAGTTCACCGTGCCGACAACGGTTCTCCGTGTTAATTCCTACAGCGCTAATCCAGAAATGAGAAAACAGTTAGATTGTCTAGGTGCGAGCGAAATTGTATTAATAGCCGATGCGTGTCGTCCAGAGAGAACTCTTCATCACCTGCTGGGTCGTTTGCCTGACTACGGCAAGCTTTGCTGCCGATAATACGGGGCTGACGCTCACCTCCATTTATGGCCAGGTGCAGACCGGGCAAAACCAGCAAAGTTATCAAGCGGCGAGCGTGGGGAAAAGTTGTCCGCTGGGGTCGTGGGTAAAAACGAGTGAAGACTCGTCCATCACAGTGCTGACAGTTGGCGGGAATCAATTTCATCTCCTCTCCGAGAGCGAAGCTGAGATTAAAGGGGACGATGGCGTCGGCGGCGGCGAGTGGCACCGCGTTATTTCCTTAAAGATCGGCAGCGTGGAGGTGAAGCACGTGGAAGGTCCGCAGAAGGTGAAGTTAGAGTGCGATACGCCTACGTCCGTTTGTGGCGCTGAGGGAACAGAATTTACCGTCAATGCCAGTGCAGGCGTATTTACCGTCGCTCAAGGGAAAATCGAAGTTCACTCGAAGCAAGAAAATGAACTGACCTTAAAGGCGGTAACGAGCGGCGGTGTGCTGGTCTACACGCCGGGCAGTGTAGATACGTGGTGCAATTGGACTCGGAACGGGGGCAAAGGCAATTTTAGCGGCACTGTGGTTTTGGGAAGTCTGAAGCTCGAAGCCGTGGGAGCCGATTTTACGATCGCGAAATCACTCGCTGGAACAGCGGAGACCGCCATTCGGATTAAGGCTGGGAAAGTTGGCAGTTATGGTCCCGGTATGTACGTCGTCGATGGTAGTCGGTTGGAGCTGATTCCGGCTGGATCCAATCAAGGCGTGGTTTTTGGGAAATACCTCGCGGCGGCCCGAGTGGAGAGCGCCCTTTTCGTCCAAAAGGAGGCGCTTTTGGCGGCAAATCGTGAGGTGCCGGAGACTCTGGTTCAACAACTGAGACAGGCCCAACGCGATGCACTGAAATTCCGGGCGCAACTCTTCGGCCAATAGGCCGTCTAAGCGACCTTTAAGCCTTGACTGGTCTGTTCGCCGGGCATCTGGAGCCGCTCACCGACGCTCACGTTTTTAACAGTTCTGGCGTTAACCTCGTGCGCTAAATCGACGTTCTTTTGTGGGAAGGCCTGTTCCTGCGCATTAATTACCATGTCCTTACAGGGTGTCGTTACGAAATTGCCCAAATCGCCCGGAGCGCTCGCCAGCGTATTTCCCACATCAACCAGCACTCTCCGGGCGTCTTGCCTCCAATCACCCACGTCATTTTGATCCACTGCTGGAGCGCCGTTGTTGGGTTGCTGCGTAGGTGTCGTTGGCGTCGTATCAGCTTGGGAACCCTTTCCCCGGAGGTGGCTCAGCCCGCCTCGGATGCCACAGGCCCCCGCGGAGAGCGCGTCATGAGCGGCGTCGCCCAGAGGTTCAGAGACCGCATCCACAGCACCGAAAGTCGAGCTGTCCACGCTGCAGTTTGGACAAATCGTGCTTGATCGAGTTTCCACTGCGCGTGCACAGTTCTGACATGGAGCCGAAACCCTACCCACGGCGCGTTCATTTAGACGATTCTCTACGGGCTCAGGTCCGGTGGAATAACCAGGAGGTTTTGCCAAATCGAATAAGCAGGGAAGAGGCCTCGGCCATTCTTCTGGAGAAGTACCCTGGCCAAGACTCTGATGGTGTCCTCACTTATCTGGTTAGCGGCGACAGGCATGAATAAAGAACACGTTTTTATCGAGCCGTTAGTTGTTACCAAATACCAAGCTGAAAAGATGCTGGGCTCTCCGCAGATGCTTAAAAGGCTGATCGCCGCACGTTGGGTGATCGTGGTGCGTAAGGGTTCCCGCGGTCGGGCAACTCTCATTGATGTGGAGAGCCTCAAAAAAGCCTATCAACACTGGAAGCTCGGCGATGTGCCGTTGACTCCCAGTGAAAACGCCAAGACTCTTTTCCTGCGCTCTTAGCAGCTAAAAAGAAAAAGCTTCCCGGCGATTTTGCCGAAATCGGGCGAAGTTTTTCTGTATTTCGGTTTGGAAAAATCGAGTTAACTGCTAATTGCATCGTACAACTAAATCACGTGACTGTATTACGACATTATATTACTAAATATTAATACTTTTATTCTTTTGTTAGTGCTGAGCACATCGACATGCTGGACGATTAACATTCAATTCATCAACCTAACCTTCCATTAACAAAACATTATGAGCGACTCTATTGATAATTATAGCACAATTCGTGTTGGGGATAAGAACTACACTCAAGACGTTCGATACTTCAAAGTAGATAACCATAGCAGACTTGAGGTTATTACCAAAGGAAGTGTATTCATTGAGCAGAAATTTGATAACCACTCTTCCGGTGATATTGTTGCTGGGGGCGACATTCATATAGGCGAGAAAATTGATAATCATTGTGATGTGACGCTTCGCTGTAAAGGCTCCGTCTTTATTGGTCAAAAAGTCGACAACAATTCCAATCTTAATGTGGTGGGGAGAACTCTCTCAATCGGCCAGAAAATAGACGACCATAGCACTGTCCAATACAGCACAAAGACAACTCCATTTTTCGGTTCAGAAGGTACCCAGGGACAAGCATCAGAAAGTGTAGGTTACACATATCCGTCCAATGGACCGACAGCCGACTGTGGTGACATACTTTCTTAGATCGCCATTTAGGTCGACATTCCCCCCAAGGTCTAAACTCGGGGGCCAGTCCGAACCTAATCTTTATTGCCTTTTTCTGCATAATAATATCTGTCCACACTCATGCCCTTACTAAAAGTAACCGCCCTTGTTGATATTGAAGTCACGGCAAACGTTGTAACTCCACAATTGGGAGATCCGTTGCGGGGCATTCCGCCTTTTACGCAAGGTGAAAAGACCTTCTTTATTAGAAAGGGCGAAGCTCGGGAAGACATATCTCTGGTTTACAGTGTTTCCTGGGC
>CAVURW010000071.1:0-38305 GCA_963743595.1 uncultured Verrucomicrobiae bacterium
TCCACACGTATTGCTATCAACAGGACATTAATTCCAAGTATAGATTCTTTCGTTTCTTCCGATTCTAACTTGGAAGCTGGAAGTGAATAACGTAACTTTCGACGACGATAGTGTTGTCCAACATGCACGAGATTCACGACTCCGTATTTCTCCTGCAACAGCACGAACAACGCACAACTTAACGCACACTATTACAAGTACATTTTGTAAACTGACTAACTATCATGTTTTTGTCTATCTATCTATAAGTAAAAACGTAGCATGGTGTTGTCATACGTGTTACGTATAATACTACCACCAGAAGTGAGGTGAAAATAGAATGGGCTATACTGTGGTTACATCATTGCATGCTGGCCTACCAAGATAAAGTCGACAGTATATAGTTTAATGGTGATTCCGTTTCAATAAAAGTTAAATCCAACCTATTCTGATGTCATAATTTACGTACACTATACTTCTATTATACTTTTACACGTATTCTGTGTGATTCCGAAAATCGTACACTGATGCTTGCACACAGTATTATTGCAGAGCGTACATGTACTGTGTGTATTCCACAGCGCTAGACAATCTTCTGACTGCAGTAACTCAGTTCTCACAGCCGTACAGGCTACATACATTCACCAGACCAGCGCGTACACTGCCAGCCTGCACACAACAACTCTCACTCGGTCTTCCCATTGCACTTCCACCAGGCCCCACTTCAACCCTCTCCCCACTTTCCCCACTCCCCCTTCCCTCACACCCCTCACTCGTTTCTATTAACTGACTCTGTTCGCGTCAATCAACGCGCGAGGCGTGTCGACGAAACGTGACGCCATTGGTTGAACGATCGGCGTGGGACGTCCGGTGATTTATGAGTTGAGTGAGAGGAGCGAAACGGGGGAGGGCAGGAGGGGGGTTAATGGTTAATGGTAATAGCAGGAGGTGGGAGTGTTAAGCAGATTGGCCACAGCGTTTGTTTTAAAAGGAAATCGCGTGGCGGACGATTAGCTATTGGCTAGCGGCCAACTGCTATTCGTCCAACACGCGATTTCCGTGTCTAAAAAACGCTATGGATGATCGGCTTTAGCGCAGACTGTAGATAGCGGTGTTGTGAGACGAGGGTGGGGGTGGGGAGGGGGTGATGGTGGTGAGTTAGAGTGACATCTCCGGCAATAACTAGTGTAGTGCGAGCTATCGTGAGGAGCAGGGCGCCTACGAGCTCCGCCAGTATTAGACAGCTCTCAATCTATCATCGCTCGCAGCGCCTACTGCGCCCCCTGCCGACTTCGACCGAGTAGCGTCGACAGGCTGCGGAGGGAGGGTGACGGGGGAGGGAGGAGCAGCATTGCGATACCTCGGAGGCTAGCCCAGGTGCAGGAGAGGTTGGGAGGAGAGAGGGAGGAAGACAGGGAGGGAGGGGTAGCTCGTCTAAACGGCTGTGTTGGGACGGTAGCGATCCATCATCGCTCACATTAGATAGCCGTCAGTCACGTCGGTGGCGGCGCGAAACGACAAGAATGATGGAGCAGTCGCGGGTGTACCAGAAGAAATAGCACCGTCCGCGTTATTTATCGCTCCACTTTGTCGGTTTTCGTATAATTTAGTCAACAGCGCAGGGATACAGTCGCGTTAGTGCTTTTCGCTGTTCGTCCAGTACAGAAGTGAAAATACTTATTCTGGGAGTATTTGTCAAGCACTATCCTGAACTATCATAGAAGAACTGTCATAAGAACACTTATCATAGAAGAACTGGTATGATGGTATACGTTATCTTTTAGGATTTTAACAATAGACTAATTATGACGGTAGTGCATTTTTATGATGGAACAGCAATTTTCTTTTACCAAATATAGAAGGTAAACAATTTTACCAAAACATAGAATTTAAACGTCGACGAGTGTTTAACTTATCATCTTCATCTATTACCCCATCATTTTATCTAACGCCATTATGGATGTGCTTGATGTTAGAGCAAAAATATTCCTGAGCTGTTGCGTTTATAGGAATATTGGTTTCAGCCTTCAAATCGCTTGACACGTTATCAAGATAAGATATCGATACTAAAACGTTCTAGCTTAAGCATACAATAATGATGCGTATAATATTACAACATCAGGCTTGAGTTGTTTACAGTACCCAGACAGAATGATGCGCTCTGATATAAACGTCGTTTTAACTTGTATAGTGTACAATGTACACTTGGGTGTACATAAAAATGTGGTCAACACCTTCAGCTCACATTGACATGCCATCCATCAATCGCATCGTTTTGTTATTATAATATAGACCACACCCGAGACTTTATCTATAATAGTTGTGCACTTTTCATTCCACAACTTTATGTCATTTCGTTCTTTATCACCGATCTTGCTCGATCCCATCTTACGTGTAGCGCTGTAATTACTACAAGAGAGCGAATAATAATAATGATCATTGTCGACTTGGGGCGACGAATCGGATGAATCGTTGTTGTGGGCTAAACTTGGTATTTTATTGATTGATTGATTGATGGCCCACAGTCTCAACGTGTAAACTTGAATGCATATACCATAAGGCAGAACCTGATTATATTATTTATGAAGGTATGCTTACAATTATTATACTGGAAATATCACTGTATAAAAATGATGCAAGACGAACAACCATCTTGACAGTAAAACGATCTATTATTTTAAACATCTGACAGCTCACAGCATGATGCATAGATCTTCATGCTTATCTTCTTGGCGTAATAACTTCTTGACTTATTACGCAATTTTTTACAGGATAGTTGGTGGTCTGGCTCTCTATTGAAGTCGGCTTAAAAGTTTTTATAGGAACAATAATGGTTGTCTTACTTAATTACACGCTGTGAGCATACCAAATTTCCCAGCTTAGTACTGCGATGACGCCTGCTACGTCTAGTCAAACAATCTAGTATCGTTGCAATGTACAAAATGGGCTTATACATACCTCCTATTTAAACTAGCGATTGTAAGATAACAAAGTTACTATATAAGTCACAATGTAGACTGTAATGTAAGGTAAAGCCCATGCAGCTATAGGATGTCGTGGATGAAGTTTTGTATCAAGTGTTATTTATTTGAAACGATACGACGCCTGACGGATGACGTATCTTGAGCGAGTGCACATAGGTTACACGAGAAACAAGCAAGAGCAAAAAACAAGAACGATACGTAGAGTATAAAAGTAAACATCAGAAGGTAACAAGTTTTAGATTGCCAGACAGTGCGTGCAATCTGGGCTGATGGCAAATCGTAAAAACGTAAGTGGAGCCTACATTCATGCTTTACGATGATGTAGCTGTAAATTATGATGTCGTAAATTATCGTCATCTGCGAAACGCATAAAACAAACGATTTCTTACGTAAGCTGGCACGGCTTGAAAATAATAATTACACCCGTTTAGCTACGATATAGCGGTCCCGTCCTGTCCTAAGGACAAAACTCGAGGCCCGAATTTCGTTTTACAGCCAATTCATCTGCTGCCCTTCCCATTTTAGCTGTCGCCCGAGGCGTCAGGGCCTGCTCGTAAAAATTGCTCGCGCGATAATGATGAAGACATCATAACGGGAATCAATGCCGCAGCAGCATTTCGTCCACGCACGAAAATAATAAAATTTTCGCGAAAATTGCGTGGAAAATTACTCCGACTGAATTATTGCGAATCATTGCTCGGAAATCTTTGCTTCAAAATAAGGCAACACCATGGTATTCAGTTAAGGTTTCGTTCAATGATCGTGCTGCGGATCATGGAAACGCGGTATAGCTCAGTCGGTAGAGGCGTTGTACCTTGTTGCGTTGAGATTAGGATTTTTCTGCACGAGTTCAACTCCCCGTCCAGCCGTTTGCGCCACCTAGGCAGCATTCCCATTTTCACTACCGATGAAAGCTAATATTCGCGTTCGGCTATATTGACTAAAGCCGAATATTCCTAGGTCCAGTGAGTTGCCCATAATTATGATTAGTTTAACAGAGAATCTCACTGTCCATTAAAAATTCTCTAAGTAAATGAGGGCAGCTGACTGTCGGTCAAAAACCAGCCTCGCGTCTTGTCGGAGCTGAGTATTAAAGACGAAAAACAAAACAAAACAAAACAAAACATTGATACGGGATTTGAAGAGTTGGAAT
Source organism: uncultured Verrucomicrobiae bacterium (assembly GCA_963743595.1). GTDB lineage: Bacteria > Verrucomicrobiota > Verrucomicrobiia > Methylacidiphilales > UBA1321 > CAVURW01. The sequence continues at coordinate 4,117 of CAVURW010000071.1, forward strand.
AGATACTATGTTTAATCTCCGTGGGCGATATCTTTGAGGCTTGGTTAAAGTGTTGCACACGTCTTCAGCGATAAACGTCCAGCGATAATAAAACTGTACTGTTGCGTTATGACGTGGCGCAACTATGACGTCGATGGTGATCGCTGCTACAGAACGCGAATATTCACTGGTTCTCAAGACTGCTAAACTCTGACTTGTACTGACCGTACAGTCCCAAGACGCTCGTAAAAACAGTCACGAGATATCGTCGTAGAAATGCCGTCACAAGCAGACAGCTACAAAATAAATTTCTACCGATGCATAAATTCTGCATCAGTACAAGTCTATTTTTGGCAGCCGTGAAAATAGTCGATAGGACGTGTTCTATCTCGCCTTGACTCGTCGTAAGATAGATCACTCAATCCTCTGCAGGCATACGTACGTGCCAAGTCGTGAACGACACGTTAGCGCGCCGACAGCAACGATCAGGGAGTGGCGCTTCCTCGAATTTTCCAAGAGGAGGGGGCAAATTAGTTTTTGGTTTATTTTGCGACGCCTTTGTGATAATGATGATCGGCGACCATAGGGCTAAACAGTGCATCGGCTGCGGAAAATATGCCAGTTCTCTCACAGGAATAAAATTAGGTCTTGTCACTTTGTGTGTGCAAAAGTAGAAATTTGCCTTCCTGGCGGGGCACATGGCACCCTGGTATCGCCCTAAATATGCCACTGACGACGACCAAATGGGTCGTTCTGATGGGCCGACAGATAGGCCGATACATCTGTATCGACAGAAATCGTGCCGACCGACTGACAGACCGAACAAGACGGGCCTAATAAGAAATGCTGCTCAAAGATCGCACATCAATAATTTTATGTAAGGTGCAGCTGTCGCAGACTTGCCATGTGGAACGGTAAATCAAGTTCACGATCATGAGTCGGCAACAAAAAAAATGTCAGCAGGCCGACGCCTTCTCTGCTCCTTCATCACCTTGACGGCGCCTCTGTCCTCAATCATATCCCCCTCCTTACAATTCAAACTCCTTCTTAAGTCTTCTGACGGACGATTATAGCATTCCCGCAAACGTTCATCCCAAAAACCGATGTTTGTGGCCGCAGTTAGAAATAGAGTTAGAAAAGTAAAGAAAGGCCGGAGAAGAAAAGAAGAGTTAGCAGTTAGGATCAAGGTTTAATGACCCGTATCTTCAAGGTCAGGGTATCGAACTGGCATTGCCAATTTGCCGTACGCTCCGCGCGAGGCGCATCAACGGCTGGAAGAATTACTGACGGTGCTGGAGCGTTACGTCGAATAGTTGCTGATGGCCAAGCCCGCGTCCATCCTCCTGATCGCCAATCCTGAGAATCGACGAGCCCGTCTTTTCCTGGAGGTGGCTCACGAACTCGGCCACCCCACGCAAGTCTTACCGTGGATCGACATTATTCGAGGGAAATGCGCAATTCAGACGCCGCCGGGTTCGATTGTTCGTATCGAGTCGCCGGGCGAAAATCCAGAGGTGGAACTGGCGCTGCTGAAGCTCGGGGAAACGAGGATTAGGCGAGATGCTGAGCTCTTTCCCGAGTACCGCAAATTCGCCTCAGAAAACGCAATTTTTTCTGTATCGCCCGAGACACGCTACGAACATGGGCGCATCTATCCATCGTATCAGTGGTACCTGGGATTTATGACTTCCGTTCTCAAGCTCAAGTCCGAGCTCGGGCCCGAAATTCGCTTCATGAACCCGCCTAAGCAAATCAACGAAATGTTCGACAAACTGCGATGCCATGAGCTGTTCTCGATAAATCGTGTCTCGGTGCCCCCCTGTCTCGCGAACGCATTTGATTTCGAACATGTGCTCGACGCCATGGCAAAAAACGAATCGCCACGAGCGTTCCTTAAACCCGTCCACTCCTCATCCGCCTCCGGAGTCGTTGCCCTTCAAACCAATCGCGCGGGCATTCGCGCCACCACTTCCGTAGAGCTCACGGCGGACGGTACGCTGTTCAATTCGCTTCGGGTTCGGACGTACACGTCGCATAAGGAAATCCGCGCAATTATCGATCAACTCTGCATGCATCGCTGCCTACTGGAAGCGTGGCGGCCCAAGGCGAATTTCCAAGGTCGCCAAGTCGATCTCCGCATCTTGGTGATCAATGGCGAAGCGCGACACATCGTCCTGCGCGCCAGTAAATCGCCGATCACCAACCTGCACCTCGGCAACAAACGCGGCGATCTCGACGTCTTCCGGGCGCAATTCGAACCCGAGGCGTGGAACGAGATTCTCCAGACGGCAGTAAAGGCCGCCGCCTGTTTCCCTGACTGCCTCTACGCGGGTGTCGATATGCTCGTCTCGCCGTCGTTACGCAAACATGCCGTGGCCGAAATCAATGCGTTCGGCGACCTATTACCGAATCTGCTCCATCGCGGCGAAAACACCTATCGCGCCGAGCTGTTGGCAATGGCGAAGACCACTTAAGCCGGGATAGCCGCAGCCAGCGCATCAAGTTCACGGTCCTTGATAGCGATGGCGTCGAACTCGCGCAGGCTGGGATTGATCGTCCGGGGAGTGGGCAAGAACGGCGCAACCGCTTCGGCTGTTTTCAAACCGTGCCCCGTAATGCAGAGAACCGCCGATTCATTCGAGGGAATCTTGCCGGAAGCGATGAGCTTCTTGGCACACGCCACCGTGACACCACCGGCGGTCTCGGCGAAAATACCTTCCGTCTCCGCGAGCAGGCGAATCCCGTCGATGATCTCTTCATCCGACGCGTCCTCGCAACCGCCTTGGCTCTCTTGCATCGCGCGCACCGCGTAGTACCCGTCAGCGGGCGTTCCGATTGCCAGCGACTTGGCGATTGTCTTCGGCTTGGCAATCGGCTTGATCAGGTCCGTGCCCGATTTAAACGCAGCTGAGATCGGATTGCAACCGGTGGCCTGCGCCCCGTGGATGTGAAACTTTTGCTCTTCCACAAGACCGACTTTGATCGCTTCCTGATACGACTTCGTAATCTTCGTTAAAAGCGAGCCTGAGGCCATGCACACGACGGTGTGTTTCGGGATCGACCAACCGAGTTGTTCGACAATTTCAAAGCCCATCGTCTTCGAGCCTTCAGCATAGTACGGACGCAGATTCACGTTCACAAACCCCCAACCATATTTGCCGGCGATTTCCGAACAGAGGCGATTGACCTGATCGTACGCGCCATGAATGGACACGACGCGGGTGCCGTAAACGAGGCTGTTCAAGACCTTGGTTTGCTCCAGATCGGCAGGAATGAGCACGTAGCTTTGTAGACCGGCGCTGGCAGCAAGTGCAGCCACGCTATTGGCGAGATTTCCGGTGGAAGCGCACGCCACGATCGAGAAATTGAGCTCGCGCGCACGGCTCAGGGCAACCGAGACAACCCGGTCTTTAAAGGAGAGCGTGGGGAAATTAACGCAGTCGTTTTTAATGTAGAGCTCGCGAATTCCCAGGGCTTTAGCGAGGCGATCTGCTTTGACGAGCGGCGTGAATCCGGTGTCGAGACCGACGGTGGGTTCACCGTCGATGGGCAGTAATTCGCGGTAACGCCACATGTTTTCGCGGCGGGATTCAATCAGTTTCCGGGAGATGGAATGGCGGATTTCATCGTAATTGTAGGTGGCCTCGAGCGGGCCGAAATCATATTCGCAAACGTGAACGGCTTTTTTCGCGAAAACGCGACCGCATTCGCGGCAACGCAGACTACTAAAGAATTCTTTTCCCATGGTAACCTCTATCTCGTTATCGAGGGGTTTTTCGGGAGTAGGTGCGACCGAGCACGGTGGGACTGGTCTCACTTATCCGCCTCAGTGGTCACCCTCATGGTGAGCTCACTGCGCTGGGTTTGGCACCTGACAAGTAGAGACGTTTCTTTGAATGAAACGGAGTCCACTCCGGTTGCCGCAGCTTCATAGGGCCAGCCCCTCCACTGCTCTCGATAAGTTATGTGGGCAGCAATGTGCTTTGAAGACCGAGAAGAGTCAAGGGAGTTTTTTGTCGTATCAATTTGATTAGTTAATCGAATCACCAGCCTGCCTTAACTAATTTCGCTGGGCATGCGCTGGTTCCGTGTGCGGTAGAAACCACGTGAGAAGCCCGATCACTGGTGAAGCGCACGCAATGTAAAAGATGAACTGGATGCTGGTGAGATCGGCTAATTTTCCGAGCAATGCCGCACTCAATCCACCCATCCCAAAGGCGAAACCGAAGAAAAGACCGGCGACCATCCCAACATTTCCCGGCATGAGTTCCTGTGCGTAGACGACAATCGCGGTAAACGCAGAGGCGAGTATAACGCCCGAGATTGCTGCCAAAACGCCAATCCAAAACGGGCTCGCAAACGGAATGAGCATCGAAAACGGCGCGACTCCGAGTATCGAAACCCAAATGACCGGTTTACGGCCGATTCGATCGCCCACGGGTCCACCGATAAACGTGCCCAAAGCGACTGCAAATAGGAATGTAAAAAGATACCATTCCGAAGCAGCCGGTGTGACATGGAATTTCTGGATGAGGAAGAAAGTGAGGTAGTTTCGCATCGTCTCCAAATAGAGGTATTTCGAGAACACGAGAACAAGCAGAATGACAATGGTGATTGTCACGCGACGGGGCGAAAGTTGAGGCGGATGCGTAGTTGCTGATGAGAGCGACGAGGAAGCCGCCACTGCCTTCTTTTTCTTCACCAAGCGATGCGGATTTTGCACGAACCATTGGCAGACGTAGAGAAGTACGGCGATTCCCATCAGCGCGATCAGTCCAAAATCGAACAATGTGCCACGCCCAAACGGGATCACGATCAATCCAGCGAGTAAAGGGCCTAGGGAGGTGCCCCCATTGCCGCCTACCTGAAAAATGGTCTGTGCTGTGCCATAGCGCGGCCCCGATGCCATGTGCACGATGCGAGAAGCTTCCGGGTGGAAGATAGACGAACCGACTCCGACGAGCGCGGCACCGCAAATCAGCAGCGGTAGATTCGTTGCGGTAGAGATCAGGAGGATCCCGCAAAGTGTGGAGGTCATTCCCAAGACCAGGAGATACGCAAACGGGCGCTTGTCACTAAAATAACCGATGAACGGTTGCAAAACCGACGCGGTGCATTGATTGGCTAAGGTGATCAAACCGAGTTGTGAGTAGTTGAGGTCGAAGACTTTCTTCAGCACGGGGTAGCTCGCCGGGATGAGCGCTTGGAGCGTGTCATTGATCAGGTGACACAGGCTAAGCGCAAAGAGGACGGGGAAGACGGTGGTGAGAGGTGCCGTCGATTTGCTTGAGGCGACTGGAGCAGAGGCAGTGGACACCCGAGCAACGTAGCACGTTGGAGTGCAACGTCAAAAACGAGCGGTTGCTCGGTTCTTTAGTCAGTACAGCGTTGTCTCGGTGCAGGGAATATTCGGCAAGAGATTCTTGCATGTGCTGATGAACATCGGTTTACCAATTAATTCAACATCGGAGGTCGCCGTTTTTGCATTAAAGAGCTGGGTGAGAACAATTCCTTCTTCGAATCCCCGCTCAGCCGCCTCCACAATAACGCCGTCGAACCGGTCGCCCTTTAAAGTAACAATTCCATCGAAAACGAGCGCGTAGCCGGTGACCTGTTTGCAGGAAATGCTCACCGCTTTTCGCATTTTATCCATATCTATGGAATGCCAGTCTTTCGAGCGCTTACTGCCCCAATCACAAATGGCAAATGGGCTGATCCGAGCGCCGTTTTGAGATGTTAAAGCCTCAACACCCAGACCGAGAGAGTAGAAGGCAAGATCCCTCAAATCCGGGTTAAAATTCTGCAGGGCAATCATACTCATCTGAAGCTTACTGAAACCGCGAATATTATTCAGACAGAATATTTCTGCGTGCGCTCTAAGTCAATGTTACGTGTGCAAAAGATTCCTATTTTTGCGCATCTGCTGGATCATTCGAGATGCGGTAGGGCGTCCCCGTAACGGCTTGCGAATACCGAAACACCAGCGGCGCGTTGGAATAGATAAATTGATTCGGGTGCAAACGGGCCTGCTCAATGAGCGATTGCTCCAAGGCTGGATTATCTGCGTCCGGTTTAAGAAAGTGGGCTTGAGAAGCCACTCGAAGCAAGACGCTTTGAACGGCAAATAGAGTGACCAAACAGATGATCAATTGCCGGTGAGCGCCGTTTTCCAACACAAGCGCGAGGGCCAATGGATAGAGGATGATCGGGACGTAAATTGCGTACCGCAGCTCATTGGACACGGGCAGAACGGAAGCCAGTGCCATCATGAAGAACGCATTGATCGAGAGGGAGCGCAGAGCCGGGTTGACCGGGCGAATCACGCCATACAGCAGGACGATGGCCGTGGTCACGATGAATAGCGTGCCGTTCCATCCTCCCGTCCGGCCGCGATTGGTGAAATTCGGGCTTGCCCCGGCGCTGCTGTCCAGGTCGTAAAAGGCGGGGATGCCTCGATACGACCAATCGATTTCCGTGGCCGAAATGATGAACCGCGCCGGAGATGTGTTGAGAAGGGCGTACCCGTAGTTCGGTTGGAGACTCGGGGCAAGCGGTCCGCTAAACAGAACCACTCCAGCCACCTGCACGCGGCAGGGAAAGAACGGATTCTCATGAAGCGCCAGGTTCTTTAGAAGCACCGGCGTGCAACAAATCGCCAGCCCAACGAGCAAGCCGACGCGCTGGACGGTGAGCGTCCTTTGAAGAAACGAACGACCGCCCAAAAGTGCGATCAAATAGAACGAAGCGATCGTGTCCTGGTACTTACACGTGGCTGCAATGACAAGCGCTATGGCCCCGATAATCAGGTGTTTTTGCGCAGCTTTTTTATTATCGAAAAAATGGGTCAGATTAAAGAAGGCGACCGCTAGCGAGGTGCATGTGAAGAAATCGATATAGAGCGCGCCGTAATTGGCTAAGACCATCGGGCAACTCATCATCGCCAAAACCAGAAGCGATGAGCGAATTTTCATGGTGGAGCTGACCGTCCAAAGATAGACGAGTAAGATAAGAAAATTCGGAATAATCACCGCTCTTACGTCGCCCGTAATCAGCCAGAAAAAGCCTTGGCAAAACTCCGCCGTTTTCGGGAAACCCATCCAGGTGGGCACCAGTTCAGGGTCGAGGTGATACGTGGAACTGCCGCCACCGATGTTCAGGAGAAACGAACAGAACGGGAGATGATACGCCCACGCATCCCACGCAATGACCGGGTTCAGAAAGCACGAAACGGAAAGCGCGTAGAGACCAAGCGCCACGCCGAGCTCAAACAACGGCAATTTCTTAAGGGCATCGAGAGAAAAGTGCACGCATGCAGTGCAGCGGTGACGACGGGCGAAGTCAATCGCTACCGCCTCAACGTCTGCTCAACAATCGCCAGAGCATCATCAATCTCTTCCCTGGAGACATTCAGTGGCGGTAAATGGCGCACCGCATGATTCGGCCTGAATCAAAATCAGCCCCGCTTCGGGCCTAAAGGCAAAATGGGGCTGCACGCTGGCCAGCGCAATATCGCGCTGCCTCCGGCTTTCATTGGATGCAACGGCACGTTGCCGAAAACTTTGTATTGCTCATTCGGCTCACATCTTATTTCATCCCTCAGCCCGGCACGGCTGCTTGGCATTGCCGCTGCTCCCCTGCCACATGACTTTTTCAACGATCATCGATCTCCTGGTCCAAGGCGTCGCCCGAGGCTCGATGTATGCCTTGGTCGCGCTGGGGTACACCATGGTCTACGGCGTGCTCGGCATGATCAATTTTGCGCATGGCGAGATCTTCATGATCGGGATGTTCGGCTGCTTGTACGCGCTCGGCCTGTTTTCGACACTTTGGGGCGATTACTTTTTCCTCAACATGACCCTGGCAGTTGCCGCCGCCATGGCCCTCTCCGCTGCCTACGGCTACGCCAATGAGCGCATCGCCTATCGCAAACTCCGGCACGCACACGCCCTGGCACCGCTCACCAGCGCCATCGGTGTCTCCACGGCGCTCCAATACTTCATCTTCGTAACGGTCAGTAAAGCCACAGTCAAATTCCCCTCGTTCTACAGCGATCCGCTCAGCCACAGCATTGATGTCTTCGGCGCAACCATCTCGTATCTGCAGTGCGCGATTATCGGCATGGCGCTCGTCATCATGGCCGGGCTTTTCTACCTGATTCATTACACACGACTCGGCCTGTCGCTGCGGGCCATCGCGCAGGATCAGCTCATGGCGAGCCTCGTTGGCATCCCTGTAAATCGCACCATCGCGCTCACCTTCATCATCGGGTCGGCACTCGCGGCTATCGCCGGTGTGATGAATTCGATGTACGAAAACGTCGCCATCTTCGATGCGGGATATCGAGTCGGACTCAAGGCATTCACAGCTGCCGTGCTCGGCGGGATCGGGAATATTCCCGGAGCCGTTCTCGGCGGGCTCATTCTCGGCCTAACTGAGGCGATCACCACTTCCATTCCTGGTCTGGGCAGTGGCTGGAACGAAGTCACCATATTCGGCCTCCTCATGCTCGTGCTCTTGGTGCGACCCCGCGGCATCTTGGGCGAGCGTGTCGCCGATAAAGTCTAGCTATGAACCCTGAAGCCGCTCACCGTCCAATCTGGAATCGCATCGCCGCGCCGCTCGGATTTCTTGGCGGGCTCCTTCTCATTACGTTCCCGTTTCTCTGGCTCACCCTATCGCCAAACTATGCGGCTGGCACCGTCCAGATCACGTGGTCGCCCACCACAGCGTTCGGCTTCTTTGCCGATCTTCTCCCGGTTTTTCTGATCGCTGGATTGATCTTTGCCCTTGCGAAACTCAACTCATTTTTCCAAATCAGCGACAAAGCCTCTGCCTACGTCTTCTCAATAAAAGCCATCGATTTCTCATACACACCGTTCATCCTCGTCCCAGCGCTCTATATTGCTCCGGCATTTCTGAGTGGCTCCACCACCGTGGAGTGGGCCGCCACATGCCTGTGGATGCTGCTCGCGCTTGGGCTGAACATTACCGTCGGGCTCACCGGATTGCTCGTTCTCGGTTACGCCGGGTTTTACGCGTTTGGCGCTTATGCGTTCGCGATTGCCCAGCAGTACGCGCCGTTTCACATCACCTGGTGGGAAGCGCTGCCCGTCTGCTTTGTGCTGGGCGGCGGGCTCGGTTTTGTTGTCGGGCTGCCCTGCTTGCGCCTGCGGGGGGATTATCTCGCCATCGTCACGCTCGGGTTCGCGGAGGCATTTCGAGAAACGATGCGCAACCTCGATTTCACCGGCAGCGATCGCGGCATCATCTTGCACGGTTGGGCGGGTTTTCAGAGTTTTCGCGGGTTTGCCGATCACAATACCATCGCGTTCTGGGTGACGCTTTCGTTGCTCACCCTTACCGTGATTGTCGTGCAACGGCTCCGGGCCTCTCCGCTCGGTCGCGCGTGGGTGGCCATTCGCGAAAACGAAATCGCAGCGGCGTCCATGGGCATTCCCGTCGTGTCGCTGAAGCTGTTTGCGTTCTCGCTTAGCGCCGCGATCGCTGCGTCTGCCGGTGTGATTTACGATGCCCGCGAAGGTTTCATCAGCCCCGCGCTCTGCAGTTTCCAGGTCTCCATCATGATCCTCGCGATGGTCATTCTCGGCGGGCTGGGTAACAGCTACGGCGCCTTGCTCGGTGCAGCACTGCTCTACCTCATCCCGGAGTACATGAAGCTGCTGCCGAACCTGATTCGGAATTCGTCGTTGAGCGAGAGCACGCCAAAATTCCTGCTCGACGCTCTAGATCACCTGGAAGACTACCGGCTCCTCATCTTTGGCATCGTCATGGTCGTGATGATGCTCGTCCGACCGCAAGGGCTGCTCGGCTCGCCGCGTCGGGGCACAGAAATTCGGGAGGGCGCATGAGCTCAGCCCCTCTTCTGGAAGTGCGCGATCTCGGCAAGACTTTCGGCGGACTCAGCGCGCTGAGTGAGGTCAATCTCACTGTGCAACCGCGTTGCATTGTTTCCGTGATCGGGCCGAACGGTGCTGGCAAAACCACGCTGTTCAATTGCCTCAGCGGAATCTATCGTGCGGAGACCGGATCGATCACGCTGGATGGCCAGGATATTCTCGGTAAACCGCCCCATCGCATTTGCCGACTTGGCCTGGCCCGCACGTTCCAAAACATCCGGCTCTTTGGCGAAATGACCGCTCTGGAAAACGTGCTCGTTGCACAATTTCAGCACCGCCATTTCATGCCGTTCTCGCTAGTGCTACGCCTGCCCTTCTACACGCGCGAAGAAGACGCCGGACAGGCCGAAGCGCTTGAGCTGCTCCGCTTTGTGGGACTCGAAAACGAGGCTCATACCTGGGCGCGCAATCTCCCGTATGGCTCGCAGCGTCGACTGGAAATTGCACGTGCTCTCGCCACAAAACCGCGGCTGCTTTTACTTGATGAACCGGCCGCCGGAATGAACCCGCAAGAGACGTTGGAAATGGTCTCGCTCATCTCGCGCATTCGCGATTACGGGCTTGCCGTGCTGCTCATTGAACACCACATGCAAGTCGTCATGAAAATCTCCACGCACATTCTTGTGCTGGATCACGGTGAACCGATTGCTGAAGGCACGCCGGAATACATTCGCAATAACGCGGAGGTGATTCGCGCGTATCTCGGCGAATACAAGCCGGCAGCGACCCCCGCCACGCGATAAAACCATGTCGCTCGTCCTTCAAAACGTCTGCTCCGGTTACGGCCCAATTACCGTATTGCACGAGCTGAATCTCACGGTGGGTCCCGCCGAAATCGTGGCTCTGCTGGGAGCCAATGGCGCGGGTAAATCGACCACGCTTTTGACCATTGCAGGTGTGGTGCGAATTCGCTCCGGAAGCATCCGCTGGAACGACACGCCGATCGCCTCCACACCCGATAACGTGCTGCGCCAAGGCATCTGTTTATGCCCGGAAGGCCGCCACATCTTCCCCCGCCTGACGGTGCTGGAAAACCTGCTGGCGGGGAGTTACTTGCTGCCGAAATCGCGCGACGCCGCCAAGCTCGAGAAGATCTACTCGTACTTCCCGAAACTGGCCGAGCGCCGAACGCAATTAGGAGGCACGCTCTCTGGTGGGGAACAACAGATGCTGGCAATCGGTCGCGCGCTGATGAGCGAGCCGCGATTACTCATGCTGGATGAACCGTCGCTCGGTCTCGCCCCGCAAATCGTAGGACGGATTTTCGATATCATCCAGCAGATCAATCGCGCCGGAACGCCCATCCTGCTAGTGGAGCAAAATGCACAGCACGCGCTTAAGATCGCGCACCGTGGTTACGTCATTGTCACGGGGCAGAATCACCTTACCGGCACGGGCGCGGAGCTGCTCTCGTCAGATGAAGTGCGTCGGGCCTATTTGGGCGAGTGATCTGCTATCATCGGGCCGCTGTAGGTTCAGAAGCGGTATTAGATACAGTTTTGCGCAGGGAGAGCGTTTGGAAGATCTTCAGAATTAGCGGATTAGCAGAGATTTTTAATTAACCGCAAGCTGGCATAATCGTTGCTTCCGGGGCAGGCGTGACAACAAACAACGGAGCCATCTTCTCCAGCAATCGCCTCATTGAGTCGAATGGCTGGGAAAGAGGGGCTGCGGATCGATTTCAGGGTAAACTGCTCTTTTCTGCATTTCCTGAGTTGGCTAGGTGTTCAACATTCTGCACATCAAACCGACGCAGTGGTCAAAAAGAAACAGGTGCCTATGAGGGACTCCAGCGGCCTATGGGAGGCCTTATGTAATGCCAGCCCTTACTCCCGAATGAGCTGCCTAAAAACAGCGTGTTCAGTTCCAAGCAAAACTACAGCGAGACAGAAACTTACTTAACGAAAACTATTTAATATCAAATAAACTATGAAAAAGCGATTCTTCCATTATCTGAAGGCTGCTGCCCTGAGCGCGTTGCTCGTGGTCGGCACGTCCCTTCAGGCTCAGACCAATACGGCCGCTCCCGCAGCAGCCACACCAGCTGCAGCTGCCCCTGCTCCGGCAGCAGCACCTGCGGCGACTCCTACTCCTGCACCGGTTCCTAGTGAAAACCGGATGTCGGACCTGGAAGCAGCGTTCATGAATTCAGGCGGTATCACCGATACAAAGAATTCCAAGCTCGTTGGCTTCCCAAATCCTGGCCACAACGCTTGGATGATGACCTCCACCGCGTTGGTGTTGTTCATGACTCTGCCTGGTCTGGCACTGTTCTACGGCGGCTTGGTCCGCAAGAAGAACGTCCTCTCGATTCTGGCACAATGCTACGGAATCACCGGTCTGGTAACGATCCTCTGGTGGGCGATCGGCTACAGCCTGGTATTCTCTGCTAACGACACCTACGCGAAGCAGGGCTACTCGATCCTCGGTGATACGAAGTTCAAGTTCTTCACTGGTGTCGATTGGCACCCGAATCCGGCTCTTGCCAATTGGGTTGCTCAAGATGTGTACGCCATGTTCCAGTTGACGTTCGCAATCATCACTCCTGCTCTGATCATTGGTGCCGTAGCAGAACGTATCAAGTTCTCTGCGATCATGATCTTCGTAGGATGCTGGATGTTTGTCGTCTACTTCCCACTCGCTCACGCAGTATGGGGACCAGACGGTTGGTTGAACGGTGGCAGTAACGCCACGGCCTACATCAAGGCTCTGGACTTCGCAGGTGGAACCGTGGTGCACATGTCGTCCGGGTATTCCGCGCTTGTTCTGGCGCTAATCCTTGGTCGTCGTAACGGGTTCGGCAAGACGCACTTCACGCCTCACAGCACAGTGCTCGTCATGATCGGTTCGTGCATGCTCTGGGTCGGTTGGTACGGCTTCAATGCTGGTAGTGCTTGCGCTGCTGACATCATTGCCTCCAACGCGTTCACAACCACGACGCTCGCTACTGCAGTTGCCTCCTTTGTGTGGGCGACGATGGAATTCCTCTTCCGCGGCAAGTCCACGGTGGTCGGTTTCAGCTCAGGTGCAGTTGCCGGTCTGGTTGTCATCACGCCTGCTTGCGGCTGGGTCAACAGCAACGGAGCCATGTACATCGGCATCATCGCCGGTGTGATTCCGTTCCTCGCTTCCACCTACCTCAAGGCGCTGCTCAAGTATGACGACGCTCTGGACGTGTTCGGTGTTCACGCCATCGGCGGAACCTGCGGCGCTATCGCCACAGGCTTCCTGGCTGATCCAAACGCCAACGGTAACTATCCTAAAGGTGCTGACGGTAATCCTCTCTCGCAGAGTGCACTGATCATGAATCAGTTCTGCGCAGTCGGGTTCACCATCGTACTGGCCTGTATCGGGTCCGCGATCATCGGTTATGCGCTGAAGTTCACCATCGGCCTCCGCCCAACCGCGGAACAAGAAGAACAGGGTCTGGACCTCACGGATCACGGCGAAGAAGGATATATCCTCTAAGTAGAGGACAGGTAGAGTAAATGGCTGGCAGGGTTTAATTCCCTCCAGTCGAACCAAACAAGAAGCAAAAGAAAGGTCCAACAACATGAAAAAAATTGAAGCGATTATCCAGCCCTTCAAGCTGGACGATGTGAAAGAAGCACTCATTGCAGTCGGCGTCGAAGGAATGACGATCATCGAAGTCAAAGGCTTCGGACGTCAAAAAGGGCACACAGAAATCTATCGTGGCAGTGAGTACACGGTAGACATTCTGCCCAAGACCAAGCTCGAGATCGTAGCCCCGGAAGACCGCGTCGAAGTGATCGTTAAGACGATCATGGAACACGCTAAGACCGGTAAGATCGGCGATGGTAAAGTATTCGTCTCCTCGATTGACGAGGCTCTCCGGATTCGTACCGGCGAGAAGGACGACGCAGCCGTCTAATCAACGCAACAAGTAAGTTTCACATGAACGGGCTCTGGCTAACGCTAGGGCCCGTTTTTTTTGCGCCTGTCAGCGCTGAATGCGAGGCATTTAATACGATGAGGTCTTTTGAGTCTCCGCCGGATGGGTGTGGACTTTTTGGAGCTGTTTGATACTAAAGGTTAAAGAGCAAGGTCACTTGAAATGTATTTCAGAGACACTACACCCATATGCCACTATGGATCGAATTTACCATAATTCATTCGACAGTAGAAATGGCACGCTCTTTTACTGAGCTGCTTCAACCACCGACTTGCCGTCGCGCTCCACCTTAACGAGGGTTCGCTTTTGGTCATTGAGCGTAAAGGTCAGTTCATCCTTCTGATCGGCCCACTCGATGGTCCCTTTCCCGCTGGCGGCGTCATAGGTCACCTTCGGAATCGGCTCGCCCATGTTGAACGGAATCAGTAGCACCCGGAACTGCGCGTCGACACCTTTCGCCGGTATCGTGACGCGATCGTAGCAATCGGGTTTGCCGCTGCGATTCAGCGGTCCTTCCAAGGTTACGAGATCGGGGGTTGCGTCCAAATTGATCGCCTGCACCAGCAAGAGCGGATCACCCGGCTTCGGCGTCAGCGGCGCTTTAGGCGTCGCTAGGTCGGCGATGGTGGGTCCTGCGGGCTCGGAATCGTCATGGCCCAGCACCAGCGCGTTCGCTGGAACACCCGGCACGGTCGCCTTCCACACACCGCCCGTTACCATTCCCACCCAGGAGTAATCGTGCGCGGTATCATCCTTCTTCGCGTCATCCACCACAAATCCGTACGGATGCGGCCCGCGAACGAGCCCGACACTGCGGAACACGTACTCCATCGGATTGAACTTGGCCCGGCTCGTGGCGATGTAATTCGAGTAGGTGTAAGAGGCCCACCACTCCCGCAATTTGTAATGCGATGTGCCCGCAAAAATCCGCAAGACTTCCGGCGAAGGATCCAGCTCCCAACCCATGGCGTCGACCGCTTTATCCCAAACTTGCGCCGGTTGCGTTTGCCAACGGTACGTGTAGGCGTAGGTCAAATCGGCCCCGGCGACGCTTCCGCCATCGCCCGTGGTAGCTCCTAAGAATTTACCCGGCGCGTTATAACACGTAGCGGTCGCCGAAGCGGAGAGGTCACATTCCGAGTGCCCGTCCACCTGCACCAGATTGTAGTACTTTCCTGGATAAGCACCGGAGAGCGGCGATTCCGAAAACCAATCGACCCCGCCACTGGAGAAGAAAAACATCCCCGCATCCGCGTGGTGATGACCCGCGCCCAGATAATGGTCCGGTCGCACCATCATGTTCATCCAGGCCGCCTTCGTTGTGCGATCACTGTAACCGGAATAGACGCCGTGAGTCGGTGCCACGAAATCGAGCGGCAGGTTCAAATCGGCACGTGTTGTCGGAGCGTAATCGGTGTCGTATAGCACGGCGTGAACAAAGCCGGGGTAAGTTGGACTTGGCAACCGCAGGCGCTGTAATTTCGAGACCTCCTCATTCTTAAATTTCTCCTGATCAAACGTGTCGTAGTCGCTCCACATCCGCATGCCTTCGTCTTTCTTTCCTCCGAAAAGATCGGCGCGATCGAGAAGATAATCACACCGACGATCATCCGGGAAAAAGCCCTTCAGATTATCGGTCAATTGGAACGAGAGTGGCGAGTGGCTAAACGGCGCGTACTGGGTTCCGCTGTTCACCGTAATCAGCCCGCTCGGCGAGGTCATTTGGATCTGGCCCGTCAGCAATTTCCTAAAATGGGGATGGCCGAAATAGTTCTCGCCGCGACGCGCCGCCGTGATCATGGAAAGCGTGATGAACTCGAAGCTTCCCGGCGTCTTGCCATTGCTCTCGTAGACCACACCATTGTCGTCGATACCCCAATCGCAAAACGCACGAACACTGTCGACTCCCGAATCAAACGCCTCTTGGTCAAAGCCCTCCTGCCCTTCAATCGAAGCCACGGCTAGGAAATCGGTTAAATCCCAACCCATCCAGTTAACGTCGCGGAACCGTACCGGAGCATCTTGGGCATACGAGCGCTTGCCGTAGGTCGCCTTCCCGATGATTCGGTACATCGTCGCCTTCTGGTCATCCGTCAGCCACTTGCCGGTAAAATCGAGGCCCAACCCCAGGTCCATGTGCGCAACCACGCCGGCTACCGCGCGCCAATGCGTTTCGCAACCGTTCCCGTTCATGGGGAACACCGTGCCGTCCTTCAGCGTCAATGAGCTGCCAAATTCCGAGTCACTAATCGAGTTCGCTTCATCCAGCAACGGTTCACGTAGCTTGTAATAATTCACGAACGCGTTTGCCGCCATTTTACCGTGCTCCTCGTCGCCCATGAGCAGGCAGTAGAGGGCCATCGAGGTGAGACATTCCGGCACGTACTGAATGTGGCTGTTATAGACGCCCGGTTTGTAGCCCACGAACGTCGCGGTTGCCATGTAATCGGGCTGGCCGGGTACGTTTGTGAACTTGAGATCGGACGTATCGCCCTTAGCGAGTTTTTCGAAAAGCTGCCCGTCTGGTGTGGTCGAATCCCACCACGTCCTTTTGAAGATGCACTCCATCTCAATGAGCGAGCGTTGCCCCACTTTGTTCTTCTTGATTCGCTCCGCGAGCATCGGGAGATCGGCCTCAGAAAAGAGCAGTCGCGGATAAACACCCGGAGCGGGAACTTTGCTACCGAGGAGCTTCTCGTTGAAGCCGTTGAAATCGTAATCGCTTTTCGGTGCCGTCTGCCACTTCGTCTCTGGACCGTCCAGAATCGCCTGCTGCTCGGGCGTTACCTTCACGTGATCGGTCCACTTGCCTTGACGGGTCAGTGTCGGGATATATTTGGTGGCGATATCGGGGTCTGCCAGCTTCTCGGGTGTATCGAACAACGTGATCACGCTCTGTTCCAGAGGCTTTTCGTTATCGGCAAATGAAAAGGGCTGCTTGCTGAGGATCAGGAGCTTGCCGTCTTGGAAGATCTGAAAGCCGCGCTTTTTCGCTTCAGCGGCGAGATCAGAGACGCTAGCGGTAACCTCTTGCACCGTCTGTATCCCCGTGTCGATTCCCAAATCATAGACCCAACGATCAGCCAGATAGTCGGGTGCCTTGGGTGGATTGATCTCTTTTAGATCGAGGACAGGAATGAACGCCGGCGGCACCAGCACCACGCCATCTTTGAACGCCGCTTCACCGCTACGCAGTTGTTTTTGATCCAGGCGCACCTTGTATCCATCCACGTAGGCGTACCGACTCCCAGCATAGACCGCGATGCAATCTTTGATCTTGGCCCGGGCAAACTTGTGGGCGGTTCGGGTGTAGGGCAATCCCTGGTCTTGCGGAGGTGCGGGCAAGATAATGGGAGCAGCGGCAGCCGGGGGCGTGGCTATGGGAGCTGTGGCGGGTGAAGGCGTGGGATCGGCCTGCACTTGATTTATCACAACAAACACCATTCCTGCAAAAATCTGAAAACGAGAAAAGCTCATGTGGATTGGAAACCCAGCTCGCCGAAAGAAGTCGCGCGTAAATTTCGTCTCGTTTCACGTCGCACTTCGGTATTTCATAATAGAATGCTCGATTCCACCATCTCGTTTCCGCCCTCCAAGAGCCAGTTCGCCTCCGATAACACCTCCGGTATCTGCCCGGAAGCGTGGGAAGCCATGCAACGGGCAAATGAAGGTCACGTCTTCTCCTATGGAAATGATGCTTGGACGGAGCGCGCCTCCAACCTGCTGCGCGAATTCTTCGAGAGCGATTGCGAAGTCTTTTTCGTCTTTAACGGCACAGCCGCGAATTCCCTAGCACTGGCCGCCTGCTGCCAGTCCTACCATAGCGTCATTTGCCACGAGCAATCGCACATCCAGCAAGATGAGTGCGGCGCGCCTGAGTTCTTTTCGAACGGCACAAAACTCCAGAGCATGGCCACCTCCGCGACCAAGCTCACGCCGGATGTGGTGCACTCACTGGCCACACGTCGCACCGACCTTCATTACCCGAAAGCCCGCGTCATCAGTGTCACGCAATCATCCGAATTCGGCACCGTCTACACCGCATGCGAGCTGCATGAATTGAGCGAAGCGGCGTCCACGTACGGGCTCTCCATTCACATGGACGGCGCGCGCATCATTCAGGCCATCGCCTCCCTGGACGTCGCGCCCAAATCCATTACGTGGCAGGCAGGCGTGGATGTGCTCTGTTGCGGTGGCGTGAAAGCCGGCGGAACGGCGGAAGCGGTGATTTTCTTTAATCGCGATTTGGCCCGCGATTTCGAGTACCGGTGCAAACAGGCTGGCCAGCTCGCGTCGAAAATGCGGTTTCTCTCATCGACCTGGGTGGGTCTGCTCGAGGACCAAGCCTGGTTGAAACACGCCAAGCACTCAAACGCCCTGGCCAAATCACTCGCGAAACGACTCACGCAAGAAGCGAACCTCACCCTTGCGCATCCGGTGGAAGCCAACGCTGTCTTCGTCCATTTCCCGCCGCCCCTCGCCGCCGCCCTGCGCGAGAGCGGTTGGGTGTTTTACGATTTCATCGGCGGAGCCGCCCGTCTCATGTGCTCCTGGAAAACAACACCCAGCGACATCGATCTGCTGATCGCCGATATTTTGAGGTGTCAGAAGGTGGCGAAAAATCAAACCCCGTGAACTCCCATCCCGCCGCCTCGTTCGACACGAAAGATCTTTTCTCCCAACTCAGTCGCGCCGCAGATGAGGGGCAGATTCAAATCGAGGGGCCGCCGAATATCATTCGATTCTTATTCTCAGCGCGTAAGCCTGGCTTCCCGCAGGCAGTTAGCGAGGTTGGTTCTAGAGAGCGTCGCTCCATTTTTGAGGAGATCCGTCCCACCGCCAACCAACTGACAGGCTACACGCCCTCGCAGCTGCTCAACCGGTTTCAGGCCGAGCAGGGCTATCTGAGGATAGTCTACGGGTCATGCTCGACGGGCGAAATCATCCACCGGTACGAACACAGACAGGTCGCTCGTACCATAAAGGCACGAGCGAGGCAGGGATACCCCGGGTTTGCACCCGGGTCTATGGTCCTGTCGCCCCTGACGGGGCTCGAAGGCAGCGGATGTTGTGCTGCTGATCAAGCGGCCAGTTGGCGCGTATAGCCTAGTCGTCCGTGACGAGGCTCAAGGCAGCGAACGGGCGCATGAACGATTGCACTGAATTTATTAACCACACCCATTCTCGCCGTTTGCGAGGTCAAGTTGTGGATATCGAATCTCGCCTAATGCTTACCCTGAATGCTGTCGCGGATGGTGCTGCCGGGGTCGAGTAATTCCACGGTCGATTCGTCTTCATTGGCGGCCGTGTGGGCGTTACGGAGATCGTTATAAGCGTCTGCGGCCACCTTCACCTTTTCTTCAGCAGGGGTCATCACGGACAACGTGGATGCATAAGTGACGCACAGCCAGATGACGCAGATTCCGGAGACGCCTATGGCAATAAAACAGGCGCGCTTGTCGGAAAGGAGTGTCGCCACAGATGCGATAACGATGGCGACCTCCGCGATTAACTCGGCCCGCTCATAGCCTTCCGAGGCCTCGAAGTGGGCATCCACCAATGGACCGTAGCTATCGGCCCATGCCTTTGTCAGCGAACGCTCCTTGGAATAGTCGAGGTAGAGACCGAGCATACGGCGCAGCATCGTGCTTTCGGCGGGCTTCATCGTGTTCGGGCTATCGTGCTCCACTTGGCGCAGGCGCTCCAGTTCCACTAAAATGATCCGGAACTTGATACTCGCGCTGATTTTATTGGAGGTGGCGTCACCCTGTTCGATGAGCGTCCTCTCCAGATTATTACGCTCCGTGCCGACTAACGCCGAGCAAAATGCGATCAAAACACCGATGAGCGCCATGGTCAGCCCCATCATTTTATTGCTGCCCTTGCCAGGGGGCTTGGGATGGGTTTCCGTGTGGGGATGCGCGTGTTCATCGTGGTGGTGATCTCCGCCGCTGTGTGCGGTGTGCTCGGCATGTTCCAGGGATTCATGTGCGTGTGACATAGAGTTTTCGGATTTCTCGGGTTGGATGCTTTCGATTTCGTATCGACCGCGAATCCAGCGTAGCCATGCGCGCAATCGAGTGGCGAGCCCCTTTTTTAATGATGACGCGCGTGTCATGACAGGACAATAATCGACTTGTAATTCCTGTATAGGAGCAGATGTGCTATGGTTTTGGTAACACTAAGGACACTGTTTAGAAAATGCTTATGAAAATTCTTTTGTTGGAAGACGATCCCAAAATTTCTTCGTTTATCACGAAGGGTCTCAAAGAGAGTGGATCGGTCGTCGATGCCTGTGATAATGGAGAAGACGGTTTGCACCTGGGACTGGAGAAATCGTACGACGTGGCGATCATTGATTTGATGTTGCCGAAGATGGACGGGCTCAGCGTCATCGAACGCTGGCGCGCGCAAGAAGTGAAAGTTCCTGTTCTGATTTTGAGCGCCAAACGGAGTTTGGATGATCGGATAAAAGGCCTGCAAAGCGGTGGCGATGATTACATGATCAAGCCATTCGCGTTCACGGAGCTGCTGGCTCGATTGCAAGCGCTGGTTCGCCGCTCGGGAGCGACGACTCAGGTGACAACTCTGACGTTTGCCGATCTGCGAATGGATCTGCTCACGCGTGAAGTGTTCCGCGGAACAACCAAGTTCGACCTGCAACCGCGCGAGTTCCTGTTGCTAGAATATCTTATGCGTAATCAAGGTCGCGTGGTCTCCAAGACGATGATCCTGGAGCACGTGTGGGATTATCACTTCGACCCGCAAACGAACGTGGTGGACGTGTTGGTCTGTCGCTTGCGGACGAAGATCGACCGCGATTTCGATGTGAAGTTGATCCACACGCTACGTGGCTCCGGCTATAGTTTGCGGTTGCCAACCGGTGGGACCTCGACGCACGATGAGTAGGTGATTTCTCTCCGCTCGATTGCGAAATCGATTCGTCGAACGGTATTTCGATCAGGCCGCGAGCTGGACCTAAGCTTGCGGCTGAACTTGTGGTACACGGCCTACTTTATTGTAGGCGCGTTGCTGCTTTTTTCGCTCTCGTACCTGCTTTTGGCTCGGGAGCTGGTCGATAACGATTTGCAGGACATTAAGACGCGATTGGAGACCTACAAGGGTTGGTATGAACAGGGCGGTCGTGAGGGCTTGGCGTCCCATTTTCAGAGTGAAAACTCGACTGTCAAAAGCTTGACGTACGTGGCGTTAATTGGGCCGAATCGCGAAATCTTCTTCTATAATTTTCCGCAACAGGAGCGGGCGGCCGTTACGGCACAGGCCAACAAGGTGATCGAGGAACTCCAGGGGAGTAAATCACTCGATGATTGGTTTACGGTGAAGATCGGGCCGAATATGGTTTGGAACATCGCGAGGGCACAGCTAGGTGATGGCTGTGAGTTAGAGGTGGGAAAGACAGCGGAGAATCGCGAGATCCTGCTGACAGAGTTTCGCCAGACGTTCTTGATCGCGCTGGTGCCGGTGGTGCTTCTGGGCTTCGGCGTGGGAGCTCTCATCACACACAGCGCGTTGGACCCCATTCGGCGGATCATTTCAGCCGTGAAAACGATTCTAGAAACGGGCAACCGAAAGGCTCGTGTCGATCGCCCGCATACCGAGGATGAACTGGACGAACTAGTGACGCTGTTCAATGAGATGTTGGATCGAAATGAGCGGCTGATTCAAGCCATGCGCGATTCATTGGATCACATGGCGCATGACATGCGGACGCCGCTAACGCGATTGCGTGGGGAAGCCGAATTGGCCCTGACCCGAAATGAGAAGCATCAAATGGCCGAAGCACTGGGTGATGCCATTGAGGAGTCGGATCGATTAAGCAACATGCTCAAGACGATCATGGATATTTCTGAGGCGGAATCGGGAGCATCCCGGCTCGACATGACGATGTTCCGCCTGGCACCGATGGTGCAGAGTCTCTTAGACCTATACGAAGGCGTGGCGGAGGATCGCGGGATCAAAATTGAGATGCGCATTGACCCAATTGGCCTGGTTTACGCGGATCGAAATCGCCTTCAAATGGTGCTCAGCAATCTCTTGGATAACGCGATCAAGTATACACCGACAAACTCAAACGGACGCGTGGTGGTGATTGTGGAATTCGGGCCGAAAGCGACACGCATTTTGGTGAAGGACAGCGGTAAAGGAATCAGCATGGAGGACCTTCCAAGGATTTGGGAACGGCTTTATCGTGGCGACCAAAGCCGAAGCGAGCGCGGGCTGGGGCTCGGCCTGAGTCTTGTGAAGGCGCTGGTGGAAGCGCAGGGCGGTAAGGTGGCCGCCGAGAGTTTTCCCGGTCAAGGCTCGCTCTTCATCGTCACCTTGCCGAAGAAGGGGCTGAACCCGGTCATCGATCTCCCAACGTAGTCTGGCTGCTTTTTGTCGAATCTTGTTTTCCGTTAGTCGCGCGGATTGCTAAAATGCGGGATGGAACAATTTCGCATTGCAGTGGTTGGGGCGACAGGCGCCGTAGGGCAGGAAGTGATTCGTACGCTGGAAGAGCGGAAGCTTCCCGTAGCGGAACTGGTGCCTCTAGCATCGGCACGCAGCGCCGGAAAGACCGTAAAATTTCACGGTAAAGACATCCCCATTCAGGAGCTCAGTGCTGACGCCTTTACCGGCGTGAAGTACGCCATCTTTAGCGCCGGGGCGACTCGGTCGCGCGAATTTGCGGCAGCCTGTGCAACCGCTGGCTGCGTGATGATCGATAATTCATCAGCGTTCCGAATGCGCGCAGATGTGCCGCTCGTGGTGCCGGAGATCAATGCCGCCGATCTGCTGAAACACCGGGGAATCATCTCGGTACCGAATTGCTCGGCGATCATTTTAGGTGTGCCGCTCTGGCCGTTGCATCAGGTGGCGGGAATCGAGCGCATCATCGTTTCGACTTACCAAAGCGCGAGTGGTGCCGGGGCCGCTGCGATGGCTGAGCTGCAAAATCAGGTGGAGCAATACACCAAAGGCGAGCCGATCACCAGGCAGGTGTTTCCCCATCAAATCGCGTTCAATGTCTTTTCTCATAACACGGCGATTGCCGAGAACGGGTTCAATGAAGAAGAGAATAAGGTCATCGAAGAGACCCGGAAGATTTTCCATGAACCGGATATGAAGATCGTTGCGACGTGCATCCGCGTGCCCGTCTTGCGGGCGCACAGTGAGTCGATCGTCATTGAAACAAGGCGTGATTTGACACCTGGCGAGGCGCGAGAAATCCTATCGAAAGCACCGGGTGTGTCCCTAGTAGATAACGCATCGGCAAATCATTTCCCGATGCCACTGGAGGCCAGCGGCCAGCATGACGTGCTAGTGGGGCGTATTCGCAGAGATCCATCGCATCCCCGGAGCCTGGCGCTGTTTGTTAGCGGCGATCAATTGCTTAAGGGCGCGGCGTGGAACGCGGTGCAGATTCTGGAGCATTTACTAGGGAAGTGCTAACCTCGGGAAACCAAAACGAGAGCGGGCGTACCAAGACATCCATAACTTGCATATTGGAATCGACCCCATGCAGACCGGTGGGTGGAAATTCGTTCGGTCGCGGTGCGTAATAGGTGCCAAATAAGATGTCCAGTACAGGGAAAAACTGGGCGAAATTCTTATTAAGGTGCTCCGGCAAGGCGGAGTGGTGAATTCGATGAAGCTGCGGTCCGCATATAACCGGGGTCAACCAACCGAGCGACAACCGCAGGTTCGCATGCGTAAAGAAGAGCCAAAGCATCAGCACCAGAGGCAACAGCGCGGCAGCCAGGGGATCGATGCCGATGAAGTAACGGATCGGCAAGACGATGAGCAGCGCTTGGATGGGCCGCTCAAACCAATAGGTGCGTAGGCTGGTTGTCACGTTCAACTCGGCCTCCGAATGGTGCAGCTCATGAATCGCCCACATGAACCGGAACGTATGCTCCGCGCGGTGGTACCAATAGAAGATAAAATCGGTGAGGACGGCGTAGATGAAGATATAGAAAGCCGAAACAGCTAGCGCCTGTTTCGGCAACACAGGTGGCGCCGGCAATAGCCACGTGATGAATAGCGTGAAGAGAATCCCGATCAGAATGAGAAGTGAAGCGTAGACCAGATTACGTAGCCGACCCCAAATGCTCTGGCCCCTTTGCGCCGGCAGCGCGAACTCAAAAATGGTGAAAACGAGATAGAGCATGGTCACGAGCGTGAGGTCGACAGCTTCTTTTAGGAAAAGAGAAAGCAGGTTGGCCAGATACCAAGACATGAAGAAGAGCATAGACACAAAAACGTTCTTCGCAAATAGACTTCAATTCATCCTTGCCTTCGCTTCCTGACATGGTAGAGTTTCCCTTCCCATGAGACCGAACGTTCACCCCAATTACGTGGATTCCCAGATTGTTTGTGCGTGTGGTACGGTGTACAACACCCGCTCCACAAAGCAGAATATTCGCTTGGGGATTTGCGCGGCATGCCACCCGTTCTTTACGGGCCAACAAAAGTTTGTTGATACGGCCGGCCGTATCGAGAAGTTTACCCGCCGCTTTGGTACGACCAGGGCCACCGCGCCTGCTCCCGCCGCCGCTGTTGCTGCAAAAGGCGGTAAGCCCGCTCCTGGCAAGAAGAAATAGCTTCTCCCGCTTAAATTGTGCTTCAGCCTCGGAGTTGATTTTCAACGTCGGGGCTGTTTGAGTTATTGGCGGATAGGCAGCACGACGCTGCACGTGTGGTAGACTGGAGATTGTTATGGAGCTGAAGCCTTTTTTAGATCGATTCTCGACCAGGTTCCAGGAGCTGGAAGTGCTTCTTGGAGCACCGGACCTCTATGACGATCAAAAGCGTGCGCAAGATCTCTCTCGCGAACATTCCCGGCTCAAGCAGTCGATCGCTGACGGCGAGCTTTGGCTGAAATTGCAGAAGAGCGTGGCCGAATCCGAAGAGCTGCTCAAAGCGGGCGATGCTGAAATGGCCGAGATGGCGGAAGAAGAGCTGAAAACCCTTCGCCCCGCACTGGAAAAAGCAGAACAAAAGGTGCGCTACGCCCTCGTGCCCCCAGACGAGAACGACTCGCGCAATACCATTATCGAAATACGTGCAGGCGTGGGTGGCGACGAAGCCGGACTCTTTGCCGCTGAACTCTTCCGTATGTACAGCCGTTACGCGGAACGGGTCGGTTGGAAGATCGAGACGCTCGAGCATAGCCCTTCTGAAAAAGGTGGGCTCAAGGAAGTGATTTTCCAGATCAACGGCACGGACGTGTTTAAGAAACTGCGTTACGAGAGCGGAGTGCACCGGGTTCAACGGGTGCCCGCAACCGAAGCGCAAGGCCGCGTCCACACCTCTACAGCCACCGTGGCTGTGTTACCGGAAGCCAAGGAAGTCGACGTAGTGATTAAGCCAGACGATATCCGGGTGGAAGTGTGTCGCTCCGGTGGGCCTGGCGGTCAGGGCGTGAATACCACCGACTCAGCAGTCCAGATTTTGCACCATCCCACCGGATTAATCGTTCGCTGTCAGGATGGGCGCTCGCAGCTGAAGAATCGCGATAAAGCGATGCAGATTTTACGGACGCGTTTGCTGGAACGGATGCAAAGTGAGGAAGAGGCGAAGTACGCCGAGCATCGCAAGAGTCAGATCGGTAAAGGGGATCGGAACGAGAAGATTCGCACCTACAATTTCCCTCAGAATCGGCTGACAGATCACCGCGTGAATTTCACCTCTTACTCGCTCTCTCTGGTGATGGAGGGTGATCTCGAAGAAATGTTCGATATCCTGGCGGCGAATGCGCTGGACGAGAAGTTTAAAGATTTGGAAGCGGCCGCGTCCGTATGACGATAGTCGAGGTCTTCGAGTCCACGACGAAGTATTTTTTAAAACATGGGGTCGCCTCGCCCCGCCTCACAATCGAGCTGATGGTCGCGGAAGTGCTGAAGCGGAGTCGCCTGCAGCTCTACATGGAATTCGACCGGGTCTTGACCGATGAACAGTTGACGCAACTGCGCGGCTGGGTGAAACGACGGGCGGAGGGTGAACCGCTAGAATACGTGCTGGGTGCGACGAGTTTCATGGGCTTGCGTTTGAAAGTGACGCCGGATGTGTTGATCCCTCGGCAGGAGACCGAATTGCTGGTCGAGATGGTCCGGGATTTGATGCCGGCTGAGCCACCTGCGCCTCCCGAGCAGCCGCTGCCGGTGCTCGATGTAGGCACCGGTTCTGGAGCGATTATCTGTGCTCTGGCTAGTGCGCGCGGGCATTTTCCTCTCTACGCCGTCGACGTGAGTTCCGCAGCACTCGAGGTCGCGCGCGAAAACGCCAAGTCGTTCTGCAACGTCACGTTGCTCGAAAGCGATTTGCTGGCGAATCCCGAGTTGCCCCCCCAGCGATTCCACGTCATCGTCGCGAATTTGCCCTACATCCCGAAAGCTGTGATTCCGACGCTCGCTCGCGAGGTACAACGCGAACCCAAGTTGGCTCTCGATGGCGGACCGGAAGGCGTGAGCGTGATGAAGCGGCTCATTGAACAAAGCGTGGGACGAACGGAGTGGTTGGCCCTGGAATTCGGTGATGGCCAAACAGAAGCCTTGAAAAGCCTTTGCCAAAAAGCCGGATACCACGTATCTCGGGTGGTGTCCGATCTGACCGGACGGGAACGGCTCCTCTTGGCGCAAATGCAGGAGCGGACTCAACTTTGATTTATTGCGAACGGACGCAGCTCATGCAACTTCCTCACTACCAGCACGCCATCCATTTCGAGACAACGACCCCGCAATGCGACGTGATTAGCGATTATGAACCGCGATTAAGGCAACATACTCACCATAAACAAGTACCCCATGTCGACCTTGTGGAGACATCAGTAGAAATCAGAACGAGAGCCCACGGATTACCGTTCCTTTGGAACTCTAGCGCCAGGGGGCGTGTACCTGGCACTTCGGACAGCTTATCAGCCGCCCTCATACCAGGCTGTATTATGGATCGCGCCTTTGGCGCTCAATTGAATCGACCTCAACCTGTTCATGAGGAGTTTGTTGAGACATCAGTAGAAATTCAGAACGGGTCGGTTCCTTGTCACCGAGGAGAACGCCAATGAAACGCCCTGTGCCTCTTGGTTTTGTCTCATTAGCGTTAGTCGTCTGGCTTACGGTCGGTTGCCAGGTCCCACTAGCCGAGCGAATCAAGAAGGTCCATCCCGGCGACACGCGAGACCAAGTGATCGCCGCACTCGGGCAACCGAGCAGCATCATCGAAGCGGCCTCCACCACGGATCTCAAAGGAACCGTGCTCATGTACGGTTCCGGCAAAGACGGTTATCAGGTGGTCTTGATCGATAACAAAGTGTTTGCCGTGAATCCTCAATAGTTAACGAGAGCGCCATTCAGCCGTTTACGCAGCCACAAGCATCGGATGCGACGCAAGCGGAATCCAGCTGTTCGAACGAAGGTCATGGTAGTAATCGCTCAATGCAAGGCGACCCTCATTCACAAGGCTCGGCACAGAATGCGAACAGACCCGAAACTGCCTGCCGTTCTTCGCGATTGTCAGGTCATCGTCGACTGGCGCGGGAGCGACCGGTAACGGAGCCCGAGGCCGAGCTTGAGGCGGCTCAACAATCGCGATAGGCATGGTCGGCACAATCCGGGCCACTGGCTGGACTGCGGGCACGGGTCGAGCTACCCCTGCTTGGCGAATCGACTCTGCAACGCGAGCCACATTTGCGGTATGATCGTTAATTGAAGCTATCATACGATTAGTCATGATGTAGAACATGATGGGGAACGAAGCCCATATTAAGGCCACCGAGAAAGCAAAAGCATATATGAGAAAAATAACAACAGACTCCGTGGAAGAGTTTCCGTGCAAGCCATACTTAAGCAGTGTATCGAGTTCCATCAGTTGATTCTCCTTGTTTAATTTGACGAAGATATTAGATGCGCTTACGTTGATCGTCAACGTCGATAAATATTTTATTTGAATGCTTAAATTATAATTTTAGCAATTGTTATCTTATATCTAATTTCAAAAATTATTCTTTCAAAATTGAGTTTGTCGGTAGAGGTCAAGTCTGCTGAGCTTCTGGCATGTGGATCGTACGCCAAAAAACGGAGCCGGTAGCCAGTTCGTGGATCGAGTGGAACAGTGAGCTGCAAGGCATTCAGGGAAAAGTGAAATGGCCCTATCACCTGACGATGTTCACGATCTTTTGCGAAGAAGAAAACTACTCCACGCCGGATGTGGAAGAGAAGATTTCCGCGTTTCATGCGGAGATGCTGGCGTTGATCGGCGGAGGGTCGCTACAGATGGGCCGGTGCTGGCATAAGGGGCTGGTGCAACTGGAGTTTCGCGTGGCCGATCCAGAGGCCGCGAACGAGCGTTTGCAATCTTACATTAAGGAATCGAAGAGCCCGTTCCCGTTCGAGTACCGGATGTTTCCGGATGCGGCCTGGGCCATTCCGAAGAGTTACTGGGACGAGAGTCTGCTGACGCCAGCGGAATCGCCCGATGTGGATGATCTCGCCGAGGAATTAGCCGAGATCCAGGAGCTCACACCGGAAGAAGAATTGGCAAAAATCGAGAAGGATCTGACTAGCGCGTCGGGTGAAGCGCGGATTCCCCTGTGGTCGCGTCGTGGCGAGCTGAAGACGACCGCAGGTGATTTGGTGACCGCCGAAGCCGAACTCAAGCAGGGTCTCACCGAGTATCCACAGAGCGTGGATCTGCTGCGCATTTACGGGGTCGTACTGATTCGCTTAAAGAAATTTGAGGAAGGTCGCGAGGTCTTTACCAAAGCGATTGCGCTGGATGAATTTCGTTCCAGCCTTTACTACAACCTGGCCTGTAACGAGGCACTCGCCGGACGGGCGGACGACGCCATTGCGGCGCTGAAGACTTCGCTGATGCTGGAACGGTTCCGCGTGATTGATGCCGCGAGTGATCCTGATTTCGAGAGCCTGCGCAGTCGCGCCGATTTCACGAAGATGACCGATCTTTCCCACTTGGGTCTGGTGATCGGTTCCAGAAATCAGGAAAATCCCCACAGTCACACCCTGCTGGTGGTGATTCCGGCCAATCTCGGTCCCGAAGTGCGCGGTGAGCAGTTCGAAACTCCGTTGGGAGCCGTTCTTGGCGAGAAGAATCTCGGATTGGTCTTAGGTGGCAATTCACGGCTGGGTCTAGGCAGCGATGGACTGCATGTGGAGCAAGCGGTAATCGAAATCGGCACGGACGATGTGGACGGCGCGATGGCGGTGATCCAGGCCTACTTCAAAGAAAAGGGCGCACCGGCAGGCACGCTGCTCTACCCCAACACACGCGTTGGCGAGCCGCTCGATCCGGGCAAGGGCATCCCTGTTGGCACACCATTACTTTCGTAACCAGGCAACGTGAGGTTAACGGAATCAACCTCGTAATTTCAGTGTCTAAGGATGTGGGCGCGGTTTCGCGCTCGGAAGAGCAATCGGCGGGGCCGTACCCACTTCTACCGGGCCGAGATTCGGTTGATTTTGCAGGATGATCTGGTAGAGCGTGGGAGCTTTCGTGAGGTCTGCGGTTTGCGTATAGACCTGCAATTGATGATTCACCGCAGCGATTCTTTGCTCAGCTGCGCCATCGATCGGGGCGAAGAGGGCATTCGGGACCTGATCGAGCGCGAAGGCGTTAACCGTTCGATCTTCCGTCGGAATGGCGTCGGAAGCGACGGGGGCCGCCGTGATCCAGCCGTCATGTGCGGGAAGTAAACAGAGGGCTTGGGCCAGGGCCGAAGCTTCTTTCGGGTGCTGAGTCGATTTCAAGACCGCCCAGCCGTTCACGCGGAGATTAGTGGAGGGCCTCAAGTCTTGGGGAAAGCGGGTCAGCTCAAAGCGCAGATCGCTGTTTTCTGAGAGGCGCGCGCGCGTTTCAATCGGTGCGATGAGCAAGCAAGCGCGGCTCTTAACGAAAAGGTCGCCAGGCTCGGTTTCGTTATTGGTCATCGGCACGACGACATCCAGGTCCTTAAAGTAGGTCTGGAAGAACTCCAAGGCGCGGATGTGTGCTGGCGCGAATTTCGACTCGCCGAGGTGCCAGCCCGCTGAATCCAGAATCGGTGCTCCGGCTTCGGTGGAGAGAAGGTTGAGCAGGGAAAAGTCCGAGGGCGTTTCGAGCGCGAAAATGCGGCTTCCCTCTGGACTAAGGAGCTTGGCGAACGTGAGCGCTTTTGAATCGCCCTCCATAATATCGAGCGTCCAGTGTGGACCGGGATAGCCGATTCCCACTTGATCGAAAAAGCCCGGATTGTAAAAGAGCACGTCGATCGAAAATTCGTCAGGCGCAGCAAAGAGCGAACCATTACGAATGAGCGTGCCTGTCAGAATATTCGCGGCGGGGGAAAGATTGGCCGGGACAGGTAACGGCAGAAGGTCCGCGTGGCCCAGGCTATCGTAGTCCGTGGCATCAAGAAGAATCACGTCGGGCGGCTGATGCGCGGAGATCGCGGCTGCGAGCGCGTTTTTAAAGCCGGTAAAGGTGGGGTTCAGAACGATCGTGGCGGCCGTCCCGGTATTGTGCATAAACAGGTTAATCTCCTGTTGAATACGCTCAGGCGCGTTACCCTGGCCCCACGCAAGAACATGGAGGACAATACCCGTGGTGGGAGCGGCCGGTGTACTCGGGATGTTAACGAAAATCGGTCGACCGTTCTCGTCGACCCTGCTTACGGGAGGGGTGGTCGATCTCGGAACGGGCTGATTGTGGCTCGTGCTGAGCTTGGTGGGATGAACCGGGAAGGTTAAATAGATGAAGAGGGCCGCACCGAGAAAGGCGAGCGAGAAATAGATAGCGAGGGCACGTTTAGGCACAGAGGTGAAGTGTAGCACGTGCTGAGTGGAATCGCGAGAATGGGAATTTATACAAATGATTTAACGTGTCTAAATCATTCAACACAAACAACCTGAAGCTAGAAAGCGGTGATGCTTAGACCGCCATCCTTGAAAATTGGCTAGACCTAAAATGACTTCCCTGGGAAACTCTTCGACACGTTAATAAGTCGGCAGCCTTATGCGAAACCTGTTCCTCATGTTCGTCTCTTTTGGGTTAGCCTTCCTCGGCTATGCGCTTCAACAGGGCTATCTGGTGGATTGGAAGTCCGTTTGGCATGAGCAGGGCTATCAGGCTGACGCGGTTCCCGACCAAGTGGCGACGCCAGCACCCGATTCTACTGTAAATACGCCGCCACCCGTAGCAACTCCACCCGGCGCGTCGGACCCCACCGAAGCGAAAGCCATCGCCTCGTTCCAGGGGAGTGGACTGCAAAATACCCACCCATTTACGGTGAAAGATCAGTGGGAAGTTCATTGGAAAAGTGATGCGGGAATTAAGATTTCTTTGGCCCATTTAGATGGCAAACCGGATGAAGTGATCGCGAACCAGACCGTCGCGGGACCCGGCTCGTCGTTCGAAGTGCCGGGCGGTCAGCTCTATCTAAAAGTGGACGGAAGCGGCGCATGGAAAGTCTGGGTCGTCCAAGTGGGACCCGATTCAGCGGTCGCCACCCAGCCCGTACAGCAACCAATGATTCCGCAGACTCCGATCGTGAGCGGAGCACTCCCGGATGTAACGAAGATGGCGCAATTCCAACGTTCCATCGTTATCGTAAAAGGTTCCAACGAGACCGGTACCGGTTTTTTAACGAAGACGCCGATGGGCACGTGTGTGATGACGAATCAACATGTGATCTCGAATAACGGCGGACTCACCTTTCAACTCGCCGATGGAACGAGTCTGAAACCGATCTCCCTGTTCGGCGCAACGGATCGCGATCTGGCTTTGATCAAGATCGAAGACACTGGGAGTTTGCAGATGATGGATTGCTCCCAAAATATTTCTGCCGACGCGCTGGCAAACGACCCCACCTTCATCCCAGGAAACAGCCAGGGCGCCGGAGTCGTGAATAACACGCCCGGAAATATCGTTGCGGTGGGGCCAGAGCGCGTTGAAGTTTCGAATCCCATTTATCCCGGCAATAGTGGCAGTCCGGTGATCGATACGCGCAGCGGCAAGGCCGTGGGGGTGATTACCGAGATGGAAAAATCAGATACCGAAGGCTGGGCAAACAAGGCCTCCATGGCCAATCAAAACTCGGCGATTCATGCGGTCCGTTACTTCGCCCTACGATTCGATAGCGTGCCGACTTGGGAAGCGATGGACCCGACCGCATTTCAACGGCAGACCGCGTTTTTGGACCAGTTTCATGAGCACACGCTGGATATGGTTTCGCTCATCAAATACATCGTCCATGAGGCACGCAGTCAGAGTGACAATGGGGGCAATACTAGTAGCGGTGGGCCTTATGCTGAAGGTGAAGCGGGCCAAATTACTGAGGATCTGTTCAAGCGAAACAAGAAGTTCGCGGAGGTGATGGAACATTTCGATCAAGATATAAAAGAGGCTACGAACCAAACGGATGCCGTTCAGCGGTATCAGGAATTGCTGCAAGCGGTGACTTCCATTAGTGATGCAGAAGTGCGAACGGTGAGCGTCCCAACAAACTTTTACTCGTTCAACCGGAAACGAGCCGCTGAAGAGGCGCAAATTCGCCAGGATGTCGGCGGCGTGTTTAAGAAGATTGCAGAGAAGCTAAACCACGATTTTTAGGGTGTCATGGAACTGCGTCGATTAGCAGCGTGTTTAGTGATTCTGGGTAAAACCTGCTTCGGGCAGGTTGACCCCGGCACTAGATTACCAAGCGCTGCGCCTTCGGTCCCTCCTGCTCCTGAGCCTGTACTCGTAGAGACGTTTTCTGGACAAGGCCAATCTAATACACACCCGATGACGCTGAAGAAAGGCTGGATGATCAGCTGGAGGGCTCAAGGAAACTTAAAGGTCTTGGCTGGTCATCTGGATGGAACGCCTGACGAGCTGATCCTGGACCTGGGAACGCACAGATCTGGATACCCTTCACAGGGCGACTCGTTTTGCTTAAATGGTGGGATCATCTATCTGAAAGTTACAGGTGACGCCGATTGGTCCGTGGATGTTAAGCAGGTGCAACATATTATTGGTGCTCCAGTGGGTGAGATTTTTATCGAAAGTCAAGTTGCCCCAAGTCCTACGCCAGTGCCAGTGCCCCTGAATGTGGATCCTCAGGAGCTGACGAAGTACCTCAGCGGTATCGTGATCGTGAAGGGTTCCAACTCGACGGGAACAGGTTTTCTGATAAAGCTGCCAGTGACTGGCACCAAGGAAATCGTCGGACTACTTACGAATCAACATGTTATCGCCAACAACAGAAGTCTTACCTTTCAAACTGTAGATGGAGCTTTGCTTAAGGCAACCATGCTCTACGGTGCTCCAGATCGAGATTTGGCCTTTGTGCAAGTGGAGGACAACGGTGAGTTACCGACGATAGATTTTCCCGCAAGCGTACCGAACGATAACACGATGATCCCTGGTAATAGCCAGGGAGCGGGAGTGGTCACTGATACGCCCGGTAAAATCGTCGCCATCGGCCCACAGCGGCAGGTCGGCCTGTCAGTTTGGAATTCCTACACGAACAACATTTCGCGTCCGGTGCAAATCATCGGTGCGGAATAATATGACAACCTATCTGAGCGCCAGCAACGACGTGACAGGCGTGACTGCCTTGTTGTCCCGGCCACCAATACCATTCCGATCGGGCCGTTGCGTGCCTACAAACATATGGACGGGTTTCGTTCCCAACGCGAAATCACAGGCCCAAATTGCGCCGTCGTTTCAAATCCCGTTCGAGCAATCCGGCCGTCTTGTCATAGATAAACGTCGCTTATTTCAACGGACCCCGCCATATTTCATTCTGCCACAAATTTTGAGACCGGCCAAGGCTTCGACCAGCCGCACTTTTTATTGAACAATCACAAAATAACTACGGTTTATCATGCTGGATCAAATCACAGGTCGCATCATTGATTACGTCGCATTGGATGCGGGATGACGATGAATCGCGGTCTATACTGGTGAACTTAGGCTACCCCAATGTCGGCGATGGCGGCATCTGGGATACGCGCCGCTTACTAAATTGGGACCGACAGGGCCTATTTATGGAGTGATAAATCAAATCGCAGTGTCAGAAGGCATCTCTACGATACCCGGCTATGCAACGTTCACCTCTAAAGCCTGGATTAACTTTTGCCAAGCAGGGTTGCGAGCATAAGTGTGACGAACGCCAACCAGTGATAGCCGGCCAGTGTTGTGGGAAGCCTTTCGTAATCTCTGGCCAGGCGACGGAAGCGTGCAGCCCAGGCAAAGGATCGCTCGACCACCCAGCGTCTGGCAATAGAACAAAACCGCGCTTGGCTTCATGATGTTTGATCACTTCCAATCGAATACCCTGCTGGGCGGCGTCCTCGGCAGGTTGTTCCCCGGTGTAAGCAATATGATGGTTGAAGGCGTACAGGAC
>CAVURW010000072.1:0-47875 GCA_963743595.1 uncultured Verrucomicrobiae bacterium
TGTTGTGCGACGCCTTCGTTCGTCTACGTATTGCTATGATCTCTGGGTCAGCAAGGCAGATGCGCCGGTCACGTTGTCCGGCACCTTCTATTTGCAGGTCTACCGAGACTTGCCGCCGGTGCGCATGCCGCTGTCAGCACACGAGACTCCCGTACGGATTGCGCAAGAACACTGCAACGTGGACGCGGGGGTGGCCACCGGAAAACTGGGCGTGTTTTTCGGCTGCTCCGAACTCGAACCGGCTTCCGGCATTCGCATCGACGCGGTGGCGCTGGACACAGAGGGAAGGACGATTTGGAGCAACGGCTTCGCGTCGTCTCGAAACGGCGGCGGGAATCGTGAGCTCATTCCGTCCATGATGAACCCCATCCAAAACTCCGTCCTCACATTCCAGTTCGATCAGACTGCCGGGGACGGACCCCCGCAGATTCCCGAAGGCGCCACGATCCTGATCCGCGCCAGAGAGCCGGCCGGATTCATCCGCCGCGATTTCCGGATCTCCGGCGTGCATCTCGCGGATCTCGAAGTGGCCCGTTGGAAGGAGCGAGGAACAGCCAATTTTCCGCGGGAAGCAGGACAGGCGGTACACTGAAAACGGTAACGAAAATGGCCTTGGCACTTCTGAACAGTCTGCGATCCGCTTACTCCAGTTTGAACCCCGAAGAGGTTCGAAAAATGGCCACCCGTCATCTCGCCATCGAACTGGTGGCGGATTCCGAGGAAGCCTACGCCGCGATGGAGGCTTATCTTCTGCCCGCCATTACTTTTGCGGAAGATCGCACCGTGGGTCTGAGGACGTTGCATCGCGCGACCAATCCCAATCGCCCCGCGAACGCCGACCTCACCATTTTTGAACAAGGGATCGCGTGTCCCAAAGGCAGCTTTACTTTCTACGCGGAACATCCGGAACGTACCATCGAAGACATTCTGGATGCCCGCAGCGACCTGGAAATTACCCTGGCTCGTCAATTTCTGGCTTTCCGCCAGCCCGCCGTCAATCGCGTGATCAACCGCGTCGCCAGGGAGAACGCGTTGTTTGCTCTGCTGACGGCGATGCCGAACATTTTGCCGAGCTTCCTCGAACTCCCGTGGGCCATGGGCGAATACGCGACCGATTCCGCTTTCCTCACCATCAACCAGGTGCGCATGGCGTTCCTGATTGCCGCCGCCAGCGGACGCCCTGTCGGATTAGCCGAACAAAAGGCCGAGGTCTTCGGCATCGTGGCCAGCGCCTTCGGATGGCGCGCCCTCGCGCGGGAACTGGTCGGGAAAATCCCCTTGGGCGGCGGCCTGATTCCCAAGGGCGCCATCGCCTGGGCCGGAACGTTTGTAGTGGGCCGCGCCATCGAACAGGTCTACGTTACGGGCGACCGCATCCGGCGCAACGAACATAAGGAGATGTACGCCCGCGCGGTGGAAAAGGGGAAACAGGTGGCCGGGAACTTGCTTCAAAACCTGCGTAAACCGACGGCCGCGTGATTTTTCGTAAACCTTTCCCACGCAGCCCGCGTCTTACTCGCGTGGATCGTAAATTAAGAAACGATATCGGAGAATAGAAATATGCGTCACATTGTTTTAGTCGTTGCGATTGCGGCAGCCGCCACGGCTGCCATGGCCGATACCCTGAGCCTGAAAAATGGACAGTCCCTTTCGGGAACCTATCTGGGAGGCAGTGCTCGAGAAGTACGGTTCGATTTGGGCGATCATGTGCAGGCTTTCCCGATCGATCAGATTTCCAATCTGCAGTTCGATTCGAATGGGCCATCGGGATACTCGACCAGCGCCGCACCCCCTCCGCAACCCCCGCCTTCCTATAACAACAACGTTCCGCCGCCGAGTGCTTACAACAATGGAAGCGGCTATAACCCCCCGCCGAATGGCAACGGACCGATGGGAATCAACATCCCCGCTGGGACGATGGTGATCGTGAGAACCATCGATTCGATCAATTCCGATTCCACCAGCTTGGGCGCGACTTACCGGGCCAGCATCGACGAACCGGTGATGGTGAACGGTCAGACCGTCATCCCGCGGGGAGCGGACGCGACACTGAAAGTGGTGGCCGATCAGCAGTCGGGCAAAATTGAAGGCCGAACCTCGGTTTCGCTGGATCTTTATACGGTCACTTTGAACGGGCAAGTGGTGCCTTTGACCACCAGCGAAGTAACCGAAGCCAGCAGCTCGCGGGGAGCCCGCAGCGCGAAGGTGATTGGCGGTACCGCGGTTCTCGGAACCATTCTCGGCGCAGTTGCCGGAGGCGGCAGGGGCGCAGCCATCGGCGCGGCTTCGGGCGCAGCGGTAGGCACCGGAGCGGAAGTGCTGACCCACGGCCAGCGCGTGAAGATCCCCGCGGAAACGCGATTGACGTTTACGCTGAATAGTCAAGTCAGCATGTAAACCGACGGAAAGGTAATTCATTTTGGCCTTAGTTGAAGGATGTAAGCATGCGATCGAAGTCTCGATCCCTGTAGATGTTGTCAACGCCGAAACCGCGAAAGTAGCCGGGGATTTTCAGAAGAAGCTGCGGGTTCCAGGGTTCCGCCCCGGCAAAGCGCCGCTGTCGATGGTAAAGAAAAGCCTCGAATCGGATATCCGCAGCAAGGTGGTGGAGAACCTGATTCCACGCTACCTCGATAAGACGTTCGCCGAAGACCAGTTGAAGGTGGTGAGCCGCCCCGATATCGTAGATGTGCATTTCAAGCCGGGCGAGCCGATGGTGTTCAAGGCCGAGTTCGAAGTGGCGCCGGATTTCGAACTGGGGGAATACCGGGGTATCGAAGTACCCTACTCGGAGCCCACCGTGACGGACGAGGATGTAGAAAAACGCCTGGAGAGCATGCGGCAGTCGCGAGCAACCTATGCCAACGTGGACCCCCGGCCGCTGGAAGACGGCGACTTCGCGTTGATCTCACTCGAAAGCACCGGCGGGGTGGAAGAACCCGTCAAGAGCGACGAGATGATGCTCGAAATCGGCGGCGCCGAGACCATGCCCGCGTTCACGGAGGGACTGCGCGGCGCAAGCCCGGGGGATGAGCGCGATTTGGAAGTCACCTACCCGGAGGAGTACGGCTCGGAGAAGCTGGCCGGTAAAACGGTGGCCTTCCATATTCACGTGAAGGGAGTGCGCAAGAAGGAACTCCCCGAGTTGAACGACGATTTTGCTCAGGACCTGGGCGATTACCGCACCATGGACGAAGTGCGCGACGCGGTGCGCAAAAATATCTTCTCGCAGCGCGAGAGTGAAGTACAGGAAGAAGCCAAGAACAAGCTGGTTGACAAACTGGTGGATGCGCATACGTTCCCGGTGCCGCAAATTTATATCGACCGCCAGATTGAAAACCGGATGTCGCAGCGCTTGGCTTCTCTCGCCCAGGAAGGCGTCGATATCACCAAATTCAAACCCGATTGGGCCAAGTTGCGCGAGGCCCAGGGTGAGCCGGCGAGCCGCGAAGTGCGGGCGAGTTTGCTGCTCGGCAAGATTTCGGAACGCGAAGGCATCCACGCCGCCAATGAGGAACTGGATAAGCGCGTGGAGCAGGTGGCGCGGCAGGAGCGCGAGCCGATACCGCGTGCCCGCAACCGGCTGGAAGAGAATGGCGGATTGGGACGCACGGCCAGTCACATCGTCACCGAGAAGACGCTGAATTTTCTGTTTGAGCAGGCACGGAAGACAGCATGAGGGACGTCGAACTGATCGAAGAAGAGCTGATGGAAATCAGCGCCATTGCGGACGATTCCGTCAAGTTCGAACGCATTATCGCCTGGTGCGCGAGTCATCCGGACGAGGTTCCGTTCGCCATCCACTCCTTCATGGGCCGGAAGCACCACACTGAGGACAAGCCTGCGCCAACATCTTCGTCGTGAGGCGCTTGTGATCCACGCCCGGTTGGTTCAACGGCGTCCCCTGAATATCGTGAACATGGACCGGGTCTGGGACCACGTTGTAACAGTAGTCATCCGTTTCCCCGATGGTTACGCCCGGCTTGATGCCTCCCAAACTTGGCTCGGCCCGGCCTGCGGAGTATGCCGAGCCGTGTTTGCTTGGGTGCGAGAAGGAAACGCGAAATGAACGAAACGAACCCAGTTTGGGATCCGGTCGCGGAGCGCGAAGTGAAAACGCGAAACGAACCCAGGTCTGCCGGACGTGGGTCGCTTGTCTTGCGGGACGGACGACCGGCGTTTCGGTTCGGAACAAAACGCGAAACGAAGCCAGTGTGTGGGCCTGTCGCGGCACCGCGCAGTGGAAACGCGGAACGAACCCAGACCCGTCGGGCGTGGGGCGGGTGAACTGGCGTCGGGAACGCGAAATGAACGAAACGAACCCAGTTTTGGAGATGCCTGTCGCGGAGCTTCGAAGTGAAAACGCGGAACGAACCCAGAGCCATCGGGCGTGGGACGTTTGTTCTGCCGGGTCTGACGACCGGCGTTGCTCCGTTGTCGAAGCAGAATCGCGAAACCAACGAAAACGAACCCAGCTTGGAGATGCTGTCGCGGAGCTTCGAAGTGAAAACGCGAAACGAACCCAGAGCCATCGGGCGTGGGTCGTTTGTTCTGCCGGGTCTGACGACCGGCGTTGATGGTGCGGACCGAAAACGCGAAACGAACCCAGATCCGCGCGTTTTGTAGTCGGCGCTTTGCGGCTTCGGCATTGCTGCTATCATCGTCCGAATCTCCTTTTTTGGAGAGCAAGCGCTCCCTGACGAGAATGTAGCATCCATTTTTTGGTATTAGGCTGTTGCAGGTCGTTCGGGCGGTTTGTTCTCAGTGGTTTAGGGACCGAGAATCCGTGTGATCGCCATGGTCGTTTAACCCGGGTGTCGGCGGGGACGGCGGGGTCTGCGCCGAACGGTCGCCCAACCTGCAGTCCGCTCAGGCTTCGGTGCTTACCTGCTCAAGGTTCGTTGTCTGTCTGATCACGGACGTTGCCATTACCTACTGGAGTTGGCAAGGGGCAGATTTCTTGCGGCCGAGTTTTGTACGAGTGGCCGGACGATCCAGTCGGAGCAGCCGTTGGCAGATGCAAGCGCGTTTACCGTTCTTAATCCTAATCCGCGGTTGTCCCGAACGCCAGCGAGCTTTTGTCTAGCGGAAGGTGACGAGGGCGTCCGCCGGAAACGTCCCGCCGCGGCGCTTCTTCCCATCCCTCTTGAGTTCGGCGACGCGCAGTCGCCCCTCGTCTTCTAACTGGATCAGCGCCTCAAGCATGTGTTTTCGCAGGTATGCCGTATCATCCTCGACGTGCGCTAGGACTTTGCTCACGGGTATTTGGCC
The DNA here is from genome assembly GCA_963743595.1 of uncultured Verrucomicrobiae bacterium. Classification (GTDB taxonomy): domain Bacteria; phylum Verrucomicrobiota; class Verrucomicrobiia; order Methylacidiphilales; family UBA1321; genus CAVURW01. The sequence goes on from CAVURW010000072.1 coordinate 5,272, forward strand.
AGCATTCTGGAACTTGGTGGAGAGCTCCTCAGCGATCGCGCCGGTGGTCGGCGCTTCGAAAAAGCAGGGTTTGGTTGGGGTCGGTGGCGTCGCTGAATCGGAAGTCTCCCATTAGATCGACCTTCCACATCGCTTCTTTCATCTTGAGGTGGCCGAGGCGGTGGTTGCTGGCGAAGAACAAGGAGTAGATCGTGCGGTTGTCACGGTTCCTCATCTCAAAGTACGGGACGAACTTGGCTTCCTTTTGTAGTTGCCGCTGGTAGAGATCTTTGAGTGCTCGATCTCTAGTTCCGTGGAAGAAAGCAATATTGATGGCCTCCTCGGTTCCGAACGTCTCGATTATCTCCGCGCGCACCTTTTCTTCAGGGTGTGTGAGCCAGCGGTTGATCGAGTCCACCATGACGGTGATGAGGACTTCGCATTTGTTCTTCCCCAAGAGTCGTTTGATGAGATCGTAAGGGATACCGGAGAACCCGAAGGGGTCGATGAGCGCGAACGTTGGCGGATCTTCTCCGGTGCCGAGTCCATTCTGCTGAGGACCTTGGTCATTCTCGTGCAAAAGGTTCCTTGTGGAGACGTCAACTTTGAAATGTTTCGGGAGTTCTAGCGCCGCAATCCGGGCTTTGAGATTTGCGACGCGGTCAGGTCGTTCCTCGACGAAGATGAAGAAGAGTTCTCCAGCGAGATTCGCATGGTGCGTTCTTGCGGCCTCCAGTGCGATGACTGGGGAACCCGGTTCGCCGGCCGTGTACTCTCCGGGTCCGGCAAACCCATCGATGTACAACATCCTGTTGTGGTGGATCCCTAGGATCGGGAGCCAGGCGTCAAGGTATTTTCGGAGAATCTGATGCTTTGCTGCGGTGTGCGGCTCGATCGGCCAAATTGTGTCTTTTGGGACTGCCACGACTTCATTAAAACAAATACAATGGTTCTTGTCGCGAGGACCGTTATGGCCACCAATTCCCACATCGAATGGACGGACGCTACATGGAACCCCGTGACCGGCTGCGACAAGATAAGTCCCGGCTGTAAGCACTGCTATGCCGAGCGACTTTCACACCGCTTGCAGGCCATGGGGAACAGGAACTACGCCAACGGTTTTGCCGTCGCGCTCCATCCGCACATGCTGGAGCACCCGTTGCACTGGAAGACTCCCAAGCGCATCTTCGTGAACAGCATGAGTGATCTTTTCCATGAACAGGTCTCGTTGGAGTACATCCAGCTTGTGTTCCACATCATGAACCAGGCTGACTGGCACCACTACCAGATCCTCACGAAACGCGCCGAACGACTGGAGGAGGTAAGTAAAGAATTGCCCTGGTCCTCCCACATTTGGATGGGCGTCAGTGTTGAGAATGGGCAGTACCTTTCGCGTATCGACCACCTCCGCCGTACAAAGGCGAAGGTGAAGTTCCTCTCCATCGAACCCCTCCTGGGGCCGCTGGCGAAACTGGATCTGCGCGGCATTGACTGGGTCATTGTTGGCGGCGAGTCCGGCCCTGGCGCAAGGCCTATGAGTCCCGAGTGGGTCACGGGCATCCGAGACCAATGCAAAAAAGCGGACGTCGCTTTTTTTTCAAGCAGTGGGGTGGCGTCCAGAAGAAGAAGATCGGACGAACGCTCGAGGGAAGAACCTGGGACGAGATGCCCTCAGGTCTCGTCCCACTCGGCTAACTCGCAACTCTTCACCTGTCCCCAAATGCGCTCCGCATCGACCTCGGAGAGATCGACTGGTATCACCGCCTCCGCAACGAGCTCTACCACCAAGGCAACGGGCTGACCGTCGCAAGAGAGAAAGTAGAAGTCTACGGCGAACAAGCGAATGTTTTTTTAAGAACATCTTTAATATTGAACTCGTGAGCGCACCCGTACGCGACCGAATGTTGCTGGGAGATTCTGGACGCATGGACACAAATGGAAGCTGCGCTGCAGGGTATCGCGCGCGACCACTCGATCACCCGGGCGTTCGGAATGCCGCCTCGCCGCGTCGTGGAGTTCCTTCGAGGAGCGGCGGTCTTATCGCCAGAAGAAGTGTCCGGTACCGTGACGCCCTGACGCCTAAAGTCCTCAAGCGTGTAAACGCACTCCTCAAGCTCTAGACCGAAGACCCGGCATAGCCTGCCCTACGAATTTGCCATCGCTTTGCTTTCAGCCGGTCGGTGCCTGCTTCTGTGATGGTAGCCCGCCCCGGACCTAAGACTCAATGACCAGCAATTCGGCGATGAGTGGCGAGCATCCAGTACCGCAAGTCGTTGCCGCGTCCTGCTACCTCCGCCGGATGCTTCCAGCGTTGCCCGTGTGGCATTGAGAATGCTTGCCAGCTCGCTGCTAACCAATGATCTCGCGTAGTCGTGGAACGCAGGATGGGCAAGTAGTCGGCCGCCCGTATCCAGCCCTGCATTACGAACGATAAGTCGGTTTGCGATGCGAATCCGGGCGCGCGCTGTCGGATCAACGGTTCGAGCGTTATACGGCCATGTGGCGTTCATCAGAATGTGTCGAATAGCTCTATATGGGGAATCCAGCCGATGAACGAGACGTATTCGCGGGCTTCCTGGCCGCCGATCCGATGTTTGCCGGAGTCGCCGTCAAAAGTTGGGGCCCAGCGGCGGACGAGCCGGCAGATATAGATTGTGAGCTCGTTGACGGTCGCAAAATCGGCATTCAACTGACTACGTGGATCGATGAGCAGCAAATAAAGGCGGCGAAAGATGAGGAAAATCTCGAAACGCCATTTCTGGAGGCCCTCGATCCACTGCCACCGAACGACACGGAGCATTTCTACCTCATCTGGATTTTCCCGAAAACGAAGCTGAGGCGTCGGGACACTGGCGGATTCCGGACGGAGCTATTGCAGCTCGTGAAGGCACTCGATGCGCGTTGGGAAAGCGAGCCGGACTGGCAGTCTCCCCAAGGTTTTCAGTGGAGCGACTTCGGCCAGTATCGGCTTCTCGCGAAGTACCTGACGGCGCTCGATGTGCACCCACGCATGCCGTCTGTCGCATCGACGATGGAGAAGGGCAAGCCTGGCTGGATAACAGTCGAGCCGCCCGGCGGGAATTATGGGACAGAGATCATGGTGGATGCGCTCTGCGATGTTATCGAGGCGAAGGTTAAAAAATATGTAGGGAAGGCTCGGGGAATGAGCGAACTTCATCTTCTTGTTCATTTCGATAAGGCGTACACATATAACAGCCCTGTTGAGGGCATCGATTTCAGGTATCCGGAAGCCGTGAAAGCCGCTGCTGCGCGGGTTGGGGATAAGGTCGGCCTGTTTGCCAAGATATTCGTTTTCGTGCCGATTGCCGAGCAACAGAAGGTCTTTCAATTGTATCCGTGACGTCTCCCAAAAGCCTCGTCCGGTGGCTCGTTGACGGAGAGGAACCGGAACATGGCGGTCGGCGATCCCTCAGGGCTGGATTTTACAGGCAGCGATGTAGTCGGCCATCGGGCCGACCTCTATCCGGTCTTTGAAGCCGAGGCCCGCAATCTCCTCATATAGATTGACGGCGCGAAGAGCGCACCCGGTCGCCACAAGCGCATCATAGAGAGATGCCCGGACGGCGCCATATCAGCAAGCATGTTCGCGTCAGAATGCGCGGCGAGTCCGCTGAAATCGAGATGGTGAATTGACGATGCCTGCCGATAGAACATCCTGTATAGGTCGAGGTAATCCGGCCCCGCCTCCTTCGCTCTTTCATAAAGAGAAATCCCGCACCACTCGTTACGCGGCCGTGTCTTGTCGCGCTTGGTGGCGAAGCGCGGTAGCACGGCGTTATAAGCGCTCATCATTTCGCCGTATCGTTTCTTCGAAACCTGGTTCTTCTGTTCATCCGTAAACAGATCGTAGAGCTGTTTTTGCTGGATGAAGTGATAGCCCATAAAATCCTCGATTTCATCCGGGTGATCCCGGAGCCGGATGATGTTCATTTCTATCTCGAACAGACTTCGCGCAAGCTTCATCGCGTCGTGACCGTAGCCGTTCAGGACCAAGGTTAAAAGAGCGCCGTGCGTATTGGCTGACCTGCCGCCATTTGTCCCGACAATTTGGGATAATCTTCCCTGAACGGGGGTTGCGGTCATCTCCGTGACTATCGGCGCCATTTTGGCCGCGCTATCAAAAAACGGTTTGTACTTGGTATAGACGGGCTGCCACATTTCGGGCAGACCGGCGACGATCTGGGGAACGGAATCATCCATCATCGTCAGTCTATCGGTACTCGATTGGGATACACCGACATTCTTCCGCGCCGCGCGCACTCTCGCCAGACTTGACGGTTTGTCGGCTATGCGTTGATGAGCCGTTCCCGCGCTCGGAAGATATGGTCGTTCTCTGGGGATCAGTACCCGTAAGTCGGCTTAGGGACGCTGATTGCCCTGTTTTGTCCAAGCAGCGCGCCGCTCGCCGAGAGGAGAAGAATTAGGTGAAGGGCCCGAAACGATGGTCACGCGCGTTAGGGGCTCATCGTGAAGGGGGCGAGGGCGTTGAGTGAGAAGTTCGATTCGGCAGCGCAATTCAGGCTCGGATCGGCAATCGCCGGAGTCGAAATCCTTCGTCTTCGACGATTGCGATGGCTCCGCTGGCGAATTCGGCCGCGCAGTCATCTATCACTCGAAAGAGCCGCGGATTCACGGCGGCGGGCGTTTGATTTCGCAGCCGAAAAATGATGACGCTTGGAGCTTTGAGCCGAGATGCGCGAGAATGTCCCCAAAATCCAGATCGAAGGTGAGGACAATTCTGCGCTCAGCAACAGCTTTCGCCGCGATCTCCGTATCGGGCAGACGAATCAGGCCTTCGTCGCGGAGATGAACGGCATCGTGATTAGCCGCGCGCAACGCCTCGACTGTCGAGAGCGACACGCCCATGTCGGCCAGGAATCTCACGCAGCAGGGCTCTTGAAAAATCCGATCTCCTCGTTCGCCAGAGCCGAGGCGTATTGAAGGGATTGGCGTATGTCTTCGGATTCCAGTTCGGGATATTCCCGGATAATGCTCTCCGCGGACATTCCATTTGCCACCAGGTTGACGACCAGGGCGACCGTGATTCGCATCCCGCGGATGCACGCGCGCCCTCCCATGAGGGCAGGATCGAACGTAATCCGGTCGAACATAGGGCTAGTCTAGCAACCCACGATGCTGTCCAGGAGCGGGGCTGATGCTGACGGCTGCATTACTCCCCTGAAGTCGGCATCGCAACCGGAATCCCGAACGCATGGTCACGCCATCGGTTAGCGCGTTAAACGTCAAGACGATTGTGGCTCCGGGGTGCGCGACATAGAAGTAGTTAATAACAATTCATAATCAGGCGGCGCGGCGAGCAGCCCAATAATCCTCCAGCTCGCCGTTGAGCAGGCAGCAACGCAAAGCGATGATGGCGTTTGCGCCCCGCACGGTCCAGAACATGCCGGACAGTTTGAGACGGCTACCGATTACGGTTTTGCAGCCGGCCTCAATAACGCCGGAGCCGACGAACAGGTTCTTCTGCCGGAATTCTGGGTAGCGCATACGGTCGCGGTTGCCGTCGAAGTATTCGGCCTCAGCATAGGTAGCCTTGGCCAGCTCAGAGTTCTGTTCCCCGTCAGCCAGCCTGCGAAGTGCCGCTGTGAGTTTTTCGATCTTGCCGTTCTCCAACCAATCCAGCTTGCGCATCAGCCAGCGCTTCTGCGCGACTTCATCGGCGGGATGCAGCTTGCGCGCCAAGTCCCAAAGATGCTCGCGGGCATGATAGAGATCAACGATCTGAATGGCGCCAGGAAAGTGCTGATCGGCGATGTTCCAGATCCAATGCGATCCGTCACCCATGACCACGCGGATCGTGGCGCGGTTCCAACCCCGATCCCAAGCCTCGGTATAAATTCGCAGACCAAAGTCTTCCGCAGTTTCGATCGCGCCGACGTAGGTGGTGGAATCTTCGTCGCGCACAGGCCGGCCCTTCTCATCAACGGTGGTTTGTGTGAACACCGCGCCGAGTTTACATTCGCGAGTGCGGGCCGGTTGGCCTGGGGTTCGACCGGCCCGGCCTTCGGTTTCGGTCTTCACCACAAACACCTGTGTTCCATCCATCTGAACGTACAGATACGGAATCGACGGGCCAGCCACGGTCGGAAGACGGAGTTGCTTGGCGCTCTGGATGGCTTGCTGCTCCCGGATCTCAATATCTTCTCCCACCGATTCGGCAGTTCTCTCGACCGTTTTCGCGGTCACGTCTAAACCCGCCAGAAGCTTGATTTGGTCCCGGCCTTGCGCGAAGGGCGCCACGCCGCCGACGGCGGCGAGCATGCGCCGCACTCCCGGAGAGAAGTCCGTCTGGGCGATGTCCAGTTCAACGTCGGCGGGAAAATACCCCGTGTGGCAGGCTGGACACAAGTAATAGGGTCGTTCAATACGCGCCCAGCCGACCACGGTGAGGATCGGCCGAGAGCGCATTCCTTCATAGCGGGCGACACGACCGCAAGCGCAAGGAAGGTGGCGCTGATCGTCATCTGGTGGTGAAAGGCGCAGCAACTCGGTCACGGCGTCAGCTCCCGTTTGATGGACCGTGGAGCGAATCGCCATCTCAGCCGCCTCGAGATCCAGTTGGCCGGTTTTGTGGCGGTCCGCGAAAATCCTTTGCATCTGTTCTTCTAATTGGCTGGAGGCCTTTTGGCCGGCCGCCGCCGTCGTTTTTTTTCCTGGGACACGTGCTCTTCCGCCGCGGATCGAGCCCGACAGATCTGGGTGTTGATGTCAACGAACGCGCGCACGAGTTGCTCGAAATGGCGAAACTCCGCAATTTCGCGCTCCACCTTCTTCTGCGCGGCGGGAGTGGGCAGTGACTCGGTTACAGTCTTACCCTGCACTTTGTAAGTCAGGCGAGAGTTTGGACCGTGCGGCGGACCGCCGGGCTGATGACACCGGCAGTTGGGCTTGCCGCAACGGCCGCTGGTATCAGAGATGGAACCACTGCGCAGATCGCCTAGACCGGCGATCTGTTTGATGAGATCGGCTCGTCGGGACTCCAGATCTCGTAGGGAATCGGACATGGAAGTGGACCTCCATCTCCTAGCGTATTACATACGCACGGATTGATAGCGCAAAAAAAGAAAATGTCCGAACGGCAATTTCTATGTCGCGCACCCGTGGCTCCGGGGCGCCTTGTTCGGCTGCGACGCAACGCGGTATCCTATTGCAGTAGGATACTTTCATGCCGCGCGGCAATCCATCACCGGGCGGCGTATATCATTTGCCGGTTCACCTGGCTCCGAGCGCGTCCTCGATGATTTCGATCATGGACCTGATTCGCAAGGCGTCTCCGGATATGAACGGCCAAACCATTCCGGCGTTAACAACGGTAGGGGCGCTGAAGATCACGACGACGAGCGACGATCTTCGCGATACCGCGACGTTCGTGATAGCAGGCGGCATCTTCAATCCGGTAGCAGGCACCTGCTGCATCAACTACATCACTTGTCCAGGGGCTGTGGGCTCGCAGATTAACCCGTCTTCATTCTCGCTCGCGGCAGGCACCTCGATGAATTTTCAGTTCTTTCTCATTGATGGCGATGGATCGCAGTGGGATAACACGTGGGAAGCAACATGGGAGGGCTCCTCGTCGGTGATGAGTGTGACGACCGCGACAGGGAAGGGGCTGGAGGCGGGTTCGGCCGGCATTTCCGCGAACATCACGGGAATTGATGTATACGTGGATCAATTCTGTGGCGCGTTTTGCCCCACGGGTGGGGAAGGGACATCGGTTAGTGGCTCGGTTTATGATGCGAGCCCGTCGATTTCATCGGTGACGCCAAACACGTTCACGGTTGGGCAAGCGACACCAAATGTTCAAATTCAAGGGCAAAACTTCGGGACCAACCAGCCCACGGTCACGTTCTCGCTGGGAAGCGCGCAAGTCACGTCTTACACGGACACGACGATTGTGGTGACAGCGACCGCGAACGTCGCAGGGATTGGGAGTTTTTCAGTAACATCGACGGGTTATAACGGGCAGCAATTCGAACCAAACCAAAACGGTTCGGCCCAAGCAACATCGCCGAAAATGACGGCGACTGGCGCGACTGCTGCAACGATCACCGGCCCGAATGGAATTCCACTGGGCGGCTCTGCCAGCTACACAGTCGGTGTTTCGCCATCGACTAACACACAGAACATTGTCGTCTCGATTTCGCTGGCATCTGGAACAGGCTCCGCGCAATTCTCCGACGGTACCACGAGCAAGACCATCACCGCGACGACCACCTTGACCATAAAAGGAGTAACTGCAACAGCGCCGCCAACAACATCGCCATCACCGCGGCACTCGCTGGCGGCGGACAACTCGCCAAAGTGTCGGTAAGCGTCGTCTCCGTCAAAATTACTCTCAGGAACTCCGGTCAGCCGTCGCCAAAAAACTCGGCAGGAACCGACCTCGCCGGCGTTACAGGTTCGCCAAACCTAGGCCAAGTAATCGAGCCAACGTCCCCTAACACGTGCGCCGTGTCGGTCGAACTCGACGGACAGGTTCAGCCGAGTGGGTACGGTGGCACCCTGACGCTGAAGAGGACTATTGTTAGCAACGGCGGGTATGCGGGAACGGGCGGTTCTACTATCGTGTCACCCGCGCCGAGGGTTAACGGCGCCGACGACACGTCCAGCGCGAACCTCCGGGACGATAATCCTAGCTCATCGGGCGGGTACATCTACGACCTGGATGCGCCGGGGGTTTCCTTCAGCCCCCCAAATCCGACCTATATTCTGAGATTCCGCGTGAATCTCCAGGAATACGCAACACTCGATTCCGACTCCAGCAATACTAAGATTGGGACGCTAAACTGGTGCGAACGGTCGTCGTGCAAGCTATCAAGCAATGGCATCTCAGGCGCATTTTCGAGCGACGTGAGCGGTGACAACACCGCAGCGGTGGGAACTACGCCGATCTCTTGGAACCTGCAGTAAGAAGGCACAGCGCGAACGAAAAGGGAATGAAGATGAAAAAAACCTTAAAATGCTTAGTCGCTACGGCGCTCTTGGCGTTTATTTTTCTGCCAGTTCTAGAAGCGCAGGACGACCGATGCCCCGAGGCAGATAGCAGGACGGCAGCGGAACTGGCCGACACAATCCGGAGCGGGAAGTTACGTGCTGTGTGCATGGATCGTTCAATCCGGCGTCTTGGGACGTTGCACGCGGTAGACGCTATCCCTTTGCTCATCAACCTCCTGGATTACAAGCGCGACCCCGATTATTCGGAAACCTTGGGGTACAGCTCGAGGCTCGGCGACTGGTATCCGTCCGTTGTCGCGCTTTTTGAGATTGGGAAGCCCGCGCTCCCGAACCTGCTCAAATTCCTTGCAGGTGGCGAGCCTAAGAGCGTCGCCTTTCATAAAGGCGTCGAAGCCTATATGACTATTACACGGGAGGATCGCGTCTCGGCTGTGCGGGACATCGTCGCTGCAGCGGCTTCCGCAGGCGACGAATTCGCGAGAGCTAACCTCATGGAAGCATCTCACCAGGCGATTGACTTTTGTCGCAGACCGGGACAAAAGGCGCTCTGTGAGGCGAGTCTGGCTCCCAAGCTAACGCCGTAACGCGAGATGTTCCCGGATTCTCTTCCGCGCCGGGCAGCGATCGGCATTCACCATTTGAACTGCTTATCCATTTCAGCGCTCCTAGCTGGGGCCTAGCCATGGCCGAATCTCGTCTTACACGGACACGACGATTGTGGTGACAGCGACCGCGAACGTCGCAGGAACCGGGAGTTTCACAGTGACATCAACGGGATATAACGGGCAGCAATTCGAACCAAACGAAGGCGGTTCGGCTCAAGCAACATCGCCGAGTGTAACGGCGAATAATCCACCTGCTCCGCAAATAACGGGCGTGAGCTCAACTCCGTTTGTGGCTGGTCAGACCTACCAGAACGTTGTTGTAACAGGGATTAATTTTGGAGCTGGCTCCGCATGCCCGACCTCGGTGAAAATCAGTGGGGCCGAGACTAGCCAGTTCTACGTCTCGGTGGCAACTTGCACGCCGACCTCGTTTGAGGGCACCGTCACCATGGATTGGGCAGCCGCGAGCGGATCACTGGTGGTGACAACTGCGGGTGGAACCGCGACCTATGCACTCCAAATTGCGGCGGTCAACATGCAATTGACGCAAGTTGGCGCGATCGTCATAAGCTCCGACGGAAAATACTCCGAGATTGCTACGATCAAGCTTGCTGCGGTTCGGTCCGATAACGGTGCCGCGATTACTGATTTCACCGGCACTGTTGATATTGAGGAAGACGGAACGAATATCTACACTCAAAACCAGACGACGAGCGGGCTGCCGGCGCAGGTAACAATTTCGAGCAACGGCACGATAAATTTCACGACGGCCTCCTTAGCCGGGCCAAACGCGGCTCTCACGGCCTGGGCCGAACCCCGCTCAGTTGAAAACCACGAACTCTCCGATTTATGGGGGTAAGGATTTCCCAGTTGCTCAGTGGCTTCACACCGGTGCGGTTTTGGATGGGCACGCAAGCGGCGCCGTCCCCGACTGGGTGCAGGCGCGCACTCGCGACATTTTCGCAAATGGAACAGGTAACGCTAATTCGGTGGCGAATAACAAGGCTGTTCTTTCGACCGTATCAACCTACACCGTTGTGTATATTTCGGGTTTTAAAGGAGATGCCGCGCCGACCCATCTGGCGCAGTCACCGATCAGAATAAACCCCTTCTCCACATTCATGCGGCTCGACTCCGACCCCGGATCGTCGAATTGCGGCACAACTCAGTCAAAATTCTTCACTAATACTTTCTACCATGAGGCCCGCCACACTTATCAATTTTCGCAGGCCGCAATCGCTGGAAACGACCAAGACATGGACTGGGCGGTGACTAACAACGTCTCGATTGCGCCAACGAACATCTTCACCGATACGACCGCATCCAGAACTGTTTGTCACGAGCTAGCCATCCCTCAAACGATGCCCCAACAGAGCTTCTTAGGACCCACGATTCCAGACTCATTCACGAATGTGGACTATGCATTAGAGGAAGACGCGTCCGTATTCGCGCAGAACTAGAGAACATCACGGAGAACAGCAAAATGACTCGTTCAATCTTACTCGCAATAATCATAGCCGCGGCATTGACCGCCCACACTCCATTGCCATTCCAGGGCGAGAGAATGTTCCTGGACTCAATCGCTTCTGCGACAAACGGGGAAATGGGAAGGGTCACCCTCGATGCACTCGAGGCGGTTGCCGAGGGTCGCCCGATCGACAATGAACGGGCAAGGAAGCTGCCGAGCGGTTCCTATCTGCCTCCTAGTCCCGCATTCACAAGTCCAACGATCCGCGCCTACGCCTTGAGGAAGATCGGTCACATCCCATCGGAAAAGGCCAGGCTCTACCTGGAGAATCTCACGCCCGCGGCTCTTGGGGTTGACACATCCGGCGAAATACATCAAGCCGCAGCAATTGCCCGTCAATCCGCTATCATCGATCGACTTCAAGGCCATGCCGCGCAAATCGAATACCTCGAAAAGCTGGCGCAACAGAAGGACAAAGCGCCTTGGTTTGGGGTACGTTCGTGGGCTGTCGAGGAGCTCTGCAACAATGGCGGCATCTCCCCCCTTCCGATTCTCGGGTAGGTTTTTAATGAGACCTGGGGTGGGCAGAGCGAAGAGAAGTTCGAGTCCTGTGCGGCGCGGGTCCGAATTGTAGCCGCCAGCGATAACCGGGCACAGGCGCTTGGGGCCGTGCTCCAAGTCCGCCAAAATCCGGATCTCGACCTCATGTTCTGGGCTGTCGTCCAGTTGATCGACATGAAAACAGAGGACGCGGAGCGGGAACTGGATCGCTTCTGGATGGCATCTGGGGGAGACCTCAAGCTTGACGATCAATCATCGGCAGCGATTCAATCCATGAGGGAGAAAGTGCGAAGGCACAGGGAATCGCGGGCGGAGTGGAGCGGAGTTCAGTAACGGAAACGGGGGTGGGCCGAACGTAGGGGATGTTGAGCACGGGCAGCGTGGATGCGACGGGGAGCTACGTTTTCGAAGTTCAGCCCGAAGGGGTGGGGCCTAGCCATGGCCGAATCTCGCTTTACTGGCAAGTCGGCGCCGGTACGGACACGATGTACAGCCTCTGGAACCCCACGGCGCAGCCGGTGGATCTGACGGCAACCATCACCTACGGCAACCAGGGTGGCGTATATCATTTGGATTCACCTGGCTCCAAGCGCGTCCTCGATGATTTCGATCATGGACCTGATTCGCAAGGCGTCTCCGGATGTGAACGGCCAAACCATTCCGGCGTCAACAACGGTAGGGGCGCTGAAGATCACGACGACGAGCGACGATCTTCGCGATACCGCGACGTTCGTGATAGCAGGCGGCATCTTCAATCCGGTAGCAGGCACCTGCTGCATCAACTACATCACTTGTCCAGGGGCTGTGAGCTCGCAGATTAGCCCGTCTTCATTCTCGCTCGCGGCAGGCACCTCGATGAATTTTCAGTTCTTTCTCAGTGATGGCGATGGATCGCAGTGGGATAACACGTGGGAAGCAATTGAAAGGGCTTGATCGAGACCCGAAACGTCAAGATCGCCAGCGCTGCAATTGACGCGGGGATTAACTAATCGCAATTCGGCGCCCGTACGGACACGATGTACAGCCTCTGGAACCCCACCGCTCAGCCGGTGGATCTGGCCGGTTACCGGCGAGCGCGTCCTCGATGATTTCGATCACGGACCTGATTCGCAAGGCGTCTCCGGATATGAACGGCCAAACCATTCCGGCGTTAACAACGTAGAAGACCGGTGTGCCGCTCGGCAAAATGCGCAAAGTGCCCGTCATGCTATTCCCGATCACCGGCGACCAGTTCTCCTCCTGTGCTTCGGTGCGCTCTCCACTCACCCATCTACCGGTCAAAAAGGCCAATCGGGTCAGCGCTGTGTTCGGCTCCTGTTGCCCATTGCCGATCGGCACTGCTGCAAGAAATGCTGCCAGCAGAGCTGCATGACGAGCCTTTGTCATGGGGTTCATCGTACCGCAACGCTCATACCGGACGCGATCCAGAAAGCCGCGGGATGTGCATTCAAAAGCCATCCCAGGGACGGTCATGCCCCTTCTTGCCCCCGAATCGCTTTACGTCGGCACGAACAAACGCTTCGCCGATCCAGGTGGCTGGTAAGTCGGCATCCCGCGGGAGTGCCGCTCGCGGATCAGTAATGTTACGTCGGCATCGCAAACGGAATCCCGAACGCATGGTCACGCCAGCGGTTAGCGCGTTAAACGTTAAGACGATTGTGGCTCCGGAGCGCCAGCATTTTCCAATCCAGAAATGAGCCTGAAAGTAACCGATAATTCCAATGCGGAGTGAGCCTGAAGCGACAGATCGATTCCAATGCGGAATGAGCCTGAAGCCGAACGTCGGGAAGCAGATGAAACGTTCCTCCTAATCGAATTTATGGGCGCAGCCAGGGATGGGTCGAGAGGGAAGGGGGCGGCGCTTGAGCCCCCTTCCCCGGTCGGCACTGCAGTAGCCGGCGCCTCTGGTTCGATAGCACAGGTCAGAAGTGAATCCGGACGCGCCTGAGAATGCCGAGCTTGGCTTTTTGCATGTCTCGGGCAGCTTCGGTGTCGCTGCGTCGCATGGCCCGCGCTCGAAGCACCGCCTCCGTGGTTCCCGGCTTGAGATGTTCCTGCCAGTTCTCCAGGGAGCAGAGCTTCTCGAAGGGGGTGCGATAGTCGTCGGCTGGATAGCGGCGCTTGATTCGACCGCGGGGACCCTTGGCGAGCGTCGCAAAACCACACGGCCGGTGAAAGTTCAGATAGGGATTGAACTGCGCCGTGAAGAACCGCTGGAGCTCGCCGGCATGCTCGGCGCCAATGAATCCGTAGCCCATGTGCTTGCGCAGGACGGCTCCGTTCTTGCCTTCCACCAGCGCGTTGTCGGTCGTACGGTAGGCCCGCGACTTGGTGAACTCGACTAGTACTACTGGGTCATAAAATATTGACACCACATGAGTTAGGGTTTCTGGGGTGCTATTTGTGAAGGGATGTCCGTTATCCAGGTGCGATTCCAGACGGTGGAGGAGATTTACATACTGGTGTGGACCGCGATCCGGCAAAGACAACCCATCGAAGCCACTTACCAGCGACGCCTGCGGTTGTTTTGCCCCCATCGACTGGGCCGGAATACGGATGGACAACTGCGTGTGGTCTGCTACCAGTATGGTGGCGAGAGCCAAAGCGGGCTGCAGCCAGTGGGATCCTCCGCCAACTGGCGCTGCGTCGTACTCGAGAAGCTCAGTAAAGTAAAGTTGCTGGAAGACGCATGGCGTACCGCGCCAAATCACTCGCGCCCGGGCTCGTGCGTGACCCAATCCGATATCGACGTCGATGATTATCGCGAACCAGCTCCACAAAATGGACATTGAGGGAGTCGCCTGATCAGGAGTTGGCCAAGCATGATTCTCAATGTCGCGATCGAATGTGGATTATGACGCTCGGGGCGGACTCGGCGATCCCCGGGGCCGGAAGTCCGGCAGTGGTCCGGCGGTAGCGAATCCAAGATGGCCGGCGCGGGCAGAGGGGGAAAAACGGTTCCGCTCAGCAATCAGGAACCCGTAAGCCGCGATGCAAAGTGTGGCGTGATGGTGGAATCCGCGCCAGTTGCGACCTTCGAAGTGTCCCAGACCCAACTCCTGTTTCAGCTCCTGGTAATCTCGTTCGATGATCCAGCGCTGTTTGGCGATCTTGACTAAGGCTTTGAGGGGGGTCTCGGGAGACAGCGTGGAGATCCAGTACTTGGTGGGTTCCGGTTCATTTCGCGGCCATTCGATTAATAACCACTGCTCAGCGTGAGGTTCGGCTTTCTCGTAATCGCGACGCGCCGGGCGGACGCGAACGGAGGCGAACCGAGATTGCAGGTTACGATTTGTGCCTTCACGCCAAATGATTTGTTGAAACGCTCTGGAGGGCAGATTTTTCGCCAGTTGCTTTACCGAAACCGGCTGATGTTCCGCCGTGCGCTGCAACAACCGCGGAGGCCTACCCATCGTTCCTCGTGTCTTGGCGGGCAAAGGCTGTTTTCCAGGCTCCCAGACCGTCATAGAACTCTGAACTCCGACGATGTATTGCAGGCCGAGTTCGGTGAGCGTATCGCGGAACTCCGTGTTGATGCCGTAGGCTGCGTCAGCCAGCACCACACCGCGCGGTACCCCTGCCTCCACAGCTGCGCGAATCTGATCCAAGGCAATATCCGGTTTCGTCTGAAACTCAACCTCTTCAGGTACTTCAGCCTTTTCCCGACGCTCGGCGTTGTCTGCCCAGTCCTTGGGTAAATAGAGACGATAGGCAATGGGCAGACTCGAATTCCAAGTGGCCACTGACAGGCTGACCGCAACGCGGCAGTTTTCTTGTTTGCCCACCTGTCCGCAGTATTGGCGCGCTACTCCCACTGAATGGCACCCCTTCTTGGGAAAGCCGGTGTCATCCACAATCCAGGCCACCACTTCTCCGTGCTTTTGCATGGTGGGCAACACTTGCTCACGCACCTGATCGAGCAAGGACTGGTCGCTCCAAGGGGCCTTCGCCACCAAATGATGCAGCGACTGGCGCGTAGCCTGGATATGGCGCGGATTGAGCAGTGCTGCCATCGGTTCGATGCTCTTGCGATCGCCGGGCAACAGCAGCCCTTTGCAATAGTCCTTCAGCGGCGCGCGCCGGTCTTGGTGCCCTGCGGCGATCGCCAGGCCCTCAATATATGCCGCAAAGCGTTGCTCCTGTGGGCCTGGCGCCGATAAGCGTGATCCCACAAAACAATTCTACATCAAAATGTTCTTTTTATGACCCAGTAGTACTAGTGAGCAGCCCTGCATCCGAGTTTGCAAGCATGTAATCGCTTAGAGTCCCGCCACCGATTACGTCCAGATCGCCGCAGGTTACAAGTCCGCTTGGATCGTTCGCGTTAACTGGATCACCCATCGTGTAGGCATACCTGTTCCAACTACCCGGGTTTCCCGCGCGCGCGCTCCCCCTGTACGGGTCAGGTGTCAAAAACCGTCCATAGCTCGCGGAGTAATACCGATTTACCGCGTATTCAAACCCGCTGCTTGCGTCCTTCCAATAGGTAGCAAAATCACCTCCTGACGTTGGCTGCTGCCCAGCTCCCGTATCCGTCCCGTAGGGAAACGCCGGCTGCACCGAACCAAGTCGATCCTTGACTAGACTTGCGTCCCCGTTTGCGTAGCCCGTTGTTGTTCCTAGGAGCGCGCTGCCAAAATAGATCCTGTTCGTCAGCGTGCTCGGCAATACCCACGGGGAAGCTCTGCAGAAAGGTCACCTGCACGACGGTCAATAATTTCCCGTCGGGGCCGTAGAAACAAATGTCGTCGTACCCCGAGCTGTTCCACTGTTCAACGCGCTCCTTGGCCTCATCATACGCATAATTCTCCACAAACGTCCCGGTCGTATAACCCGACAGCCGGTTCTCCATGTCATAACTCAGCGTCGCATTATTCAGCGTATTCACATTCCCATTCTGATCATAAGTCGATCCATTCAGCCAGTTCTTCGCCGCATTCACCCCCGGCAACGGAAACTCGCTCGATCCCGTGGGCACGCTCTTCGATGTCAGGTTCCCAAATCCGTCATATCCGAACGTCTGGCTCCAAGCCGATCCGCCCGTAGCCGAAGCACTCGTCACCCGTTTCAGCAAATCATACTGGTAAGTAGCCGTATTCCCCGTCCGCGCATCCTGCGAACTCACAATCTGTCCATTATTCGCCGTCGCGCTGAACGCATACTTCGCAAAGAAGTAAGTCGCCACGCCCGGCGTCGGACTCCCATTCGGATACCCGTTCGTCTGCGCGCTCGTATCAATCTCCGTCAACTGATTCAAGCTGTTATACTGCCACGCCTGATTGAAATACTGAGGCACCGCCGGTGCACAACCCGAAACCGATTGCAGCCGCTCCACGCCGATCAATTGCCCCGCCGCATTATAAGTCCCGCCCGATGCCCACGTCACCGATCCCGCACCGCCCGTGCATTGCGTCATCAGGAGGTGAAGCGGCTAATGGGCTGAGGTCGTGCGCACCGTCGCCTTACCCCTTGCGAGGTTGACGCTAACCACCGCGTTCTCAGTGTTCTCAATCCTGATTCTTCCTTCAAACAGAACGCGGGCGTCCGACAGCACAAGAAGGAGATAGTCGCCGGCGTCGATCCCTGCAAAGGAGAAGCGACCCTCGTCAGACAGCGGCACGATCGTGCAGCACAGATCTTCCGAATAGACCTTCACCAACCGAACCCAAACTGGTTTGAAGTCGCCGGTCCCTGAGACTTCGCCAGCCACTCCCCGAACGCCGGGGCCGCTGTCGATGAATTTGTCCGGGCCGCTCATCACGATCAGGGCATCGGGCCGTCCGACGTGGACATCGGCTGCAATGCTTCTTCCCCCCGCTATGACGTGAGCGAAGTATTTGCCGTATGGAATCCTTAGAGCCTTCGGCCCCGCGAAATCCGCGGAGTAGTCGTGCCCGTTCACCCCGCCTTGCGCAAACAGGGTTACCTTCAGAGGGCGCAAGACTTCCCCAAAAGGTGTCACGCCCATGATGGTGACCGACGTTGCCTCGGCGGGACGTTGACTGTCGGAAAATAGCATCCCGCCGTGAACAAGACCAGACAGGCTTTAGCTGGCGTCATTGTATTACAACCCCTTAACACCAAAACAGTCGGCCCAAAGGATGTTCGTTATGTTTACCGTGAAAGGCCCGGGGGTCAATCCGAGACTCACTTGATCCCGGAAATCCCCGAACCCATTCACATGCGAAAATTCATGGATGAGCGTGGCCATAACCAGCTTGAACGATGTCTGCCAGAAGAAATTCTGGTCGTAGTAAATAGTGTTTTGAGCATCACCGGTAACTACGCCAAAATCCGCGCCCTGTGCCTCAAGAGCCGCGTATACGCCGGGGTTTGCCCATGCAGCACTCAAAACCTGAACACTGCTCGCGAGTGATCGAACCGTTGCCTGTGTAAGGCCGATCGCAGCCAAGTCCGTAGTGCACGGCCCAGCCTTTGCCTTGAACCTCGTAAGCTTTTTCAGACCCTTCGAGATCCATTTAAGGACGTTCCCAGCGACGCCATTGCCCCCGGTCTCTCCGTTGACCACGACTGGTGGGTCTGGTGCCGGTGGGACGATTGGGCTGTCGCATCCGCCGCTAGTGTTAGGTGTTTCGCCTGTATCCCCGTCAACAAACTGAGGGTTGCCTCCACAATTCGGTTGCGACGGGTCGTTGATGCCGTAGTCCGTTCCGGGCGGTCCTGCATCGCAATATTGAACCTCGGGCGGACAGTAACCCCCGTCGCATATCTCGGCGTAGCTACTTTCCGGCGCAAAATTCGGTTAGCATCAGGATTGGATTTGAACCGGCAGGTCGGGGTGAGGTTACCCCGCATGAGGGTGGCGGGCGGATGCGGGAACGATTCTGTTAAGCGCGTTGGATGGAGATCGAGGGTGGGACGCGAGGATTAGTTTAGAGTACGGAAGGAAGAGACGGGGAATAACAGGAGCGATTGACGGGTGATGATTCAGCTGTTGGAAGCCAGTTGAAGTCCGATATTGATCAGGTTGTCTGCCAGAACACCCAGGCCCACCCACCGTTTCATGCCGGGAGTGCCTTTGTAGCGGGAGCGGTTCAACCCATGCCGCCGTTTGAGAACGCTGATCCGCCCCTCGCAGCCGGTGCGCCACTTCTGCGCGTCTTTGAACCAGCGCTTCTTCTGCTCCTGCCTGCGTTTCTCGCTTTTGGTGGAACGGCTGGGAACAGCCACTTGCTTCACGCCCAGCTCTTTGGCCGCGGCCTCGTTGGCGGCGGAAAAGAACCCTGCGTCGGCGGCCACCAGATCCGGAACCCGATCCAGTAACTCCTGATGCTTTTCGATGGATGGCGTCAGCAAATCGGAATCGGCGGGACGCTCGTCGAATACTTCATAGTGGATGACGATCTGGTTCTCCGCTTCCTGGATCTTGACTGCCTTGCCGAACTCGGTCGGCTTACTCGCCTTCCCTTTGCGGATGACTTCGGTATCCGGCTCAAACACGCTGAGGATTTTGTTGCTCGCCCGCGTATTGCCTCCCAGCACTCGCTCCCGCGCCTGCTGCACCACCTGCTGGACTCGCGGAATCATCTCATCGAGCTGCTGTTGGGCTTTGTGTAAAGTGGCTTGTCCGTCTTGTGGGAGTTGCGCGGCGATCGCGCCGGAGAACTTTTTGGCCTGCCCCACGACCCGGCTGGTCGCCTCCAGCAGTTTGCGGTAAGCGGCTTGCATCTTCTGCTGGCCCTTCTCGCTCTTGTTGCGGGCGGCATAGGCGATCTCAAGAACGCGCCGCTTCACGCTGCGCGAGCGATCCCGAAACTTCGGTCCCGCATCACCGGCCGCGGCGGCCACTTTCTTCATCACCCGGGTCAACACCCGCACGCCGTCCCCCATCAGGGTGCTGTCGGTGGGATAGTGGATATTGGTTTCCACCACGGTGGTATCCACGCGCATCCTGCGCCCGGTGATGACTTCCTTTTCCCTGGCAATGGCTACCGTGCGCCGGTGCAGCTTCTCAATGGCTTCCGGGCCCAGTTGACGCGCCAGGCGGCTCATGGTCTTGTCGTCGGGGACCTTCCCGCCGCCCACGCCGGTGAATTCCCTGTACACCAGATTCGCGCGCACCTCGCGCGTCACGTCGGCATAACTCCAGCCGCGCATGTGCTTGAGCAACAACATGCGCAGAACCACTTCGGCCGTGGTGGAAGGTCGCCCGCGTGTTTTACTCTTTTTGCAGCGTTTGATCAACTCCTGCTGAATGATCTCCAGCAACCGATCGTCATTCAGCGCCTCGTCGGCATGCCGCATCCAGGGCTCCCACAGATCGGTTACTGCTTCGGCGATGAAACCGTCGGCGAAGCTCCGTTGCTGGCGGCGGGCCGCGATCACGATTCGCGCTCCTTCGCCTCATCCCTGTCCAGTCGCAACAAGTACTGGTTCAACTCGCTGATCGCCTCCAGGGTTTCCTTGGCTTGGTGGTAGCACTGCAAGGCCTTGCGCACCTGAGGGATCTGCGCCGGCCGGAGACTCAACTGGCGGGTTTTGGCGCCGGGGTAGTTCACGTTGAGAACCCATTGGGGATGCCCCTCGCCGCGGGCGCATTTGGGGCAGCCACTGCTGTGAAAGGTGGTGCGTTCGAGCAGAGAGCCGCGCAGCGCCGCGCTGGAATGGGCGAGAGCAGCAGCGAGTCGATCTCGTTTGCGGGCCGCGCTCTTACGTGTCATCTATAGAGATGATACATAAGAGAGGCACGGCTCGTCAACATCTTTTTGAACATTTCTATAAAAAATGTTTTGGCGAAGGACGGCGTGGCGCAGATCCGCCGCCGTCCTTGCTCATGGCCTTAGCGCCCTATCCCGTTCGTTCATGCACGGGGTCGCTTCGATGCACTATGAAAACAATTCAGTTAGGTCCCGAATTTTGCGACGGAAAGTAGCTAGCTCGCTTAAGCTAACAAGGGTGGGTTGCCGGCTCGCCGCCGTAGAACTGAACCTTGAATAGGATCAAGGTGTTCGTTCCACCCTCTGCGGCAGCTGGCAGTAGCAGTCCACCGGAGGATCATTGATCTTCGCTCAATGCCTCGAGCCAGGACCGACAGTCGCGGTAGTGGTCCATGATGTCGGCCGCAGAGATGCTCGAGTGGGTTGCGCTGTTTCTGAAACCAATGACGCGGTCGTTTAGCTCGCGATTCGTCAGTCTAGTAAAAAGCTTCTTCCTATTGTCTCCCAGCCAAGCGAGAAGGTCTTGCGAAACCGCTGATTTCGATTTTCGAACCAGGCTGCCGACCATCGCACCTAACGTCAGGCGGGAGTTCCCATCGACAAATTTCGCGAGTCGATCCTCCTTCTTTGCCGAACTGACGGCTCCCACAATCCGTTGGCTCCTTCTTGCCCACTCCGCGAACGGATCGAAAACAACGGCCTTGAGTTGCAATTCAAGTGCCTTGCCCGCCGCCATCGCTGCAGGATCTCTAACGTATTCAGCCATCGCCAGATTGAACATTAGCCATGTAGCGGACTGAAACAATTTCCTCGCACCTTCCGACAAACGGCCAAAAGAAGGCCAGTACTCGCGAAGGACGCTTTCGAGGAATTGGTTTTCGGGACGCCCATCCATCACTTTTTGGATAACCTGATCCACGGAGGCGGCCCGCGTGCCCAGTTGCACAAGCAGAGTCGCCTTCCAGTCCTCGTTGCGCGCCGGATTCAGCGCATTATCCTCGGAGAGCATGAGGAACGCGGCCTCATAATCGCCTTGTTTCGCCTTGAGTTTAGCCAGGTGTTCGCGGGGACCGTTTCGGTGTGGGTCCTCCTCGATCCAGGAGTTGAGAAAACTCTCTAGCCCCGGGAACGTCCCCGCTCGATTCGAGGGCCTCAGCTAGTCGTGATTTCGCGCGAGAGTTAGCATCTGCCATGGGCAGCCCCGATAGCGCGAGCCGCGACGGCACTACATCGACCAGATCTTTGTATTCCTTTGCGGCCTGTCGGTACTCGCCTAGCGCCATATAGCACCTGGCGAGGGCGCAATGGAGCCAAGGCCGGAACTCCTCGATCGCGTCGCGCGCTTTCTCGAGCTCTTTTCTGGCGTCCCTAACAAGGTCAATTGACCTCCCCGCAGGAGTGCCGAATTGGTCCTGATAGGCGGCTCGCGATGATCGGCAGCTCAAAGGTCAACGCTGGCTTCAATGTGGCGGCGTGGTGGTGCGGGAGTCACGTAGGAATGGCGGGTGCAGCGGGATCGCCATTTGTTAAAGTTGCCCTCGGACCAGAGAACGATGGCGGGTGTGTTTGTGAGCGCGGAGAGGTGGGTCGTTCCCCCTTCGGGCGCGACGAACCCGGTGGCGTGAATCAGGAATCCGGCGAGATCGAGCACCCGTGGAGTCTCCACCGCGATGACGCGGGGCGAGGCGATCTTTTCCAAGAGCGAGATGCAGGCGGGTGTGCGTACTGGTCCGCTAACCAATCCGATCAAATAGGGTGTCTCGTTTAAAATGCGTTGAATGAACGTGATGAGTTCTGGGTCCGTCAGCGGGTAGACGCGGTTGCACGCCAGATTGATAAGCACAAAGGGTTGCCTTTGGCCGCGAGAATCGACGAACGGCGGCTGGCGCAAAATCGCATCGGCGTAGTCGCGTGATTCTTGCGGGATCGGGAGCTCTGGGTCGCCGGGCGCATCGCTAATGCCGAGCGGTTCTAAGAGGCGATGTTGCGTCTCCACCTGGTGGTCAGAGGCGATCGTCTCGGGTAAAAGGAGTGCGTGCGTGTAGAACTTTTTAGCGAACGCGACCGACTCCGTTTTGCGATCCAACGCAAAGCCTATGCGCTGATACGCGTTCGAGAGCCGTACGAGGCAGGCCAGCCGATAATCGAACCCGCCTTTAACGGCGATGGCAATATCGAAGCCCTGAAGGCGAAGCGCGTCGTGAATCAACGCAGGATAGCGGCCCGTGAGGCTTTTTTGTGTGAGAACGATCACGGCATCAACGTGGGGGCAGGCGCGGGCGATGGGCGCACCAGGGCCGTCACACGCCACGACTAACCGGCATTTCGGGAATTTCGCCCGTATCGCTTTGAACAGTGGAAGCGTGCAGATCATATCGCCCATGCGGTTGCGGCGAATGACGAGAATGGCAGGGGAATCGGGCGGGGCCGGTTTACTTCGGCGAAGATGGAGTAAACGAGCTAACAGCGAGACGAACATTCATTTAGGAGCCAACCTTGACCAACTCAATCACGAAGATGAGCGTGGCGTTCGGCGGGATAATGCCAGCGGCGCCCTCCATGCCATAGCCGAGCTGCGGCGGAATGATCAGTTTGCGCTTGCCGCCCTCTTTCATCGTGGAGACGCCTTCGGTCCAGCCGGGAATCAAGTGAGTTACGCCGTGGATGTAGGCGTAGGTGCCGCCGGGCAGGTGCTCGGACGAGTCAAAAACGGTGCCATCCACGAGCTTGCCCTCATACTTGACGGTGAGGTGATCGCCGATCTTGGGGGAAGCGCCGGTTCCCACAACCAGATCCATGTACTTTAACCCGGAGCCGGAGGTGACAACCGAGTTGGATTGCGCGTGAAGGGTGCTGGGAGCAAAGGTTAAGGTGACGGCCAAGGCCGTGAAACAAAAGGTGGCCAAAGCGAATGATAACGATTTTTGCATGACAGGTGAGACGATAGCGATTGATGAAGGGAGACGCGAGCCTGTTACGCGCCGGTCGATTCCTCCGCCCGCCCTTCCGGGACAATGGAGATCTTACTCCGCGACAACATTTCGCGGATGATTTGCAGGAACGTCAATGCGGAGATATTCAGGCGACGCCACAAGGTCTGGATCGGTTGGGGGCGTTTCGCGAGCAGACCCCAGATGACACTGGCCGAGGCTTCCGTTTCGGGATTGGACCAATTCAAGTTTTCGTCCAGGCGTTGCACTCGGCCTTCCATGGCGCGAAGCTCAGCGGGTAGCGCATTAAAGGCGTCCCGCTTCATCACACCTTCCAGGAGGAGATCACCGATATCCGCGCGGATCGCGTGGGCTTCTTGGTATTCCAGCTCCGGTTTCTCCTGAACATTAAAGGTGAACGTGCAATCGGCATTTGCATCCGCCGCCTGGATGAAGCCTTGCCAGACCGCTTCCACGCCTTGCAGGTGATTAAATCGCCCGAACGCGACGCGCGCCTTTTCAAAGAAATAGCTGCCGATGACGTTCTGGTTTTTATCGAGCAACGTCATTTCGCCGGGGTGTCCGGCACGAATGATGGCCTGGAAAATGGTGAGCAAATCGAAGTATTGCAGATGCCCGGAGAGCTCCATCTCCAGTGTGTTCAGCGTATTTTGCGCCGTGTTCATCCAGAGTCGCCGAGCCAGCGTGCGATTGATGAAGAGCCCGATTTGCGGGACGACGTGCATCACGTGGAAAAACTTCACCAGCTCAAAACGGATCAGCTCGCAATCTTCCCGCGCCATAACGGTGCCTTGGCGAAGATTGCCGGAGAGCACTTCCACTTCACCGAAAACTTCGCCCCGCCCCATCACGGCCAGAGAGCGCGTCTGCAAACCGTCCGGGCTAGTGGTAATGGCTTCCACGGTTCCACTGGAAATCACAAAGACGCCGTCAGAGTTCTGGTCTTGGGAGTAGATGACCGTGCCTTCGGGAATGTGAATGGTCTGGCTCCAGGCTTTGACCTCGCTTCGACCAGCGGAGTCGAGCGTCGAGAGCACTGCAAAAAAATCGAGATTCGGATCGTTCATGCGTTCTAAGATGCGATGGGGAAAAGTGTTCTCCGGTGTTTTGAGTAGCTTGCCACCTCTTTGATACCTAAATCACTCAATAATTTTTCCAAGCGCAAATAATCTTCGCCCAGCTGAACGTGCGAGTGCGCGTCACTGGCCAGTGTGAGCGGAATGTTCAGGCGAATCGCCTCTCGAATCAAGTCCACATCCGGGTATTGAATCCCCACCGGCTTACGCCAACCGGCCGTGCTGATTTCTATGGAAAGATCGGCTTTTTTGATTCGTTCCAAAAGTGATTTAAAGTGTGGAAGAAGCCCGCCCTCCGGTTTCCAGACACCGTGGATCTTGATCAAATCGAGGTGCGCCAGGCAATCGATCCCCCCTCGCGCCATCATTCCATCGAGCTGCGCGATATAGTTTTCGCAATCTTTCTCGATGTTGCGCAGGGCGAATTCATCCTTGCGCGTGATTTGATCGAACATTTCCGGGTCATCGGAGAGGTAGTGGGCTGAACCGAGCACGAAATCGAGCTGCTCCCAATGCTTTTCCACCCATTGCCGACCGGCAGCCCCCGTTTCCGGGTCATTATCGAGCTCGATTCCATTGAGCAGCACGACATCGGGGTTGGTCGCCCGGACTTTATCCACCACATCAAAGCGGACGCCCTCTTTGTAACGATCATGATCCGTAAACGCGACCTGTTTGATGCCGCGAGCCCGTGCGGCGTCGGCCCACGGCTGGAGCAGCTCCGGCGTGTAGGGAATCACACGATGGCCTTGGGGGTGGTTATGGTAATCGATGGAAAGCGACATTTCTTGAGAAGCGTAACTATGGTGGAGAGCCCGTTTGCATTCCAGAGGAATTTGGCGCGCCGTAAAATCTCGATCCGCGCGGTTCTTGCGAGTTTTTCTCTACCCTGCTAAGTTCTGCCCTTCCGCGCGGACCAGCCCTAACAAACGAATGACGCGCCTTAACTTACAGAATAATGGACAAGACCAATCTTCATATTAACGGCGGTAAACCTCTTACAGGAACATTGACTCCATCGGCGAATAAGAACGCCGTCTTACCAATTCTCTGCGCGACGATTCTCACACAAGAACCCATTCATCTGGAGAATATTCCCGACATCACAGATGCTCGTAAATTATTGGATTTCTTTCGTGTTATTGGATCAAAAGTTGATTATGACACGGCGTCAGGAACCCTCGATATCCAACACAAGGATCTCTCTTCTTTCGATCCAGCACAGATTCCCAGCGCGATGCGCTCGTCTGTATTGTTATTCGCACCGCTATTGCATCGCTTGGGTAAGATTCGTGTTCATACGAATACAAAGGGTTGCACACTAGGCGTTCGTGAGATTGATCCCCACATCATTTTGCTTCGGGCATTTGGTGTTTCTGTCGATCTATCGCTATCACATATTTCCATGACAACAAACGGTCGGTTGGAGGGAATGGCCCATTGGTTCGACTACGCTTCGGTGACGGCCACGGAGAGTTTCTTAATGGCGGCGGTGGTGGCCAAGGGAACCTCCACACTCACAAATGCAGCCGCTGAACCGCACGTGCAAGACCTCTGTGTTTTCCTGCAATTGATGGGCGCAAAGATTACGGGAATCGGGACGAATTGTCTCCACGTAGAGGGAGTGGATGACCTGCACGGCTGCTCGTTTTCCATGCCGGATGATCACCATGAAATCGCGACCTACCTAGCGATCGGCGCGATCACGGGCGGGCACGTGCGCGTTAGAAATCGTGTTCAACATCATTTCCCACTGCTTTGCCAAGCCTTTGCCAAATTAGGAGTAGATGTAGTTCATGACGGCGAATATTCCACGAATATCAATTCGCGACCCTATAAAATCAAACAACCGATCACAGAGAACACATTTCAGAAGATCGAAGCCGCGCCCTGGCCCTATTTTCCGGCCGATTTACTTCCTCCCTTCATCGCGCTCTCCACCAACTGTTCGGGGAACGTCTTATTTTGGAATAAGGTGTACGAAGGCGGTCTCTCTTGGATTCCAGAATTGAATAAATTCGGTGCCTTTGCACATTTGTCTGATCCGCACAAAGTGATCGTTATTGGAAATGCGCCCCTTCACGCGGCCACCGTGGAATCGCCCTACATCATTCGGGCCGCGATCGCCTTATTAATGATGGCGCTATCGGTCCCTGGGATGAGCAAAATTGAAAAAGCAGTCCCGATCACCCGCGCACACCCGAAGTTCGTCGATAATCTACGGACGCTGGGTGCTGATGTGGAGTGGAATTGAACGCAAGTGTGCTGTGGAGGCATTTGGCGGGGTTCTCGGAAGGCAGCGCAAGACAAGGTTGACCCGTCGGGCAAGTGAAATTCTTCAGCGAATAATCTTCCTTTTACATCCCCAGCGCACTCACCGCGAGGGCGAGCCTCATGCGGTTCACCATCATGTGTTCCAACGGCAGCGAGCAAAGTAAATCGACCCGTCCGATGATCTGAGCGGCGACCATCCGAAAAAACTGCAGTTTCTCAACGTCACCGCCCTTAAAGGCTTCTGGATCCGGAAAATCCCAGTTGGCGCGAGTCGGTTGGCCGGGCCGGGCCAGTGCGGACACGCCTCGCTAGCGCTGGAACAGAGCGTGATCACGAAATCGAGTTTCGCATCTCGGTATTCCTCCCACGACTTCGAGCGCACATCATAGGTGTCCATGCCGAGATCTTCACGAATGATTCGCAGCGCCAATGGATGAACCCGGCCCTTAGGATCCGATCCGGCGCTCAGGGCGAGAAATCGGCCGTTGCCCAGCTTGCGCGCGGCGAATTCGGCGATAACGCTTCGAGAACTATTGGTGGTGCATAAAAACAGAATCTTCAGCGGTGTATTCATAGAGAGGAGATCCTTACAAAGGCTCCTTAGACTATGTCGCGCTGAACCGCGATTCCTTACACCGTTTTCTATAAAGATTTAGAATCTCAGGTAGGCCAGCGCAAAGACCGCTGTAGCCGCTGCAAAGCAGTAGATGCCGAAGTATTTCCACTTGCCGCCTTCCAGCATGAAGGAGAGGAGCCAGAGCGCGCCCAGGCCAGCGATAAAGCTGCAGACCATTCCAGCTAAGCCCGGTTCCATGAGCCGAATCAATTCCGCCGAGTGCGCCACTTCCGGGTGGGCCTTAATCAATCGATAAAATTCCATGGCGACGACGACTGGCGTGAGCACCACGGCCAGCGCGAAGCTGAATTCCTCGATCTGTCGGCGTTCGATTCCCAAGAGCAAGCCTGTTGAAATCGTGCCGCCGGAACGTGAGAATCCCCGGAACGGCAGGCAGAGACCTTGAACGAGCCCGATGATCCCGGCGTTTACGAAATCAATGCCGGAAGTCCCCGGTTTACCATCTGCGCGAATGCCGGAATAGAGGATCAACGCACCTGCGGCCAGGAGTGCCGAGGCGATGAGCGTCAGGTTCGAGAAGAGCGCTTCCACCTCACCGCCATGCAGAAAAATCTTCTCGATGACATACTTGAGGCCGAGCCCGATGATCCCTGTGGCGACCGTGGCCACGGCAATATTTTGGCAACTCGAAATCATTTGGCTGGAGCTTGAGAAGTAGCGGGTCTTCCACGATTTCCAAAAATAGGCGATCACCGCAAACATGGTGCCAGTGTGGAGCATCACCAGCAGGAACGTCATTTCCGGGCTGGAAGGATCCAGTCCCATGAGTTTTTCCACGATGATCACGTGGGCAGAGCTGGAGACGGGCAGCAATTCAGCGGCACCCTGAGTCAAGCCTAGGATCAAGATTTGGAAAAAGTTCACCAGCCCGCCCCGTTTAAAGAATAATCGCTCACTCTGGCATCCTGCATTGGAGTACGGGATGTTCGTCCAGCTTTTTCTAATCCATTTTCTTGGAGTATTAGACCGCTACTCTCCCGCTTCACGATAGCTGATTTGAAGCTCGCTGCCTTGGACATCAATTTTGAGGCATTTCAAGCAGAAGACTCCCTAATCTCAGATCGAGTGGCAAACTGAATCCACTTGGTTCAATATAGGAATATGTTCGCCGTAACCGTGTCTCAAAATCCCTACCTCTCTCCAGGCAGCAATGAGGTTCACGCGGTGATTACTGTGGAGGCGAAGCCCGACCCCATCGCCTCTGTGCCGAAGCCCACGCCGGATAAGCCGAGCACGCTGGTTTTTGGCATTCTCCTGGATTGCTCCGGCTCCATGGGTGAGGACGATGACCTGCGCATGGAGCAGGCGCGCCGTGCCGTCCTGGATGTGGTGCGGCTCCTCCAACCGCACAACTATTTCTTCATCGTGGCGGGGCGAAATAATGCCCAGACGATCGTCCAAGTTTGCGCGGCCACTCCCGAGAACAAAGAACGTGCCGAGCGGCTGGTGAGCCTACTCAAAGCGGGCGATGGCACCTGTATGTCTGCGTGGCTGGTCGAGGCGAAGTTTCAGTTCGATTATTACCGATTGAAGTTTCGCGATGCCTCCCAGCCGATCTGCCAATTGCTTCTGCTAACCGACGGCAAAAACGATGAGCACGATCATCTGAATGAAGCAGTGCGGGAGTGTCTGGGCAATTTCCAGGTGCACGCACGCGGCGTCGGCACCGATTGGCAGGTGGCCGAGCTGCGGCAGATGGCGACGCAACTGCTCGGCACCGTGGAGATCATCCCGGAAGCGCAGCTCATGACCGACTCCTTTCGTGAGATTCTCACCTCCGCGCAGAGCCAGGTGCTGAGCCAGGTGCGCATTCGGCTCTGGGTGCCGCAGGGGTCGTCCATCGTCTTTTTGAAGCAGGTCTCGCCCGATATCATGAATTTGGCCGCACTCAGCCAACAGATTCCTGATAAGCCAAACACAATCGATTTTGAAACGGGCTCGTGGGCTGAATCGGAGACGCGGGATTACCACCTGCTGGTGCGCGTGCGCTCCGGGGAGATTGGGCAAAAGATGCTGGCCGCGCGGGTTACGCTGCTGGGAAATCGGGGGCAATTCGAAAAGCTGGGCGAAGCGCAGATCATCGCCTCGTGGACCCAGGAAGCGTTCCAGACCGGCTTAATCGACCCCACAGTCGCCTACTACACGGGTCAGGGTCAATTGGCCATGGCGATTCAAGAAGGACTCGCTGCGCGCTCTCGCGGTGATGACGCCGAGGCGACACGTAAACTGGGCCTCGCTTACAAGCTGGCTGAGGGCACCGAAGGCACCACGCGGCTTCTCCGGAAAGTGGTGGAGGTGGTGGATGAAGATAAGGGCACGGTGCGTCTCCGCCGGGTAATCGATGAAGCCGATGCCATGGCGCTGGACACGCGCTCCACACGCACACGCCGAATTCATTCGCAAGTTCAGACGAATCCTTCAGAATCCACAGGTGCCACGCCATGAAAAAATGCAGTTCCGGACACGACACAGTATCCCATGATTTTTGCGACGTTTGCGGTGTTGAATTGACCACAAACCCGAACCTGGGAATGAACCCAGACCGCACGCCACGATCCAACGGCGGCTCCTCCAAAAGTTCCGCCCCTGCCGGAAAAGGATGCCCGATTTGCGGCGAACCACGAGTCGCGGCGTTTTGTGAGCTGTGCGGCTTTGACTTCTCCAACAACCGCGCGCCTGTGGAGGCAAACGATATATTGTCCAGCTCAGAACCGCAGATCAGCATCGCCGCGCCTTCCCCAGCACCTGCGCCGTTTTCTGCAGCTTCAAATGCTGCGCCCACCATAAATGTCCCGCCCGCCATCACTGTAACCACCGCCACCGTTACAGCAACACCAGCTCCAATCACCGCCGCTGCGCCTGCAGCCTTCACCCCCACACGGGCCGTACATCAGAACGCTCCTGTGGACAACCCGGCTCTCGCCACACCGGCTCCTGCTTCTGCTCCCTCAGTCACCCCTGCAACCGCAGACGCCGCCGTGCCCGCTCCAGCAGAAGCGGTCCCTGCCCCGGTCGCGCCTCCCGCCATCGCCTGGTCTTTGGCTCTCACGCCGACTGCGGCGAATCCCACCGGCCAACCCCGGCTCATCCCTTTTTTCGTCACGGAAATGATCGTCGGGCGCTCCAGTAAAAAGCGCGGCACTACACCGGATATCGATCTCCAACCAGACGATGCCGTTTCGCATCGACACGCGCTTATTAAAAAAACGGTTGAGGGCAACCTCGAAATTACTGACCTTGCCTCCGCTAACGGCACTCACGTGAATAATACCGAGCTGAAGCCCAATGAACCCCGCGTTCTGCTAGCTGGGGATCAGATCCACCTGGGAGAGAAATGGTCGCTAATCGTCAAATCACAGTCTTAATTGCGAACAAAAAACAAGCGCCGCCGCACCGCCAGTTAATGGCGTTCTGCCTAGCGTTCACCCTGGTCTCGATATTGATTTTGATCTCTGTTAGCCAGGGGGATCATCTCCTTCACCGGCAATTCTCGATTCTCAATAAGGATCTCAAACAAGCCACAATCGCGGGTGATATTCCGGTGCAACTCGATAACCGTGTTAGCGCCGAGATCGATTTATTAACGGCCGAACAGCTCAATGTCTTCAGCATCCAACACGGGAACGTGACAACTATTCAGATTCGTGACTCGACGGCTAATAAACCGGAGCAAATCTACCTGGATCTCATTTCTAAGGATCGCGCGAACTTGGCACCGGACTTAGCCGTAACGCGGGATTGGGATCAAACGACTTTTGAACGAACCTTAAACGAGCTGTTCGATTTGGAATCGACTGCCACACGAATCCGCGCAGACCCGGTTTTGAACCAAGTTGAGCTGAGCAGGAACGTCCAGGAACTGCTGGATGCCGAGAATTCGCCCCATGACTTGACCTTGGATGAAGCGAACACCATGAAATACCGCCTCGATTCGTTCAATGACCTGGTGGGGCGAGTGAATTTCCAAATCTGGCAGGCACTTTACCTCTCGATTTTCCTCGGCGTACTTCTGATCGTCGGGATCTATTACCACTTCGTCTTAACCCGCCGCCGCCTCAATTTTGGACTCGTTGTAGCACTGTTCCTTCACGCCTTCCTGGTGCTGAATATCTTGGATCTCGCCATCGCGACACCGAATCTGACGAGTGTGGGCCATGACATGATCGGTCGCACAATGGCACATTCGGATGAACTCCAACGCGTCGCACGAATGCAGGTCCTTCTGCGCAGGTGGATGTTTCATGAATCGATCTCGGCTCAATCGATGGACTGGGACAACCTAGTCTCTTCCCTTTATCATTTGCCGAAAGACGCCAGTTTCGATGCGTTCGCAAAGGAGGTAGAGACTTGGCACGATAATCACGTTGCGCTGCCCGATCTCTCAACACAGGCGCGGTGGGAAACAGAGAGTGTGACCTACGGTGACGAGCTGATCAAAAACGCGGATGCGCCGGGGTCCCTAGCGGACGCGCTTCGCGAGCAAGTCCTGCCCTACTACAGCTCCATGATGCTACCGATCATCGCTACGCTTGGCTTGGCGCAAATCGGCTGCGTGTGGCTCGGGCTCCGGCCACGTATCCGGGAATATTTGAAGTGACCGCGTGTACGGAAGAGTTACGTCAAATCGTTTGATCGTAAACCTCCATCGAGCGCCATGGCGACCTGAGAATTTTCTCGTCGCATGGGGCTGTCTTCCTTTACCCAGCTCGGATTCAATGTCTTTGGCCCCGAATAGGGCCGTAATAATTAAGCCCAGCAACTGTAATTTATTTTTTCGGGGTTAGTTTGGAGTGTTTGGAGATATCGGCCCCGATGTAGATGACGGGCAATGGTGTGGTAGTGGTGAGTAAGGTGAGCATGATTTTGACTTATCCTTCTAATTCGAACTCGTGGACTTTCGGCTTGGCGGGCCAGAGGTCGCGGGTTCAGGCAACTGTTCAAGTTAAAAACCAACGTATCAGAGGATTCCCAGGCTTGCGTCGCTTCGCTCCTGAGCCTGGGCTTAACATGAGGCCGGCCCTTCGGGCCTTGAGACAAGCAGGCATCGTGAAGTAGAAAGGCGCCAAGGCTACTGGGTCCGACGTCACGCTGGCCTTCGGTCTAAAGCCAAAAGAGACACCAGCACCCGAGACAACTGCGACAATTAAACTGGATTCTCGCTCTAATTGCCGTTAATAAGTCGTGGGATCGGGATCGACGTCCGTTCGAAACGGCGACGCGGGGAGCCCCGCGCCGTTGTAGAGATTACCGGTCGTGATCTGGATGAATTGATAATGCACAGCGGTCGGTTGTGCCACTGCGGCACTGCTCACCACCACCGTATCGCCATCGATTGTAGCGTCTGCCGGAACGAACTTCTTGTCGGCACCCGCGATCATGAATCCCGTGAGCGCACCGCCTTTGGCGTTTAACCCACCTGCATGCGTGAAGTGAATCACCACTTTGCTGCCCTGCACCGCAAACGAGTCGTAAATCGCCCCGGAATACTCGTCTTTGCTGCCGTAGGCGAGAGCCTCAGCTGCCAGAGCCAGCCGCTCACCTACAGGCCGCTTGTGAGGCGGGTGAATGTCGGCAGGGTCTCCGATGTCTGAGGTAACCACCATCGCCGTATTGGGAGAGCTGTGTAGAGTGAGTAATTGGGCCTCCCGGATCATCGGGTCATTCGAGCGAAAAGAGGCCAGTTGAACGAAGAGGAAAGGGAAATTGCCCATCCCCCAGCGATCCCGCCAATCTTTGATCATGCCCGGAAAGAGCGAGCGATAACCAAGACCGTTACCGCCGTTCGACTCACCCTGATACCAGATGACTCCGTGAATCGGGAACGGGATCAGTGGCACGACCATCGCGTTGAAATGCCGGGAGAGATAGCCCTGGGCGGGATCGCGCACGCTTGGTTTGGGTGGGGCGGGCTTACCGTTCTTCTGCGCATCGGCCACGTCCTGTTGATACTTCTGTTCTGCCGCTTGCTGCTTCGCGGGGAAATCAGCGACTGCCTTCTCAAATTTCTGCTCAGAAGCGACTCCTGCCGGGAGACTCTTCAGCATCTCCTCACTCGTCCACGCCTCCACCGGAGTTCCGCCCACGGAAGTAAACAGCATGCCGACGGGAAGTTTCAGCTTTTGATGGAGCGTCGAGCCGAAGAAATAGCCGACCGCGCTAAACTGCGCCGCCGTTTTCGGAGAGCAAACAAGCCATGATCCTTTAGCATCGGTCACAGGCGTCTTCGATGAAGCGTGAGGAACGATGTACATGCGGAATTGCGGGAAATTCGCGTTAGCCACTTCCTGCTCCCAATTATCGAGCGGCTGTTGTGGCGGACGGGGCCCCAGCTGACGCTCCATGTTCGATTGACCGCTGCAAATCCACACCTCGCCGACAAGAATATTGGAGGCAGTCACGGTATTATTGCCTTTGATCGTGAGGGTAAATGGGCCGCCAGCCGGCATGGCGGGCAGATTCACGCGCCACGTTCCCTCCTTCACGGTGGTCGAAGCAGTCTGGCCATTGAATTCCACGCTGACCGATTCCCCGGCATCGCCCGTACCCCAGACCGGGATCGGCACGTTCTGTTGAAACACGGCGTTATCCGTGAAGAGAGAGTTCGGCTGGACAGCAATAGTGCAAGCAATTGAGCCGATGAATAGGCTGGCAACGAGGATCGGGAGGCGGGAGTGCATGGAGGTGATTAACCCCCTAAATGAGCAAAAGTTTCAGCACCTTCTCGAAATCCTGAAGATAGACTACGTTTTCAACGCCTGAACGAGCAGCTCCACGCGCCGATTCGACTCCTGCTGCTCTTTTGAGCCCTTGGGGTCGACCACATAATCGGCACCACCGTGGCCTTTTGCGTGAAAATTATAACTGCCCTGCGGCACGTTTTGTTGGAGCCAATCGACTACCGCTTGGGCTCGGGCTTGCGACAATTTTTGGTTGTAATCGGATTGGCCGAAGCTGTCGGTGTACCCATCCACATAAACGCTGGCTTGTGGATATTTCGTGATGAAATCGGCGGCTTCTTTGAGCAGGTTGTTCGCTTCCGGTCGCAAGATAGATCGATCGAAGTCAAACAACACGTCTGCAGGCAAACGAATCAAGGCGGGCTGAGGCAGGTTCGTCACTTCCGGCTTGGTAAAATTTTTCTTGATGTCCAGGAAACCGGGGACGGTACCGTTGCTTTCTCCGCCCGCATGTGATCCGGCCGTATCGCCCGCCTGAGCGGGGCCAATGTTCTGCTTCACAATGTTCTGAGCGAGTTCCAAGGTGTTCGATTGTGCGCGCAAGGGCGTCTCTTGGAAGGGCGAGGTCTGCACAGAGATGGGTGAGTTCGGATCATTGCCGAATGGGACTCCGGGCATCGGCATGTCGTTGATCGCCTTTTGCGGATCAGGAAGCTGGGGTGCCACCACGTCAGAAACCGGTTGCTGCCGGACTTTATCGGTAAAATGCGAGTCCAAATCCAATTTATTTTGGCTGGGTGTCCCCGTTCCGGAAGGGGGCAGATCCATTGGATCAATGGTCGTCGGTTTGGTCGCCTCTGGGGCCAGGTGCACATCGTGATAAACAAAAAGTTCTTGCGGCTTCTCGCCCTCCTTTAGCACGGCCATATGGGGAATTTGAATCCAGCCAAACGAGACCGCCGCCATCAGGTGAAACATCATGGCCAAAACAAACGCGCCCACCACCCAACGCTCACTAGAATTATCCCGCGCAATCGGGTTATACCGGCTCACCCGTTTTCTCCGTGTTCTCATCCCCGCACAATAACACACTCTGCAAGACGTACAAAGCCTTGGTTTTACGTTGATTAGCCAGCCTTATAGATTCGTCGCACCGAGCTGCCCATCGCGTTTCGGCTCGATCCACTTGCTTTTCGGAATCAATTTTCGTCGATACAGATAATCGCTTAACTCTGCCGTGATCTCACGCGCCGTGCGATTCATGTCCTCCGTTACGCCGTGAAAGAGATTCCCGCCACTCCCGACAACGGCCTGGATCGCCACACTGAGCGGATCAGTCGCATACGAGGTGATGGCACCCGGCTCAGCATTGCTGCCGCCGGTCGTTTTAAACTCCAGGATGCGCCGCCCAGGCTCGCCCTCTGTTAAATCCACCACACGCACGGAGCACTCCATTTTTGTCGCGCCGAGCCCAAACCCGACTGCACCACGGAGCAGGCGACTGCCCTGTTCCACGCGCGTAAATTCCCCACGAATCACCCAGCTCGGACGAGGGCCACTGACACCTTGCGGCGGCGATGGAAAGCAGACCACCAAACGATCCGAAATATCTTTTGAGATGGCCCGCTGCATGCCGGCCTTCAGTGTGTCGTCAAAGTCTTTCAGGTCCTGTCCCGCTCGATCTGCGTGGATTCCCGACTTACGAATAGTGAACGGATCGACGTAGATCTGATTGGGTAAGTAGGCCACCGAATGCTCAGCACCGAGCCGCACCGTAACGCTCGCGCAACCGATCATGAGCCAAGCAGTCCCGAGCAACAGTCCCAATCGCCTAGCCATGCGGTAGATTGCGCTGCTTTGTCAGCTAGCGTCAATCTTTTAGGAGACAGGTCTACTCCACTTCCTCAGCCACCTGACTTTTTACAGTCAGACCAATTTTCGCCGCTTCCTTGCCACCCTGAAAGAGGGAACATTGCTCCAGAGTGCCTTCACGATTCACCTCGTTATTAAGCCGGATGAAAGTCTGAAAGCATTCTTCTGCTGTGATGTCCTTGATATCTCGATAAGCCAGCCCCAGTTCCAACCACGTGTTCGGATCCATCGGTGCCAGCTCGCACGCCTTCTTAAACGCCTTGATTCCGTTGTCCACCTCGCCCTTGTCATTCCATCCATGGGCGATTGCCTGCCAGGTACTCGCCAGTAAATTTTCATCGATTTGCGCTCGCGTTACCACGGCGTTCATCATCGTTTCGGCGTCGCCCACGCGACCTTTTGCCGCTAACGCCTGGGCCAGGAAACAAAAGGCGTCGAATTGAATATCCGGGTGGGCTTTTGCAATCTTTAAGCAGGGAATCGCCTCATCAACTTGATTCAAGCTCAGATGAATCACTCCCTTTTTAAACGCTGCCTCGCCATGTTCTGGATTCAATTCCAGCACGAGGTCGCAAATCTCCATGGACTCTTCCAATCGGTTCATCGCACCGAGCACCGCCGCCAGGGTGTTCAGCGCGCGCACGTAATCGGGCTGAATGTTAAGGATCTCGCGCAAGATGTCTTCAGCCGATTCGTAATCATCCTGCAAAAAGTAGACGGCACCCACGTTGCACAGCACCTTGGGCTGAAAGCTCTCGATGTTATCGGCCTCCTGATAACACTCCAGGGCACCCGCCAAGTCGCTAGTCATGAGCTTGGCCGTGCCCAAGTTAAACTGCGATATCAGGCGATCCGGGAAGATCTCGCACGCTTTGTTGTAGGCCATGCGCGCATCGCCGAAATAGCCCCGGTCGTAGTAGCAGTTCCCCAGTTCCGTCCAGAGCCCCCAGAATTCCTCCGGCTGTTCCTCCGTCAAACCGCGCCGCAACCAATTCCGCGCATCGGCCAGTTCACCCGCGATGATGCACTCGGCGGCCTTTACAGGAACCATTTCCGGCCCAACTTCCTCTAATTCCTGGGTGATCGTCGTTTCATCTTTGGCGGAGGTTCCCCGGCCACTCTTTAAAAGTGCTAATTCCGCTGTCCTGCGAATCGTTTGAGCCGCTTCCGTATCCGTGATCGTGACATTCTGCGTGCGGC
Organism: uncultured Verrucomicrobiae bacterium; assembly: GCA_963743595.1. GTDB lineage: Bacteria > Verrucomicrobiota > Verrucomicrobiia > Methylacidiphilales > UBA1321 > CAVURW01. The sequence goes on from CAVURW010000072.1 coordinate 42,244, forward strand.
GGCGACGCATTTCGATTTCCGCCTTCGCCAGCATCTGCGTCTCGGCACCTGCCAAACCATAATTCTGGTTCTGCGGCACGGGAATGTTCCCGCCGGGTAATACCGCTGGTGTCCTTGCTTCCTCGCGCTGCTGTTCCGCCGACTTTTGCTCTGCAGCGATCAGCTCATGCTGAGGAATTGCCACGGTGGAGGCACCGCCCATTCTCACGCCTCGACCACCCCCGGGTACGATCATCCCTCCTGGCTTGATCACTGGAGTCGCGGGCATTTCCGGTTCCGGCATGGTCGAGCCCAAGCCGGGGAGCCCCACGGTCGATCCATCCGATTTCGCACCCCTCGGCTTAGGGACGGGCATCGTAATCCGCTTGGCCTTGGCGGCATCTTTGGGCGGTTCTTGAGAAGTCACCGGTGCGGTGATCGAAGCTGCCAGGTCGGTCGGAGGCGTTTTTGGAGCCTCGACTTGTGCGGGTGCCGGAGCAGGCGCTGGCTTTGATGCAGGAACTGCTGCCTGCTGCATGCCAAGACCCGGTAAACCTACGGTGGAGGCTGCCCCGACATTCGGTATCTGAGGCCCTCGATTTCGATTCAACGATACCATCCCGCCAGGCCGAATGACTGGGCCGGTGGCCGTCATGCCATGTGCGGGCGTTGGTGCCGCTCCCGGAGGAACCGTACCCGGAGCCAACACGGTTTCAAGCGAGACCGTGGCGATCCCTTCACCATCCTCGCGCGGGGGATTGATTTTCGGTTTGGCCACTTCCGCTGCAGTCGCCAGCGCGGCTGCTGTTGACGCTGTGGACGAAGGACGAACCAGTGGCCCAGTTGTCGCCGGCATAAAGCCCATGATCGGCAAACCGATGGTCGACGCCCCTCCGATATTCGCCCCAGGCCGAGACCTCGGCACAACCATTCCTCCCGGACGTACGGAGGGTGCCGGTTGCGCCGGCTCTACTTTCGGCGGCGGGGTAGCTAAAACCTCTTCCGGCCCGGGCAGGAGCACGGTGGAAATCTCCTTCCCATCCTGGCGAGGGACCAAAGCGGGTGCCTCGGGACCTTCCGTCGTCTCCTCGGTCGCGTTGATTAAGATCGATTGTTGCTGGGCGGCCACTTCACTGGGATTGGGCAGACCGACCGTCGATGCCCCATGCACGCGCGCTTCTGGACGTGCCCCCGGAAGAGCCATTCCGCCAGCACCCATGATCGGGGTGGAGGGACGCTTGGCACGCGGCTTGGAAGGTTCTGTCTTCAGAAAGCTGCCAATACCAATTGTCTCAGCATTCTGTTGCGATTTATCCGGTGTCTCGGGCATATCTCGTAATGATCCAAATGGTTCAGCAACTAATAAGAGCTGTGGCATTCTCGCGCCACCTTTCGGAAAATTACCACTGTTTTCGAGCAGTCTCAGGTAAAAAGTCGAATTTTTAATCGACCTTGTCCATCATAAGGGATTTTCAAGGGATTCCGTGGTCTGCGACAATCAGGCCTGCTAGAGAATGTAGTTTTTTCTTCATTATCGCTTGCGCTCAGCCTTAGATTGGTCCACACTGCTCGGTTCACGGCTTCATTTCTTCCTATGGCTAAGACACCCCGCACGGCACCGTCCTCGACTCCCCCTGTAAAAAAGATCTCCGCTAAGACCCCCGAAACGGTCGAAAAACCGGTAAAAAACTCGAAGCCTGAGAAACACGAAAAGCCCGTCGCAGCCAAAGTGGAGCCCGCTCCCAAGTCTGCAGCTAAGGACGTGAAACCCAAGCCTGCTCCAGCCCCCGTTGCTCCAGCAGCGCAGAAGCCTGCACCCACGAAGGCGGCTCCCGCAAAATCCAAGGAACCGACCCCTGTAAAGGCAGCTTCTCCCGTGAAGGCAGCATTGCTAGCTAAGGCGGTGACTCCAGGCGAGAAAAGCGAGAAGTCAGAGCGCGCCGATAAGATCAAAGCGCAAAATCAGTCCCCGGAGACGCCGCGCTCCCTCACCAGCCCTGATCCCATGGAAGCCCGTGCGCAGGCTCTTTCCAGTCTGCCGGAGATGCATGATCGCCTTCGGGATCTCCTTAAACTTTCGAAAGACCAGGGTTACCTGACCTACGACGATATCGCCGAGGCACTCCCGGATAGCGTCAATAACCCAGAAGAGACCGAGTCGATACTCATGTTCTTCCGCACGTTTGAGATCGATATCATCGATTCATCCGACGTTGATCGTCACAAGCCCTCCACCGGCTTGGTCGAAGACGAGCTCTCGGATGAAGAGAAGAGCGATGCCAAGCTCGATATTCTGGATGACCCTGTCCGGATGTACTTGAAGCAGATGGGCCAAGTGCCGCTGCTCACCCGTGAACAGGAAGTCGAAATTTCCAAGCGCATTGAAGACGCCGAAACGATGGTTCAAAAGGTCTTGAACCGATTCGGTTTTACGGCGCGCGAGTACCTGAATCTGGCCCGCAAGGTGGAGCAAGGTCGCGAGCGTTTTGACCGCGTTATCCAGGATAAAAAAATCGATTCCCGCGATAAGTACCTGGCCACGTTGAAGGCGCTCGTTCGCAGCGTGGAAGCGGCGAATCAGAAGACCGATCAGGCTTACCTGAAGGTTGTGAAATCGCGCGATAACAAGGCCAATTTAGTCAAAGCCGAGAAAGAATTTTTGAAGCAGGATCTGGCACTGCAGAAGCTGTTCTCCCGCTTCTATTACAAGCAGAAAGTCACTGAGGAATTCGTGACCGTTTGCGAACAAATTTACGATGAAGTGGTGAAGAGCGAGCAGACGCTGGAGCGCCTTACCAAGACACGCAGCCGCAGCAAGGAAGCGATCGCGCAGACCCGGGAAATGGAGCAGAAACTCTATGATCTGGAGCTGCAGGTGCGCATGCCGTTAAAGAAGCTGAAGGAGGATTACATCATGCTCGTTGATTGGCTCCGCAAAGCCCATCGCGCTAAGACGGAGATGGTGGAAGCCAACTTGCGTCTCGTCATCTCCATCGCCAAGAAATACACGAATCGTGGTCTCTCGTTCCTGGATCTGATCCAAGAAGGCAACATGGGTCTCATGAAGGCGGTCGAGAAATTCGAGTATCGCCGGGGTTACAAGTTCTCCACCTACGCCACGTGGTGGATTCGCCAGGCGATCACCCGCAGCATCGCCGACCAAGCGCGCACGATTCGTATTCCCGTGCACATGATCGAGACGATCAACAAGCTCATGCGCGTGCAGAAACAGCTCGTTCAGGAATTCGGGCGCGAACCCACATCGGAGGAAATCGCGGAAGAGATGGGTTACCCTGTCGAACGCGTCCGCGCGGTTCAACGCATGGCGCAACAGCCTATCTCGCTCCAAGCGCAAGTGGGCGACAGCGACGACACAACCTTCGGCGATTTCATCGAAGATAAGTCGGCGGAAAATCCCTCTGAAATGGCCGCCTACTCGTTGCTCAAGGAAAAGATTAAAGACGTGCTCGACACGCTCACCGACCGCGAACGCGCTGTCCTGGAACAACGATTCGGCCTGGTCGACGGCTATTCCCGCACCTTGGAAGAGGTCGGTCGCCAGTTCAAGGTCACCCGCGAACGTATCCGTCAGATCGAAGCCAAAGCCCTGCGGAAGATGCGGCACCCCACCCGGATTCGCCATCTCCACGGCTTCCTGGAAGCGGATCAAGACGGCCTGCTGGGTTAGCCAATTTCGTCAGTCGAACGGGTCGTCCTATGCTTTAGGGCCCCGTTGCGTCGTGCGATTATTCTCGAAGGTACGCCTGACACGGGTCTTACTAAGCGGATGCTCGAGACTGTGCCTGCATGGTCTTACACAACACGGAATACACTAAAAAAGCATTTTGGGCGGGTGCACTTAACGGAACGTTATGCTGTCGGGCAGTGGTTAGTAGTGGAGAGAAGTACGGGACGGTGTTTATGGGACAAAAGATTCTGGCGCCCCAACGCCATCTTCGCAATTGAGGGGGATATCATACTGGCCACCGAGACTCGTCAAGACGGGCCGTGGGCTTGGGATTTCGGATGCTACGCCATTCAATTGGAAACGGGAAAATTTGTCTGGCAGTGGCATGGTCCCGGAATCTGGGGTCGACTCGTAAAACTGTGTGATTTCGTGCCCGATTTTACGAATGAACTTCGTCCTTTTTTTATGGGAGTTGAAGGTTCCTACTGCATCGTGACGCCGGATCGCGTTCTCGATATTAAGACGGGTCAGCTTGCTAATTTCAAACGGGAGTTGGAGCAAATAAGGACTCCCACGTCACCAAGGCGAACGCGAGAGCTTCATAGAGAAAAGTCGATCGAGATCGTGCCCGGACGAAAGCTCAGCTTCACCAGTGAGGTCGTTTACAATGGGCCCTGTCGCCACGTTCAAGTGGAATTCAAGCTTGGTAAGAATTGGACGTGGGGCCCTCATCTTTTGGGAATTGCTTGAAAATAACCATCTTGTCTTTTTGGCGGGAGAGGAACATTCCATGAAACCGGACTCTCGTTATCCTCGTAAGCACTATACCGTCGATAATTCCACCCATTACCATATCGTTCTCATCTATGCCCTTACCGGACAGATAGTTCAGCAATTCCTCGTCAGTCCCGACAAAGTAAGCGGGTGTCGGCTGGAAGATGTCGACGCGAAAGGATTGCTAGTGAGCTTTTGTAATAAACGCCTGGCGTACTATCGGTTTGCATCTACGGATGACCGCCGTGATCAAAAAAACTGACATGAGTATGTCGTTTCGAATGAAGCGTATCAGACACCTCCAGAGCCAAGAATACCTCTTGAGATTTTCGTTTACGCCGTTCCCTGTGCAATCCTACCTTAAGTGGGTGACAGACCAGGAAATGCAGCCTCTTGGAGAGCAGCGTAAGGCCCGTTCAATGGCTCGCCTGACTTCAGATGGGATTCCCGTCCTAGATTGGCTGCCTTGGATTGAGTGCGACCCAACTACAATTCAACCTCTGGAAACGATCGCACGCCGGACCACAGTCTTGGCCTTGCTCGCAGTCTATGCCGAACCCAATGGCATGCCTAAGGATGAGTTACAGAAGCACTTAGATAACCGCGGCATTACGAAAGACTTGACACCAGAGGAGCAGGCATTTGTGAAATTGACAGACCTTACGGATGACGATCGTGGTAAATTTACGTGCGCAACTCATCGAAGACGCCCATCTTCGCCCTGCCGAGGAGATATTTGATGAGGCAGACCTTATTTTTCGGTATCACTGGGCGGCTCGAAGCGCCATCTCGACGGAACCGATATGTGCGGCCTAATCTTACCTGTCTGCTACTATCGACATTACGCCTTCAATTGGCTGATAGATGGTAATGCGAATTGGGATGACGTAGACACGAGCACCTGAATCTCGCAAATTGGGGACGCATTATGGTACCGCAGGACATTGTTGATTATCTAGCCGAAGCGCCGAATAGATCGTTTAAGATAGATAATCCAACCCTCGAAATTACGGAGGGCACTTTCTATGAACCGTCCGCCATACCTCTGCGAGATTTCTCAGTGGATAGTGCTTCACTTTACAGTAACGGCCATCTCGATTATGACCCTCAGCAATGGCGTACTTATCAAGGGTACGATTTAGTCCAAGAGGTTAACGATTACACCGCAGAAGGGATTCTGGTATGGTTTCC
>CAVURW010000073.1:0-3216 GCA_963743595.1 uncultured Verrucomicrobiae bacterium
CCGAAGCGTCTGACGGTATTTATGATCGGTTGATCGGCGCGCTAATGGACCGAGTGTGATCACTAGAATCGAGCTATAAGATTGACGAATGACCAAAAACCCGTTAGCAAGGATTAAGTGAAAGTTGCCCGAGATGTAATTATTTCCCGCAGGGAAAAGTTGGCAAAACTGCTGCAAAGCCACAGGTACTTGTCCCTGGCAAAAGTTTGCGAAAGCCTGAACGTGTCGCCTGCGACTGCGCGGCGGGATTTACGCGCACTCGCTGGGCAGGAGCAGATCACCCGGACTTATGGCGGGGCGCTCTCCAAGTTCGACCGAAATTACGCCTCGTTTTTCTTGCGGCGCGGTGTGGACGCAGGCGCTAAAGAGCAGATCGCGGTGAAGGCGCACCGGATGATCGAGCCGGGCATGGTCTGCTTTTTTGATAGCGGCACCACAGTATTCGCCGTAGCTGAGGCGATTCAACGCGACCCGATTTTTCCGCTGACCGTCGTGACGAATAATCTGCCGGTGGCGGATACGCTGGGTCGATTTGATGAGATGGAAGTGAACCTCGTCGGCGGGCGGTTCTTGCATCGGCAATCGATTATGTTAGGTGAAGAGGCCGAAGCCGCGCTGGAACGGTGGAAGTTCGACTTAGTTTTTCTCGGTACCGAAGGGGTCACGGAAGAGGGTGTGTGGGCGAGTGGACCGGAAGTGGGCAAGCTCCAGACGCTGGCGATTCAACGCGCGGAGCAAGTGGTGGTGTGCGCGCACTCGCAAAAGGTAGGCCTGAAGACGGCCACGCTGGTCACTCCCTGGATTCCGAAAGTGCACCTCTTAACAGATACGGATCGGGCGCGGCTGAAGGCTGCGGGTCTCCCGACCAAGTAAGTTTTTAGTTCATTCAATACAACCCAATACATCAAAATTATGCCTCCAAAAAAACCTGCGAAAAACGCGAAGACGACTAAACCTGCTGCGGCGAAAAGCCCGAAAGCAGCTCCGAAAACGAAAGGAGCTCCTGTAAAGGCGGCGAAAGTAGCCACCAAGCCGTCTCAGGAAAAGTCCGCCAAACCCGCGAAGATCGTCTATCTGGTTGCCAGCGGCGATCTCCGTTCCAGCGCAAATCAAGTCTGTCAAGAAGCGCAGGCTGCCATGGAAAAGACGCTGACGGATGCCTTGGCCAAGGAAGGGTACACGCTGCAACGCGCCCACGCGTTCGATCCCGAAAAGAAACATGGCTTTATCGATAGCCAAAAGTACGGCATGAAGGTTTTCGAAGGCATTCCGAATGAGGCGCCGTTGATCATTGCGGAAGCCGTTTGGCAATACAGCCATCACCTGTTGGCCGGTTTGACCACCCATACGGGCCCGATTTTGACCCTGGCGAACTGGAGCGGCACATGGCCGGGATTAGTGGGCATGCTCAACCTGAACGGCTCGCTCACGAAAGCGGGCGTGGAATACAGCTCAATCTGGAGCGAAGAATTCACGGACGAGTTTTTCCTGAACGGCCTGCGTTCGTGGCTGAAGAAGGGCAAGATCAAGCACGATACGTCTCACGTGAAGCCATTTAAGCAGGTCAAGATTTCCGGCACAGCGCTGAAGACCGGCAAGACCTACGCTCAAAATCTGAAACATCAAAAGCGTATCATGGGCGTTTTCGATGAGGGCTGCATGGGCATGTTCAACGCGATTATCCCCGATGAACTGCTCCACCCCACAGGCGTGTTTAAAGAACGGCTCAGCCAATCTTCCCTCTACGCGAAGATGCAGACGGTGAAAGACGACGAAGCCAAAGCGGTATATGATTGGCTGGTCAAAAAGGGCATGCGCTTCCATTTGGGCAAAGATGAAGCGACCGAGCTGACCGAGGCGCAGATTCATGGCCAGTGCAAGATGTACATCGCTGCCGTGCGTATCGCGGACGAGTTCGGCGCATCGACAATTGGCATTCAATATCAGCAAGGATTGAAGGATCTCACGCCAGCTTCGGACTTGGTCGAAGGCATGCTGAACAATGTAGATCGCCCGCCCGTTTATCACGAGACAACGGGCGTAGAACTCTTTAAGGGCGAGGCGCTGCCACACTTCAACGAAGTCGATGAATGCGCGGGTCTGGATGGTTTGGTGACGTACGAAATCTGGCGGCAACTCGGTTACCCACCGGAAAACACCTTGCACGATCTGCGCTGGGGCCGCACCTATGCGGCGGCGAAGGGCAAGCCTTACGTCTGGGTGTTTCTGATCTCCGGGGCAGCACCGGCAGAGCACTTCATCGGCGGTTACAAAGGTGCGCAAAGCTACCGTCAACCAGCGATGTATTTCCGGTTGGGCGGCGGCACGATGTCGGGCGTCAGTAAGCCGGGCTGGATTGTTTGGAGCCGTGTGTTCGTCGAGAAGGGCAAGTTGAAATACGATACCGGTTTGGCGGAAGTGATTGAGTTGCCGGAAGCCGAGACCCAAGAGCGCTTGAAGCTGACGACGCCACAATGGCCCATCATGCACACCGTTCTCCACGGAATTTCACGCGATCAAATGATGGCGCGACACAAGAGCAATCACATTCAGGTCGTCTATGCGCCGGATCAATCGTCCGCTCGGAATGGACTTCTGGTGAAGGCTGCCGCCATGGCAGAACTGGGCCTGGAAGTCTCCGTTTGCGGGAAGGTGTAATACACCTATATGACGACTGTTGAAAAATTGGCGGCATTGGTGAAATTGTCTCACGACTTGGGCCGCGAAGATCGTGGCTTGGCGATTTTGGGCGAAGGAAACACCTCCGTTCGCAGTAGCGACGATACGTTCCTTGTAAAAGCGAGCGGCACTTCGCTCGGAACGATCTCCGAAAATCAATTCGTGACGTGTCGGTTCTCCTCACTGATGCCTTTGCTCAGTGCTGGAGACATGAGCGACGCAGATGTGGAACACGAGCTCATGGCATCACGAATCGATCCGAGCCAACCCAAGCCATCCGTGGAAGCGCTCTTTCACGCTTACCTACTCTCTTTACCGAAGATTGAGGTGGTCGGGCACACGCACCCGATTCACGTGAATGCGTTACTTTCTGCGGGCGATGAGTGGTGTGAAAAGTTCGCGTTTGAGAGACGGTTCCCGGATGAAATCGTTTGCTGCGGATCTAAGTCCGTACTGGTTCCGTACACAGATCCAGGTGTTTCCTTGGCACGAGTGATTGCGCGTGAGACAGAACGGTTCATCGAAGCGGAGAACCGC
>CAVURW010000074.1:0-10659 GCA_963743595.1 uncultured Verrucomicrobiae bacterium
CATTATTTTAGCTTCACCTGCCGACCGGCGACGGCCAGCGGGCCGTAGGGAGCTGACCACTCCTTTCCTCGGGGAGAGGTCGGGAAAGGGGCGAAACAAATGACTCTGTTTATGAGAAGAAAGACCACCACGATCTACGCGGCATGTGCATCTCTTTAATTGCTTCCGTCGCTTCGGTTAAACGAGCGATATCGGATTTCATTTGATCGATAGACGCCCGAGACTGGATCGCGAAGTCTTGCATGGTCGCTTGTGCCTCAACTATTGCGTATCGAAACTCTGGAATCTTCAATTGGGCCAGTTCGGCCTCCAGTTTCTTGAAAATCACATCGGACAACGCCTCAATGGGAAACCTCTCGGCAATTTCTCGGGGGACGGTCGTTAACCGATCTGTCACTTTCTGGAGAAGAACAGTCAAATCACGGAGCAACCTCACACGCTGGTCCAGAGCTTCCAAAGAACTTTTTGCTCGCTCTTCTGTCGCCTGGGACAACTTTTCCACGTTACGACTCGCATCAAAGATCTTCTCTGGGATTCGGTCGTAATAAGCGGCGTACAACGCGAGGATTGTCAGCAATTGAACGACAGGATCATCGTTATTTGTGATGCCAAAACCGCGTAAAAGCCGTTCCACGTTGGCGCGAATGTCTGGCGGAACGACCTTAAGCATTTCTTCGAAGGGATGAAGAGCCATAAGTTTAGAGGGATAACCATTCCTTTGCTTTTTCAAATTCGGCGAAAACGGTTTCTTGGTAACGTTTCAGACGACTCTTGGTCATAAACTTGGTTAGAGGACTGGCGGGATCGGAAATTTCCAAGGCAGTCGCAATTCTCAAATCGGCCACTTCCAACTTTTGATGAATCCACTCGTCCATCTTGGGGATTTCAATTTCGATCAAATCGAGTGTCTTCCGATACTCCGCCGCCTCTTTGGAAGTGGGATAATTCAGCTCCTCGCCACGCACTTTATTTTGGGCGATCACGAACTTGAGACCTTTCCTGCCTCCTAGCACGTCTTTCGCCCAATAACCGATATTCGCCACGCTATCGGAGGACGAATCGACGACACCAACGGCGGTAAACCAGATGCCGTAATCGTGTTCCAATGCATTAAAATCGATCTGCCGTAGCCAGGGCTCAATTCGGTCCGTGGAGGCTGCCCGCATATCGATAACGGTGTTCGGCGTTTCACCTTCAACGATCTTCTCAATCATCGTATCGAGCTCACGCTCTTTGGACACCTCGATGAATTCCGCTTCCGAGTAAAAGCGGGACAACGTATTGTTTTCGTTATCTAGGTCAATGGCGTGGAACTTGATTTTCTTACTCAAATACCAATCGATGAGGAGACAAACCAACCAGCTCTTTCCCACGCCACCTTTACCGCCAATCGAAAACACCACTCGCTTCTTGCACAACTGGGCCACTATCACGTCGGATTTGTTTTTAGTCATACGAATAAATCGCCGTGTCGCGGCTATTTATTACGTCGAGCTAATCGGGGTGGCAAAATTTTCTCAGACGGCTTCCCAGACTCAGGAACAACTTTTTCCAAAACGGGTAAAACGGGAGAAGAAACGATGGTCACATCGTTTTCCAATGTGTTTCCAACGGACTTCTCAGGCGTGCCTTTTTTCCGGTTAAGTGACCGACTCTTTTTCTTCTTCGGCTCGTATCCGGCCAAGTATTTTCGGAACGTCGCTTCGGTTATCGGAATGCCGCTATCGATCACGTACTTAGCCAGAACACGAACGGGAACATGTTTTTCTCGGGCGCGTAACAAGGCTGGTTTCAGTTTGTCCAAAAGATCGGTCACTTTACGGCGCTCGCTAAATTCCCCCGTTACGCACAATGCATCTAACTTTTGGATTAGAGACTCATAGTCAATGCGCTTCTCAAGTTCGTCCAATTCGAGTTTGGTTTTCATATCACAGTTTTTCCAACGGTTTTCCAATCGCAGTAAAATTCGATTCGCAAAGGCATCTCAGTTGAATCGAATTTGGCGGCGCATTTCTTTCACAAAGACCTTACCGAAGGCTAAGGGGTTGGTGTCCTACTCATGCAGGATGGAGATGGGCTGGTGAAGCTCGTCCAATCGGGTTAGCTTTCGGGGATGTTTACGGCGGTACCTCAGAAGAGTAAGGCGGTGGCGAAGGCTTACTTTGATGAGCACTTATCGCATAACGATTACTACACGGTAGGTGAAGTGGAGGTGGGACGTTGGATCGGTTTGGGCAGTGAACAGTTGGGGCTTCTGGAAGGCTATGCTGTGGATAGGGAAGCGTTCATGGCGTTGTGCGATAATCTAGATCCGAGGACGGGAGAACGCTTAACGCAGCGAATGAATGAGGACGGGAACCGACGGGTATTCTTTGACTTTACGTGTTCGGCTCCGAAGTCAGTTTCGATTCTGGCGGTGACAATGGATGACGAGCGGATTCTACGCGCACATCAGGAGGCGGCTCGAATTGCGGCAAAAGAACTGGAGCAGTTCGCAGCGACACGGATTCGGATTGGAGGTGTCGAACAAGATCGAACGACGGGCAATCTGATTGGTGCGGAGTTTCTGCACAACAGTTCGCGGGCACTCGACCCGCAGCTGCACACGCATTTCACGTTTTTCAACGCGACCTTCGATCACCAGGAACAACGATGGAAATCGCTTCAAACTTCGGACATGTTCGCGCTAACGAAATATGCGACGGAAGTCTATCGAAACGAGCTGACTCGTGGGTTGCGTGGCTTGGGTTACGAAACGGAGCCATCGAAGCACGGTTTAGAGATCAAAGGAGTCGATGCTGAGTTGCTGAAGAAGTTCTCCAAACGGGCTCGAGAACGCGACCTAGAGATTGCCAAGATGGAAGCGCGGTTGGGACGCGCTCTGGATAACGACGAAGTGTCGGTTGCGGTTCATCAAACGCGCTCTCGGAAGCTGAAGGGAATTACGACGGAAGAGGTCCGGGAACGGCAGCTTGAGCAGATGTCGGCTGAGGAGAAAATGGCTCTCGAAAAGTTGAAGCAATCCGCCACAGGACTGCGACCAGCTGAAACTTATGGATCAGCCTTGGATCACCATAAGGACGTGATTGACCTCGAATCTTTCCGCATCATACGAACAACTATGATTCGCTTAACCTGACCGGGGCAGGCAAAGTCAGCAACGCTCGGGGGCACCTTGAACTTGGTGTTCAAAACCATGAGCCTCACGCCCAATACTTTACGGCGTTCCCCAAGTTGTATAGATTCGTGTGAAACCGCCTAATCCCTTTCCGGAATGATAATCATGCCTATCCGTCTTTTCCTGATATTCGCTTTATGCTGCGGCGTGATCGCCCGCGCCGCTGACTCCGATGCCTCGCAAAAATCGATGGACGATTGTGTCGCCGCCGCGAAGAAGATCGTCGCGCAGATGACGCTGGAGGAAAAAATGACGCAGGTGCACGGTTCCGGCAATCGCGTCGTGATTGGCATTCCGCGCCTGGGCATTCCCACCTACAATTTCACCAATGGTCCCGCCGGTGCCGGGAACGGCGGCAAAGGTCATCAAGGCCCCGCGACTGCCCTGCCCGCGCCTATCGCACTCGCCGCCACGTTAGATCCCGCGCAGGCCGCCGACTACGGCAAGATCTGCGGACGGGACGCGTTCGCTTATTCCTGCAACATGATCGAGGCGCCCTCGGTCAACATCGTCCGCTGCCCCGAGGGTGGCCGCGCCTTCGAAGGCTACGGCGAAGACCCCTACCTCGCAGGCAGGATTGCGGTGGCCACGATCGAGGCCATCCAGGCGCAGGGCATCAACGCCGAGACGAAGCACTTTGCCGCCAATAACCAGGAGGACCACCGGATGGAAGGCAACTCGATCATCGACGAGCGCACGCTCCGCGAAATCTATCTGCCCGCGTTTGAGATGACGGTGAAGGAAGGCCACGTAGACGCCATCATGAGCGCCTACAATCACCTCAACGGGACTTTTTGCAGCGAGAACAAATGGCTGCTGACCGACCTGCTCAAGACCGAGTGGAATTTTGACGGCTACGTTACGTCCGATTTCGGCGCCGTCCACAGCTGCGCCCCGAGCGTGCTGGCCGGACTTGATGCCGAGATGCCGACGGGAAGATGGTTTAAAGACAAGGATCTTCAAAAACTGGTCGAATCCGGGCAGGTTCCAGTCTCGCGCATCGACGACATGCTGGTGCGCCGCTTCAGCAAGATGATGCTGCGCGGCACGTGGCACGATCCTTACCCGAACCAGCCTATCGCAGTGCAGGACGAGGGCGCGGTCTCGAAGCAAATCGCCGAGGCGAGCATGGTTCTGCTCAAGAACGACGGCGGCATACTGCCCCTGCACGCGGACAAACTTCACACCATCGCGCTTATCGGGCCCGCCGCGATGAAGGCCAAGACCGGCGGTGGCGGCAGCTCGCAGGTGAAGGCGGCGTATGAGGTCGCACCTCTCGCGGGCCTGCAAGACAAAGCTGGTGCGGCAGTGACGATCACCCTCGACGAAGGCAAGGACATTGCGAAGGCCGCTGCGCTCGCGCACAGCGCCGACATCGCCATCGTCATGGTCGGCGACAAGGAATCCGAGGGGAAGGATCACTCGATCGCGCTCGACGATGCAACCAACGCGCTGATCGCGGCCGTTGCTGCGGCGAATCCCAAGACGGTGGTCGTGCTTAAGACCGGCTCGGCCATCCTCATGCCGTGGCTCGCGCAGGTGCCGGCCGTACTCGAGGCATGGTATCCCGGCGAAGAGGACGGCAACGCGGTAGCGGATATCTTGTTTGGGGCGGCCAATCCTTCCGGCAAACTCCCGCTGACTTTTCCAGCGAAGATCGAAGACCAGCCCGCGCAAATCTCCGAGGGATTGGACGTCAACTACACCGAGGGCATCTTCGTCGGCTACCGGCATTATGACGCGCATCAGGTCGAGCCTCTTTTCCCCTTCGGCTATGGGCTTTCCTACACGACGTTCAAGTACGACAACCTCGCCGTCAGCCCGGCCACGACTTCCTTCGCCGCCAATCCCGCGCAAACCGTAGGCGTCGATTTCGACCTCACTAATTCCGGGGCAATCGCTGGGTCCGAGGCCGCGCAGGTCTATGTCGGCAAGCCCGCGCTGCCTGCCGGACTGAAGGACGCGCCCGACTGGCTCAAGGGCTTCCAGAAAATCACACTCCAGCCGGGCACCAAGGGCCACGTCCATTTCGACCTCAACGCGCGCGCCTTCTCTTATTGGGACGTCGCCTCGCACGGCTGGAAGATCGCCCCGGGCACCTACACCATCCTCGCCGGCTCCTCCTCGCGCGACATCCGCCTGCGCGGCACGGTCATCATCCAGTGACGAACCGGCGCGCTGCCATAGGAGCGCAGGGCGTTACCATCGAAACCGTCTGCCGACTCACGACCGCGCAGGAAACCGCCGATGTGTGCGTGCTGGCCCAGAGCAATGTCATCTTGATCCACTCGAAACGGCCCGTCTCGTTCCTCGGCGACCAGGATCTTCTGCGTGACACGAAACCGCAGTCGAAGAGCGTCCCAATCGAGACCAAAAAGCCGCGGTCGAAGAGTGTCCCAATTGAGACCTGGGTGAGCAAAGCGGACGAGGGCGAGCAAGGCGACTGCCGTTATCTGCACCAGAACATCCCGGGCGACGAAGATGTTAGCGGCATGGACCTCTATGTGGTTGCGGGCCGGAAAGATTGGGAACGGGCAGATTACTTCCAACGTGGGCGGCGGCGTGAAGATAGTCAGCCCTTGGGGCGGCGCCTTCCGCGTCGTGCCGCAAGGGGGCGGGCAGTCCGTTCCCGTAACGACCACTAGTGGCGTTTCATCCTTCCCTACTAGTGCCGGTCAGACTTACCGGCTGGAAAGAGTAGATTGATATGGCAAAATTAATAAGCGCACCTTTGAATTACGGCAAGACCGCGATATAACCCGAGGCTGAACGACGCGGAATGGATCGGACTTCAATATCACATCACGCGATATTACGGCTCACTACTACATTCCACCTTCTCTTTCGGGAAAAATCTTAGAACTTTCAATTTATCAGGCAGAGCTAATAGAAAGATATCCTCGCAAATGTCATCCCCACGTCAGGTATTATGCCCCAAATGAATTTTAAAAATCTTTGTCTCACCTCCACTTTACTCGCGGCGGGCCTGATGCTCAGTTCCACGTTTGCTAGGGCCGACATAATTTGAAGCCAGAACCTTTCGAGCCGCCACGTAGCTTTCCAGTTCAGGTGTCGATAAATTGTCAACCGCCTCCGCATATCCATTGCAAGATCACCTACAATCGACCGAGCCACCCGCTTCGCTTCTGCCTTATCACAAAAGTTACGCTGGACACGCCGACCACCCTCGTAGTACGAAAGCGATGGAACATCGCCTTACCCCGATTCACCGAACTGTACATGTAAAGAAGTTTTTGGCTATTTGCGAGTGAATGACACACTTGGGTACTTCGGCGTTAGCTGGTTTAGTCATAAATGATTACGGCGAACGGGGAAGCTCTTTTTCCAACGTGACGTTGGATCCAGTAGTTTCGAGGTGCAGGTCCGGTACAAACTGGTGCTCTTTTACAGGCGAAACCTCCTCTTGGAGAAGTTGGGTCATTTGGTTATAGAGCAGTTCTTGGGAAACTCGCAAAGGATCGATCTTAGGATGCGTTCTCTTTGGAGCAGATTCTTTGATCATTGGCGGAGCGAAACCTGCCTCTCTGAGAGCATCGCCCACCATTTCGAGCGCAGCCTCCGTGGACCGGGCGATCCGGTCTCGTAACAGCTCTTTGTCATCGGTAAACACATGACATTCCTGACGCCCTCGGGAAATCGACACGTAGAACTGCTCCTGATGAATGGCAGCAGCGGAACGGGACGAAGCCACCAAGAAAACTGCGTCGACGGTGCGAGCCTGAGCCGAATGTGAGGTCACACAATAGCCATGAGTCATTTCGCAATAATCGGATGGTAACGTTTTGCCGTTGGTAAGGGTAATCTTCCCGTCACTCACCGATTCAACAGAGACTACTTGACCATTAATAAACCCTTCCTTGGGAAGATTGGCTTGGAGCAATAGCAAATCTCCTGGGGCTATTCCGATTTTCCGAGGATGACCCACATCAAAAGACGTTCCTGCCTTCGGTCGGAACAGGTGAATCGACCCATCCTCTCTCTGAATTTTAATAGCATTCTTCGCTGGCAATACCTCCACTACATCGACCCGCTCCTGCCTGCGAAATGTCCTTGAATCCTCTTTAAACAAAATCTGCTGCCCTGGGGAATACTGGGATACTTGCCGTTTCTGAGCCTCGGTCCATGACGCGCTTTCAAAAACCGAAATCTTCTCCTCTTTTGGGCCTAAGGCTCCGGCTTCCTTCAAACGATTTCGCACCGCTTCCGTCACCGATTCAATTTCAGTCCAGGTTGGGGCAATGAGCAAAGCCGGTTTGCCATTCTGTCGACTTTCCAGATAGGCCGCTGCGGCGGCGTTATAGAGGTCGCATCCCGCGTCAGCCTCACTCACCCAGCCGAGTCGATCTAACCGGTCAAAAGCGACTTGGGCCGTTCGTTGGCTGCATATTCCACGACGTGTCGATACTCTTCAACCTGTTGCCGCCGGATCGTCGTAAGCTCCCGGAAACTGTATCGTGAATGTTCCTCCAGCAACCGGAGAGCATCACCTTGAGCTACACTGGAATGTTGGCCGGTATCTCCTGAAAAGATCAGCCGGGCATTCTTTGCTCTAACCTGCTCGAAGAGTTGCTTCATGTCCCGAGCGCCAACGAGGCCGGCCTCATCCAACACGATTACTGATCCTGGAATCAGTTTGTCCTCGTGTAAAAGCTTGGCGAGTGTCTTCGCCGAAGAAAAGCCGTCCTTCCGCAGAACTTGAGTCGCCGCCGCTGTCGGCGCACAGAAGACGACTTCCTTGCCAGATTCACTCAACGCCCGGCCTAACTCCTTCAGAGTGGATGTTTTCCCGGTCCCGGCCAACCCTCGAAATCCCGCAAATTGATCCGACGTCCTCAACACATGTTCCAACGCTTCCCTCTGATCTTTTCCGAGTTGAGTAGACGGCAGAAACCGAGGAGCCAGTGAGAAACAACGATCCTTGCCGTCATTCAGTGTTTGAATCAAATACAATTCGGTCGCCAGGATTTCTTTTGTCGAAACGTCTCGGCCCACGCGGATCAATTCTGGCGATTGATCGAGCTCTTGTTTCAGTGCCGCCAGATCCACATGGCCTCGACCGGCAATCAACGCCTGCCGTAGCACTTCTTCTCGAGGCACGACCGACGAGCGTTCAAACACCTGCGCGCATGCTTGCGTTTTCGGGAACCGGTCGGAGTCTGTAAGCCCCTAGAGTCCCTCGGTGCGGCAAACTCCGAGCTGTCGTGCGACTATTGCGGCTGTACCTGTACGTTCGCCGGAGGCGACACGCCGCCGGAATTCACGGCCGTCACCTGATAGGAGTAGGCGGTGCTGGCATCGAGCGGTTTGGAATTGGCCTTTTTCTCGACATAGCCTATGTCGAGGTAGGTCGTCTCTACTTGGGTGGTGACAAAATTGGCGGGCCAGTTAAAGGACCCGTCCGTTCCCTTGGAGCGATAGACGACATAGCCGACTGCGCCGGGAACAGCGGACCAGTGCAACTTGATGGCGTTGCCTGCGCGGGTCTTGGTCCACGTGCCGGTCAGTCCATCCGGCGCGGCGGCAGGCGGCGGGGGTACTGGCGCGGCGGTGACCGCAGCCGAGGGTGCGCTGGCACCCGCAGCGTTCGTGGCCTGGACGTAGTAACTGTACATGCGACCGTCGGTCGGTGTGGTGTCGGTGTACGTCGTGCCGGAAACGGAATCGTCGAGAACGATGGTGCGCAGAGGATAGGTGTCCCCCACGCCATCCTGATGCAGCGTCGAGCGCCAGACTTGGTAGTTCGCCGCGCCAGACGAGGCTGACCAGCTCAACGAGACCAAGTGATGGCCGGAGGTGACGACCTTCATGCCCTCGGGCGTCGCCGGTGGATTGCCGGAGATCGTCGCCAGCGGAGTGGCCGCCGCGCTCGGCGTCGACGAAGGGCTGGTGCCCGTGGGGTTGACCGACTGCACCACGTAGGAATAGGCCGCGCCATTGGCTGCCGAGGTGTCGGTATAGCTTGCGAGGCTCGGCCCGCTGCCCGCCACGGGACCGGTCCCGGCGTGGTGCTGCGCAGGATGTTGTAGCTGGTCGCTCCAGCTACCACCGGCCAGGTGACGAGATTCCGGCCGTTCCCCGCAAGCGCCGTAACGCTGGCCGGCGCGGGCGGCACATAGCCGGTCAACTCCAGCCGCAGGTAGTCGAGCATGAGATACGGCATGCCCTTTTTGCCCGCGACCTTGATGCTAAGCGTATTCGCGCCCGCATGCAGCAGACTGCCAGGGAAGTTAATCCGCTCGTCGAAGAAGGGTCCGTGATCACTGAAGTGCTCGGCGCTGTCGTCCGAATAGGTTGCCGGGGGGTCGAAACCCGCTTCGGTTACAGGGTTGGGCGTACCGGTGACGTTCGGAGCTAAGCCGAGGTTGGTGCCATTGATGCTCACGATGACGCCACCGTACTCATCACCGGCGCAACCTAGATAGACGGAAGCCTTGGCGTCGGCGGCGGGTGCCGCTGGAAGATTAAAGGTGATGGTTCCGGTACCTGGCTGATAGACGCCGGTTGCGTCGGGGGGCTCCGGGATGATGTAACTCCAATCGCGCGGCCACTGATTTTGGCCAACGGTGTAGGTCAGGCCGTTGGGGTTATCCAACACAAATTCCCGCTCTCCGCCCCAGATCGGGGTCAGGTAGCCGAGTTTGGGCGATGGCTCAGGCACCCAGTAATCATCGCCATGGCGAAATTTGTCGGCCTTGCGATCGGGATAGCCCAGCTCGAAGACCGTTGCTCCCACCCGCTGGGGCGTCCAGGTCACAATCCCCAGGTCGGTCGGAATGCCGGCCGTGACCGTGACCGCAAAGGGCTTGGACGGCACGTCGAGTTCCATCGGGGCCGAGCCACCCGTCTGGTTCTGCGAAAGGAACGTGCCCGCCGCGCCGGGACCAAAGGCCCAGAGCGTGTAGTTGGAACCGGCAATGACATGCGGGATGCGGAACGTCCCGTCCGGCCCGGTCTTCGTCCAGAACTGGTAGGCCTTGGCGTATTTCTGAAAATCGTAGGTCGGATGGGGACTCGGAGGTTGTTGCTCCAGCCCCACCCAGATGTTGGCGAGCGAGGGATGCGGGTTGCCAGGATCGGCGATGGCCAGTTTACCCGTCACCGTGCCCCGGCCCGACTCGGGAACGTAGCCGCCCAGCTACTCCGGCTTCATTCAGCGCCTGAATGCATCCCCACGACATCGCGGGGGCGTCACTGATCATGGCCGAATCAATAGCCACTCCGGTCTTTTGTTGAAGCCTCAGCCCGAAAGTCGAGAGCCGGAGCAATTCCTCTGGTCGACAAAGACCGGTCAATTCATTGGCGTACCATGCGTTGGGATAAATGGAGCCGTTCTTGATCGCTTCGATAATTTTGGGCTCGTTTTGCGGATACTGTTTTAGATAGTCGTCGAGCGACCACAGTACCTCAGCGTTCCAAACATATTTGGCCCCATCAGGATAATCCTTACTGCGAGCGATCTC
>CAVURW010000075.1:0-7297 GCA_963743595.1 uncultured Verrucomicrobiae bacterium
CGTCGATCAGCCTGGCGGCTCATCGCCAGGTTAGGTTTTGGATCGCGTCGCTCACCTCGGGCTCCCCAAGCCTCGCCTCGGTCAGCTTTGGCGATCAGAAGACAAAAAGGCAGTAGAGTTAGCTTCGGACCGGGCGGTCGCCCTCTCCATCCCCCGGTTTGAAAACTTCGGGGAATGTCGTATTCAGTTTGATGGGTAGGACTCCTTCGTCGCTTCAAGGAGCCGTTCCTCTGCTTAAAAGTACGATTTCCATGAGCCGCTAAAATTTTATGAGATTTATTACAACTATTGCTTCATATATTGCGTTTATTCCTGATATACACTTCGTTTAAATCCTCTGTTCTTTCGCGATAGATCAGGTATTTCAGCCTTGACTATCCGATCACCTTTTATGAAATGTTCGCCGCTATTATTAATCGTTTTGGCATTCACAATCAACCTGGCTCAGTGTGCTGAAGACCCCGAATCCCAGAGGGCTCCCAGTGCGGATTCCCTGAGACCCACGGAGGCGGAACGGGATGCCCGGCTCGGGTGGTGGCGTGAGGCGCGTTTTGGGATGTTTATCCACTGGGGTGTTTATTCAGAGCTAGGTGGAACATGGCAAGGAAAACGAAAAATTTGCTATACGGCATGGGGGGGTTGTGGAAGCTAACCAAAGTCGGTGGAAAATGGACTGTGGAGTCTACGGGGACGAGCTACTGTGAATAAAACATTTTCTGATCGGCATCGGCGCGACTGGTAACGGATCGAAAAGCCCAAAAAGAGGATTTGCTTCCCGCTGAGGCACAGGCATCCGTCAATCCCATTGCGACTTCCTTTGGGCGTTGACCACGAATAGGATTGTATGACAATAGCAAGTGGGTCAATCTGGAGCATGAGGCTCGTAGTTTAGGAAAATCCAGTCAGCCCGCTTCCAATAACGGAAAATGTCCGATTGAGAGCCTCCCATTCCCATCCCCAAGGAAACGAATCTGGAGCGGAAGTTTTACAATTTGCTCCTATGATCCACTCATGTTCTTCCTCTGTGATAGCATGCTGTTTCAGTGAGGTATAAATTTTATGAAAAAAAGTTCAGCGTTTTTTATAACTGGCGCGTCAGGGCATTTGATGAAACGGCTTTTTCTCCTCTTATCGGTTGGTCTTGCGATGTTGATGATTCCGGCGGTGGAAGGGCAACCGGTTCCGACTTTTCCCGATACTCCAGTGGGTAACTTGCTGAAGCAAGCGACAGCGAAGCTGGCAGCGAAAAACTACATGGAGGCGCGGGGCGTTTTCGATCAGGCGCGGGATTTGGCGGCGGCCGGGCCGGAAGGTTGGTCGAGCCCCGATGTAGCGACAGCTCTAGAAGGAGCGGTGGCGTGTGATTTTCAGCTTTCGCTGTGGGACGATCCAATTGATCGCGCGAAGAGTTATGTGGAGCACACGAAGGGGACTTTGGCAGAGGCTCGCGGCGAGCGATTCTTCGGCGGGCTCTACCTGCGACTGCCGCATTCAGGGACGAAACAGGGCGGGGTGTATCATCGGAACGAGTGGCTACAAGGCGTGCAAGTCTCGAGCTTTAAGAAGGATCGCAAAGAGGCGATCGCGCATCTGGAACGGTCTCGCGAGTTGGTGATCGCCCTGGCGAAGTCATCGACTTTGCCGTTCGCGGATAAGGAAAGCCCGGTGGGGGAACAGGTGGGAATCGATTTCGATTTGGTGAACGCGATCATCCGTCACGAGGAGTACTCGTATGGGGTGGTTTATTGCCCGTTTTGGGGTTGGTGGTGGGGTTTCTGGAGCGGCGGTCTGGAGCCGGAAGATGACTCGGCGGCCGTAGACGAAGCCGATTATGAACAGCCGCGCAGTTGGCGAAATCAAGAACAGGACCAACCGCCGACGGGAATCCCTGTCGATGCGCATGGCGAACCACGATTCATAGGCACTCCGGACGCCTACAGCGCGACTTCAGGCGACGGTGCAAAGATTCGGTTTTTGTTGAAGGAAATTCAGAATATCGATGGAACACCGAGCAAGGAATATGCGGCGCAGGCACTCCTGCAGAATGGGCTGATCTGTAAATCGCTCTACGGCACCTATGGCATGGCCCAGAACGCCGTGGAGTACGACCGGTTTGGTCGTCCGCGTCCGAAACGCGTGGTGAGCGAGGGCACGCCGAAGAAAGTCTGGGAACTGGCCGACGACGAAGCGATGACCTTGGTCAGTGGAAAGAATCGGTTGATTCAACTGCCACCGGAGGAGAGTCCCATGGCGATCTTCGATCAGGTATTGGCGAAGTATCCGGACGCCACAGCCGCACCGGCGGCTCTGTACGCGAAGGCTTTTTATTATCAACAGCGTCAGCAATTTCCAGAGGCTATCGAGACCTATCAGCGGTTGCAGGAGAAGTACCCAAACTCCCAGGAGGCGAAAAATGGGAAGGATGAGATCGCTCAGATCAAGTTACCCGGTCTGACACTGGAGCAGACACCGCTCTTTACCGCTGCGGCTCCTCCGAAAGCGAAGTTCACCTACCGGAATTTGAGCGAAGTCACCTTCACGATTCGTAAATATAAGCTGGAATCGGCGGTGCGTGATGGTGTTACGGATCGCAATTGGGACCGTTACGGTCAGTTCTGCAACCTCTCCTACCTGTTGAATCAGGGGGATGATTCGTGGAAGCGGTATTTGGGCGAAAAGGTTTCGACGTGGAAACAGCCTGTTGCGACGAATGAAAAGAACCTCACTGCAGAAGCTGAGGTCGACACGAAGCTCACGGAGCCAGGTGTTTATGTGCTCACAGGCCGTGCGGAAGGAGCCCCGGAAGACACTTCCGTGCTCATCGCGATTTCCAGCACTGCGGTGGTGATGAAAGAAGTGGCTAAGGGTGGGCTCATTTGGGTGGTTGATTCCACCACAGGCAGGCCGTTGGCTGACCAGCCCATAACGGTTATTGAGACCTACGCGATTTACAATAACAGTAAGAACCGTAATGAAATGCACGTCATCGAGACGGCAGATCGCACGGATGAGAATGGTACGGTTCTCTACAATCATAAAGGTCCCAGCGAATACGGTTATAACGTCGCCGTGGAACTGCATCGGGGAGACGAATATGTCTTCTCGCCCGTCTCCGGTTCGTTTAGCGAAAGTCCAGACGACCAATTCGATAACGAAAGTCGCCAGTACATCATCACAGATCGCCCGGTCTACCGTCCCAGTAGTGTTGTGCAATTCCGTGTTTGGGAACGATCGCGCAAGAATGGCGAGTTCACGCCGCCCAACGGCACAGGTTCGGTTTGGGTTAGCATCACTAATCCGAAAGGTGAACAGATTTTCCAGAAGTCGTTTCCGTCAACGGAAGGATGCGCCTCGGGTGAGTTTACGCTTCCAGAGGGTGCGCCCCTGGGTTTGTACTCGATCAATGGTTCCGGGCAGAACGGCCAGTCCGCAGGTGGGCAATTCCGCGTGGAAGAATATAAGAAGCCGGAATTTGAAGTGAAGGTGGTGCCTGCGAAGACGCAGGCGCGTCTGGGCGATAAGGTCACCGCGAAAATCACCGCGACCTACTACTTCGGCGCGCCCGTGTCTAAAGGTACAGTGAAGTACAAGGTGTTCCGGGAAGAGTATCACTACGTTTACTGGGGTGCGGACGAGTACGACTGGCTCTACGGCAGCGGCTACGGACGCTATTACTATTCGTATCCGTGGTTCCCGTGGTGGCATCGTTGGGGCTGCTTTATTCTGTGGGAGCCGTGGATTTGGAACGGTTGGTACGGACCGGGCGGCACCGGCATGGGCGCTGACGATATCGAGATGGCGCGGCGTACCGAAGAGAGTGGCACACGTCACGCGCTACGCGATTTAGTGGCGCAAGGCGAAGCCGAATTAAAGCCCGATGGTACCTGCGATGTCGAGATCGATACCGCTCCCGCGCTGAAGACGATGGGTGACCGCGATCATCGCTACACAATCGAGGCCGAGGTGCGCGATGCGAGTCGGCGGACGATCACCGGCCAGGGCGATATTAAAGTCACCCGTCAGGAGTTTTACGGTTTTTGCGAAGTGAACCAAGGCTGGTATGAGCCGCATCAAGACGCGAAGGTGGAGATACGTACCCTAACGCCGGACAGCGTTCCCGTGGCGACCAAAGGGACCGTGACGATTTCCAAGATCACGTACGAAAACGGCGCGACCGTCCCAACGGAGACCTCCATGAAGACGTTCGACGCGGAGACCGATCCCGACGGTCGTCTCTCGTTTACTTATTCGATTCCCGACGAGGGCCAGTATCGCGTCAGTTACAGCACCCACGACTCGACCAATACCGAAGTGCAAGCAAACGCCATTTTCTGGGCGTGTGGTGCGCACTTCGATGGAACGGTATATCGATTCAATAGCTTGGAGATTATCGCGGATAAGCGGACCTATCAACCGGGTGATACCGCGCACCTGCTGATCCACACGGCGGAGAATAACTCGAAAGTGCTCTTTTCGGACAGTGCCTCGCAAGGCATCTTGCGCAGCTACACGTTCTTGGATTTGCCGGAGCGCTCGACCGAAGTGGATGTGCCGATCACTGCCGCGAATAAGCCGAATTTCTTCGTCGAAGCGACGCTGGTTCGAAATGGCCATGTGCATCAAGAGGCTCGCGAGATTTTCGTCCCGCCCTCGAAGGAGCTGCTCAACGTGAAGGTCACATCCGATAAAGATGCGTACCGACCGGGCGACGTGGGCCATCTGCATGTCGAGATGAAAGACCTCCTCGGTAATCCTGTGCAGGGACGAGTCACGCTCACTGGTTACGATAAGGCGGTGACCTACATACAGAATGAATTCGGGCCGTCACCGAAGGCTTATTTCTACGGTCAACGCCGAATCCATAACGTGAGTTCCATGAGCAACTTGGATGCGGAATTTACTGCGATTGGGCAGATCCAAGCGCCGGATCAGGAATCAGATTATTGGGCATATAACTGGTTCAGTAGCTACGGCGGATTTGGCAGCTGGCACGCAACTGGAGCGATCTCTGAGCGACGAGGCATGCTGAATCGTACAGAAAGTTTCAGTGCGATTAACAGCCAGCTCGAAACGGCTCAGGCCGCTGGCTCGGTGTTTGCTGCACCCATGGCCATGAAATCGGCTGATTCCGTTAGTGGAAACGCCAGACCGGTTTTCCTCCTAGATTCGAAAGTGGAGCCGGGGGCTGAAAAGAAGGACGAGCTCAGTGTGTCCGTGGAAGATCCCACGCACCCCGCCGTGCGTCAGAACTTCGCCGATACCGCCGCATGGTTCCCAGATTTAGTGACTGGTCCGAACGGAACCGTCGATGCCGACATCACGTTCCCAGATTCATTAACGACCTGGCGACTCCACGCGTATGGCATCACGAAAACGACCCAAGTGGGTGATGGTACCGGCGAAGTGGTGACTGCGAAGAAGGTGCTGGCGCGGCTGGAAGCGCCCCGTTTCTTTGTCGAGCGCGATGAAGTGGTGCTTTCCACAAACGTGCACAATTACTTGGCGACGACCAAGAATGTAACGGCGGAGTTGATCGTTCCGAGTGCGCAATTCGAGGCGCTCGATCCGACTGGAAGCTCCACGGATGCGGACGGCAATCTGCACCTGACCGCGAAGGCCGATGTCGCTCCAAAGGGCGAGCATCGGTTCGATTGGCCGCTCAAAGTGATTAGCCCTGGCTTAGTGCAGGTGACGACCAAGGCGATCACGGATGAGGAGAGCGATGCCATGCAGATGAAATTCCCCGTACTGGTGCACGGCGCGAATAAGACTGTGGCGATCAATGGATCTTACCGCGTCGATGACACCGGCAGCCGCGATCTCGTTCAAGATTTGCCCGAGCAGATCGATCCTGAGCAGACAAAGCTTGAGCTGACATTGAGCCCTAGCTTGGCGGGCGTGATGATCGATGCACTGCCCTATTTGGTGGGCTACCCCTACGGTTGCACAGAGCAGACGATGGATCGCTTTTATCCGGCGATTCTCGTGAAGCATACGCTGCAGACGATGGGCACCGATCTGGAAACGGTCGGCAAACAACGCAAACAGATGAATGCGCAGGATGTGCAGAATCGGTTCAAACAACCGGATGTCGACCCTGTGTTCGATACGGATGAGTTGAACAAGATCTTGCGGGCGAGCCTGGATCGGTTGAAGAACTTCCAGCACTCCGATGGCGGTTGGGGTTGGTGGGCGGAAGATGACGCCTCTCCGTATCAAACGGCCTATGTGCTTCAGGGTCTCTCTGCAGCTCAAGATGCGGGCGTCTTGGACGATGCTTCCATGTTATACCGTGGTCGGCAATATTTGGCGAACTGCCTGGAGAGCGAGCTGCAAAAGCCGAAGGACAAGCAGTATCTGCCGGACCTAGTGGAACAGAGTTACTGGGCCTACATCTTGACGCTCACGAAAGATGAGCCGAGTGACCTTCGTAAGAAATGGATGGACGATCTTTACGAGCATCGCGGTGAAATGAACCGGTACGGCCAAGCGCTGCTGGCACTGACCTTCCACATGCGGCATAACGATGACCACGCCAAGATGCTGGAGGAAAATATCATGCAATTCCTGCAGAAGGATGACTCGAACGATACGGCGTGGGTTCGTACACCTGCGGAGGGTTGGTGGTTCTGGTGGAATAATGATATCGAGACGAACGCCTGGGTGCTGAAAGCGCTCGTGGAGATTGATCCAAAGAGCGATATCTCACCGAAGTTGGTGAAGTGGCTGATGAACAATCGCAAGAACGGCTATTACTGGAGATCGACTCGCGATACCGCGCAGGTGATTGGGGCCATGGCCGATTACATGAAGGCGAGCGGCGAGGGGAACCCCGACTACGATCTAACCATCAAAGTGGATGGCGAGCAGGTGAAGCAACTTCACGTGAACAAGGACAACTTCTTCACATTCGATAACCGCGTGGTCCTCTACGGGCTGCAAGTGAAGCCCGGCAAACACACGATCACGCTGGAGAAAACGGGATCTGGCGCACTCTATTACAGCACCTACCTGAGCTACTTCACAAAGGAAGACGACATCAAGGGCGCGGGCAACGAAATCGAGATCCAGCGCACCTACTACAAGCTCACGCAAAAGACTGAGCAGGTGGTGATTCCAAGTAACGGCAATCCCGCAGCAGCGCAGGATCAACCCGATTCCGCAACCGGTCACACGGAGACGCGGGACGAGTGGGATCGAACGGAGCTGAAAAATGGGGATGCGGTGAAGAGCGGCGACATGATCGAGGTGGTCCTGAAGATTCACGCGAAAAACTCATACGATTACCTGGCCTTTG
>CAVURW010000076.1:0-8920 GCA_963743595.1 uncultured Verrucomicrobiae bacterium
GTAGATCAGCCTGGCGGCTCATCGCCAGGTTACGCTTTGGATCGCGTCGCTCACCTCGGGCTCCCCAAGCCTCGCCTCGGTCAGCTTTGGCGATCAGAAGGCAAAAAGGCAAAAGGCATTAAAGCTAGCTTCGGACCGGGCAGTCGCCCTCTCCATCCCCCGGTTCGGGGGGAATGTCGTCCTCAGTTTGATGGGTAATGCTCCTTCGTCGCCTCAAGGAGCCGTTCCTCTCCTTAAAATCCTGCCCTAGGAAAAGAGTGTGGGTGGGGCACTCTGTGGCGGGCACTGCGGCCCGCTCCAAGTCACACGTCGTAACTTTTTTTGGCAGGTGATGACAGGTGACGCAGGTGCACTACCCCGTTCTGCTCATTCTGGTCTTTACTATGCGCATGAATAAAAACCTCTCTTCCGAAAATAATTTCGAAGATTCCGACTATTCCGCCCGGAGGGATAACCTAAAGGACCAAACCCATGGCCTAATTCGCATATGAATTCCGAGCGCCATCAATTTATGAACTTGTCACGTTTGCCGGGTCGGCTCAACCCCGAGGAAACAGCATGGTATCTCGGGTTTGCTGCGCATGATATCCCAGTGCTTGTCAATCACCGGCTCCTCACCCCGTTGGGCGATCCTCCGCCTAATGCAGCCCGGTACTTTGCCGCCTCTGAAGTAGAAAGGCTGCGTGGGGACCTAAAATGGATGGATAAAGCTTCCGGCGTCCTCATCAAGCACTGGAAGACAAAAAATCTAAGAAAGACGTTGGAGAGAGGTACATAGGCATAACCACGATTAATTGAGGCAACCAGCGAATTGTCAGGAGGGTGTGTAAGGGAACCCCTATGTATTCATTCATGACTTCAGCTTATAATCGCCAATATAGTCACGTATGCGATTCTGAACCTCACTGCGATCACGATAACAGTCGCATTTCCAATGGCTAGGACCACCGTTTCTCTCGACCCACCACCAAAAGGGAAGCATGTCTTTGGCGAAGACTGTTATAATCACTACAAAGAACCAACCAGCCTCTAGATCGCCAAGCGAAACATACATATTTGGATGAACGGGTTTCAACCCGACCAACGACCCTACATAAGGGTGATCGGTACTTGTTTCCTTCGTAAAATTGAACTTTTCTTCTTGGATGTTCAGCGGCTTTCTTTGAGCACCCATCCCGAAGATTTGGAGCTGAACGTAAATCTCCGTTACAGTACAGAAACCTCGATTCCAAAGCTTAAGATTTACTCGTTCTCCATCTCCAATTATTGATTCTACTGTAAAGTCCAACACTGGATCGAACTGAGGATAGAACATTTGTCTTAGAAACTCGTAAGGCATAGGAAAAGTTTGATGAGACGCTCTCATGTAAAATCGATCCTGGACCTCAATGTCTTGTGCTCGGACCTGATGAGGTTTTCTGGAGCTTGCGGGAATAAACGCCACGACAAAACCCTCCTGGAGATTCTGGTCCACGTTGACACATTCTAGAACCTCTACATTGGGTACGGGAGGCGATGTAATCGATTTAATATGATCCTTCAGCCTAGCTGCAAACTTCCGAGCGTTCTTTGCTAATGACAGATTTGCAGGCTTGTCATGTCCATCTACAGATTTGGTGCCAATACCCCAGATGAGAATTCCACCTCCGGTATTTGCAAATCCTGAAAGATGCTTTCCCCATATCGATTGAATTTTTTTTCTCTCCTCGTCTTCTGTCTTACAATCATCGAAGCGTGCAGACTTGAATTCGATCCATTCGCTCTCGTCTTCTGAGCTACCTATTAAGTCACAGAGTAATAGAAACCGATCCGTGTCCGTCTTTTCCTGGAGAGTAATATAAAATAGCTCAGCGGGCGAGTTACCATTATGTGTTATCAAAATCATGCTCCTCCGGAACCAGCTTTCCTAATTTCATTGGCACAATCAAAATCAACTACGGCTACCATAATTTATTGCTGTTTCGAATTCCAACGTCCGTTTTCATCGTAACTCCGTGACTGCGTCCAACCGCAAGCGTTCCATACCATGTAAAATGATTCGCGCAGAAACTGTGTCGGATTTGTTAAGTTTTCTTGGAAAAGCTCTGGAAGCAAAAGGTGGTCTTTTAAAATGCCATGAGCTGACGGGTTGTAGTGAGCTGGGCTCGACCACATCGTGAATCCTCGAACATTGAGATAAGATATCGCTATAAATATCGGACCTTCCACACCAATTCGGCTTAAAAGCGAAGGCATCCGGTCAATATATTTGATTATTTGACTCTCGACCACAGAACCAACAATTTCGCCTTTTTTGTCACCCCAAGGTTTTAGAAGCGCAGTATTAACTGTTTCGATACACCCATTTCGAAAAGCAAAAGTGTAGGAATCTATACCGTTGCTGCCCTCACCTAAGCAATAAACCCCCTCAAAGTCCATACCTACGGTTCCGTAATCCCTATACAATGGCGCGAGCAGTTTCATTTCATGCTGGAGACCAGACAAGTTTGCCTTAAACAGCGGAGTGAATCCACAAAGCGGAAAGATGTGCACTACAATTCTGGACGGCAAATCCAACGTCTTCGGCGTTTCGTCTGCCAAAATAGCGAACACACGTTCTAAGCGCCATTTGCGAATTTTCTCTAAAATTGTGTCCCCTAATAGAAAACCGGATTTGATCTCTTCAACATCCATCAAAACCCTCCCGTTTTCTCCACGGGCGTAGAATCGATTGTCCTTGTTGTAAGTAACCATGTGCACTCCTGAATAGCTTTTCGGGATTCGCACGACTAGGGCATGCCCTCCCGAAATCGGTACCTCCTTAAACTCGGTCCCAAAGACTTTTGGTGAAATACCGTCTCGCATCATGCTTTCTATCCTCAGTTTTACGGCGTCAGGATCAAAGCTTTGCAGAGGATGAAGCCTGACCGGTTTGCCACTGTCAGCATGCATCCCGAAGATCATGTCTCCTCCAGACGCGTTTGCGAAAGACGCGATGGAAGCTAGGAACTTTCTCTTTGAGTCATCATTTGCAACCTCAAGAGACTGCTTGTATTCGATGCGCTTACCCTCCATGACACTGTCGGCTATCAACTCTATCAAATCAGCTTCTGAAATCTCATTGATTGATTTGTCGATGGTCATAATTGATTAGGTTAGTTTTGTGGTCGTAAACTGGGGAATGGACTTCTTACCATTTTGTAGACACGGACGAGCGCAGGCTCAAGTAGAACCGACCGGAACTTCGCGCCCAAGCTGGCTCGTTTGATAAGTATTAGGTTCCCACTTTCACGGGGGCAGTTGTGAACTGCAGAACCTTACTCTGATAATAGGATTCGTAAAATTCGAGGGCTAGCACGGCGACTTGAGCACACCGCTCGAGATTTATGGCCCAAATGGTTCATGGCTTCACGTTCGGGCATTCCAACCGCACGGTGCGCCCAAGCGTATCGGTAGGAATGCAGACTCTTCCCGACGATTTTCAGTGTCTTGCAACGCCGGCTAAATTCGCTTGACCGATGGCACGCTTTCTCCGCGCTTATAGTCTCGGCTCCCGATGGTCTCCACAGAATCGAGCCAATAGTTGCATCCTGCTTCGTTGCCCGATCACCGCACAAAAGACAATTCAGACCAAAAAAAAGAAAAAACGAGAAGACCTGATTCCTTCGGAATCAGAAAAAAGCTTAAACCCCTCATTCTTCGGGGTTGGATTTATCGCTTTACACCTGCCTCCCGTTGCACAGTTCCTGAGGGATCTTCCCTCACTTATTCCGCCTCATTTGTTGCAGAGATCCCTCATTTCAGATGAAAATCGACACCAACAGACCTTTACCCACTTTTTGATCCTCCTTTGTCCTGTCAATAGGCACCCCACGTGACGCTTACAGACTTTTTAAGTTTGGCATTGATATCAACGATTTCTTTCACTGAAATCCCAGCTCGTCCAAGATAAACAAGGTATTTCATAATCCGGCGGTGTTGTTAAAAGAAGGCTATTGGCACCGCCCACGCCTGAGCGACTGCGTTTGCAGAGTGAAGCTGAAGTTCATCAGTTTTTGCCAGCGTAAAGACGGGCAAACCAGAGATCGTCATCATCTTTAATAAAGTTCCTAGGAGCCGGCTGCAAGAGATTCACCTCCATGTGGAATAAATGGTCTCTCATTTCATCGGAAAGATCAGCTCCTTTATGAACGGGATTGGTACCGGCGGCCATGAATTGAAAGCCTTTATGAGTTAAAACGACCCCAGGAACGAGCAATCCCTTTTTATTTTGTCCGACTCCTTTCAAAGACCAATAACCAAAATTATAGAGAAATTTATTTCCATCATCAATCATCGGCATCAATTGTTCCAGCGATCCAATAGACTTAGTTTTAGCACTTAAAAAATATTCAATGGTGTCATGGTCAACCGGATTTGCAAGAAATTGATTAAACTCAGCTCCCATGTTGGGGGAATGCCGTTCTGCAATACTCCACTTGATCTCATCTATTTTGTCGGTGAGGTAAGAGACTATTTTATATATAGTCTCCACCTGACAATCCTTCCTTTGAATATAAAGACCCATAGAAGAAGTATGACTATTCTCCATTTGAATGTTTGGAAATAGCTTTTTTAAAAACTCAAGATATTCGGTTCTTTCAGGTGAATTCTCAGGAAATGGAACGGGAAGCTTGAGGTATAGCTCCTTGTTTGGGTCATTCTCTCTCTTTACGGATGTTTTAATACTGAGACAGGTGCTCTGATCCTCCTTTTTTTGAGCCCCCCTTTCGTTAAAAACAATAGAAGTCTGCATGATATGCCTAATTGAGGGCAAATCTTGACAAACGACACGGACCAGCCGTTCTATGGAGGGGAAGACAGGTTCAAACTGTGCCTGCACTTGATAGGCCTTGATCTGGCCGAAATCGCTCCAGGAAATGGGTTTGGGATTTTTTGAGCCTAGCTTATAGGTACAGGTTTCATCGTCTGCCAAAATTGTAAATCCTTTTGATTCTCTTAATTGCATTTGGACAGCCTCAATCTCTTTCAGAGTAACATTGGGTTTTCCCAGATAAACAAGGTATTTCATAGGCCAGATGGCGTTGTCAATAACAGACTATCAGCATCATCTATTTGCAGTACTTTTTCGAGTTTAGCTTTAAGAGTATCATTGATTGTCACACCTGAAGGTCCTATTATAAACATGGATTCAGGATTGACTCCCTTCCCATCATTATGGAGAGAGGCAAAGTATTGGAGAACGCTATGATTATTATTTAAAGCTCCACTCGTGGATTTGCAACTGAGATAAAAGACCTCCCCCGCCTCATTTTCCACAATCAAATCAATATCAGATTCGGCCTCTTTCTCATAGAATTCTAAATCTTCTTTATCGATGGAGCCTTTCGACAATCCCTGAACCAACTGGAACCCGTACTGGAAGGCTTTAACACGCACGGTCCCCAGTTTGGAGGTAAAGGCTCCGACGGGAGGCTCAAATTTCAGATTCTCCAACAAAGCCGCAACCTTCAATTCAAAAGCAAACCCGTTCAATTGAGGAGGTTCGAGATCATAGGAAAGCTTGCGCACCAAGGAATCAATTCCATCCCGGTCCTTGAAATGGGCGACGTGGGAGACGAATGTCTTCAAATCGTAAATCGGCGCGCCCGTCAGTTCTTTCCCGTTGATATTTGCCATCGCCTTGCCCAGGGTGGTGGGGTAGATGACAATGTGATTGCCTAGGGTATCCCTGAGAATGATTTCCACATCTCTTTTTCCATGAAGGACACGCACAATTTGCAAGGGACGTTTTTCACAGCGGTAAATAACCAGATAATCTCGCACCCGCCAAAAACGCAGGGGCTCGGCGGACAAATCGCTGCGGTAATGCCCCATGCCAGGAGTCTTTACCAGATCGTCAAACGCCTGAAAAAGCTCGTTACGGATGCGATCCGCGAGATCGACATTGCCAATCTTCATCGCGTAATAATCCCAAATTTCGGTCAGGTCCTGACAGGCGACTGGCGAAAGAACGTAGTTACTCACTTTTTTGGGACTTTCGAAGGGCAAGACTCTTTGCCTTTAAGGCGGCAAAGGCCTCATTACCTGGGATGCCTTCTCCTCGGTCGAGTTGCTCAATACCCGTTTGAATCTTTTGGCGCACCTCCGCCAGTTGCATCTCACGCAATCGGTCCTGAACATCTAGCAAGCGGAGTCCTTCCCGGATGACTTCACTTGCCGACTGGTAGCGACCGCTTTGCACTTTGCTTTGAACAAGGGCTTCCAGTTCTGGCGTGAGTGAGACATTCATCTCTTTAGTATTCTTCAAATAACGAAAAATGTCGAATTTTGCTATCGGGCAGAGGATCGAACCCAACCCGATGTTCATCGGCAACCGTCAAGTTCCCACTTTCACCGGCTCCGTAGTAAACTGCAAAATCTTATGATGATAATTTGATTCGTAAAATTCGAGGGCCAATACCGCCACTTGAGCGCCTCCGGCATAGGCCGCATGAACCGCCCGCGATTTGTGTCCCAAGTGGTTCATGGCTTCCCGTTCTGGCATTCCCACCGCTCGGGCTCGTTGTGCCCAGGCGTAGCGATACGAGTGCAAACTTTTCCCGGTAATTCCCAGTGTCTTGCATCGCCTGTGAAATTCACTGGAGCGATGACATGCTTTTTCCGTGCTGATTCTGGGAAATAAATGGCCGAATTTTGGAAGCTGAGCAATGAGGTTCTTCAACTTGGGTCCGATCCGAATTAAACTTTCGCCGCCTACTTTCTCCGCTAGCTTTTGCCGAGTAAACCGGATGGTCTCGGATTTCAAGTCAATTTGCGACCAGTTCAGGTTCGCAATATCCGATTGAGCTCCACCCGTTTCCCAAAGCATTTCGTAGTAGAGGCGGCGTTCCACATTGGTTTCCTTGGCGATAATCCGTTGATGATCCTCTTCGGTGATGGCGATGGCTTTTCTCTTGTGGGTCTCTGGCCAAGCTGCATCCGAGAGAACGGGAGTCAACAGCCAGCCCAAGTGCAGGGCATAGTTATGCAATCGGCGCAGATAGTGATGCGTAGAATTTCCGGTCTTCCTGTGCTCAAGAATCGTCAGAAAATGAAGCGCCTCGGTATCCATGAGACTGAGCTTGCGCAACGACATAAAGGGGCGACTGCGAAAAGCCCTTTCTTTGCGATCCCGTGTCGATTCAACTCCCGACTTAACGTAGTGCTCCATCACGTCTTCCCAGGTTCGGGTCAAAAGCTCCGGCGATTTGGCCGAGAGATAGGCTCGCGCCATCGTCCGGTTCAACTGCGGCTGAGCTACCGCCTGATTCTTGGCAGCCAGGAGTTGCTTGGCTTTAACCTTGTCGGTTGTCCCCAAGCTCTCCGATTTCTTGGTTACCTTGTCCCGCGCATAAAAGTTTCCGCCAGCCCGACGAAACATCCGATAACGTTCTTGCATGATTTTTCTCCTGTGCTTGAAAGCATGGAGGAAAACGGGGTGCGACTGTTAGGGAGTATCAGGCGAGTTAGAACGAGTTGGTTCTAATTCAGCCGAATAACCCAAGTGGTCGCAAATCTGGTCGCATTCGCGCCTAAAACGAGCCTTTTCGGATCATATCCGCTTGCATATCAACAACTTATGCAAGCGCTCCGAAGGTAGGGCTCGGACTGATTCTGTGTTTTGTCTACCTGGGAGAATAAAGTGTAAGTGGCTCGAAATCAAGGCAATTCGCACTTACAGTTGGTCTACTTTATATCTATTAATGGAGGCCTTTCTCTGGCAGTTTCTCTGGCAATTTACCCAGCAATTGAATCGCCGCAGCAGTCGTATGCAGGAAGAGTTCAGAAGGAAGGCTGGAGCCTCATTTAGCTATGGGACTCTTTTTATCATTCGGCAGATCGGCCAAGAAATTGGCGGGTATTCTGGAATCTACGGCCACCACAATTTTTGGAATGGCTGGCGCTCTTCAGTCCCCAAAATCCTCGAAGCCGATATTCAGAAGCCATGGTGCTCGAGTTATCCTGAGATTCTTGCGCCAAGCTTTCAGTCAGTGGACATTATTTTAAAATCATTTGAACTTCTTTTTCGGATATGAACGAACTTATATAGAAGTTTTTCGCGATCTCACTGTATCTTGCTTTTCGAAATCAGACTATTTAGTGGGTTTGGGTGCACGTTGGGAAGGTTACCTAAAATTTGGAAGAACCAGAAAGCTGTAACACGCAACGCATTGCTGCCTATTGACGTTTGGAGCTATTCACTGTAAATCATAAGAATCAGCCGTTTTGATGTAAACGTCTTGGAGACCGCGATCGGCTTCCCTACCAAAATTCTATGCGCCACATACCTCCTCCAAATATCCGAAGGGCTTTACTGTTAACCCGTTCATATATCAGTACGGCAATAAGGAGCTCAGTCCAATACGCGTTTCAGCGAGCAGAGAACGAGGTACAATACCCTGGGGAGGTCGAGAGGTTGGTCTATTTTTTCGGTTTGGGATTACCCAGATTGCAAAGGTGTTTAAATTTTGTTCTGAAGAGGTATAGAGTTGAAGTAACCATAAGTGGAATATTTTGTCATCAATCTCCTAAAGTTTACCCAGATTACGGCCCAAGGTCCTGCGAGCTAGCCGATTTGACGTTTTTGGCTACATACGGACGCCTCTTACCATCACGGGGCCTTGGTAATGCCCTGATGGTGCAAGCCAAGAACGATTATAGTCCCGGTAGCACATTACAAGAGCAACTTTATCAAAGTGCCAGGAAGTTTAGATATGAATATTCACCCGGTGGAGAAAGAGTTTGGACGTCCGTACAGGATGCGCTTTGGTACTGGACGTTCAACGCAGCTAGAAGGGGACCTGGCGCGCCTTGGTTGACGAATACGATTCTAGCCAGACCGTTAACAAGTCCATCAACGATAGCAATACGTATGCTTGAAGAATAAACAGGCAATAAA
>CAVURW010000077.1:0-11479 GCA_963743595.1 uncultured Verrucomicrobiae bacterium
TCAGCCTGGCGGCTCATCCACCAAATTACCGCTGTCGATTTAGCTGGCGGCAGCCATCCTGGAACGTTTTGAATGCCTGAGATTCCCACAAGGATCGGGACAACCACAAAGTTAGCCCGAGCCGAAGATGGTTTCATTTGTTATTTCGATTTACGAATCCCAGAAAGTCTAAGATGGGATCAGCGGTAGGTGTCGGACTTTGGCGTAATTCCCAAGGATTGTGCCCCCCTCGTTTGTCAGGAGTCGGAGTCGGAGTATCTGTCTGCGGAGCAGGCGTGGGACTAGGCGTTGCGGTTGGAGTCGGACTCGGGGTATGCGTTGAAAGCAACCTCGGCGTTGGCGTGGGCCTTGGAGCGGGCGTAGGGGTGCGACTCGGTGTTGGCCTAGGGCTTGGGGTCGGTGAAGGTGTGCGACTCGGCGTTGGCGTCGGGCTTGGAGTTGGTGTAGGCGTGCGACTCGGCGTTGGCGTCGGGCTTGGAGTTGAAGGCGTGCGACTCGGCGTTGGCGTGGGGCTTGGAGTTGGTGAAGGCGTGCGACTCGGCGTTGGCGTGGGGCTTGGAGTTGCTGAAGGCGTGCGACTCGGCGTTGGCGTGGGGCTTGGAGTTGGTGTAGGCGTGCGACTCGGCGTTGGCGTTGGGCTGGGAGTTGGTGAAGGCGTGTGACTCGGCGTTGGCGTGGCGCTTGGGGTCGGTGAAGGCGTGTGACTCGGCGTTGGCGTTGGGCTGGGAGTTGGTGAAGGCGTGTGACTCGGCGTTGGCGTGGCGCTTGGGGTCGGGGTGGGTGTTGGCGTCGGAGTCGGCGTGGGTTTTGCGGTCGGAGTTGGGGTCGGCTTCGCGGTCGGTGTCGGCGTCGGCTTTGCGGTCGGTGTCGGCGTGGGTTTTGGGGTCGGAGTTGGGGTCGGCTTCGCGGTCGGTGTCGGAGTCGGCTTGGCGGTAGGCGTTGGCGTTGGCTTCGCGGTAGGCGTCGGCGTCGGCTTTACGGTCGGTGTCGGTGTGGGTTTTGCGGTCGGTGTCGGCGTCGGCTTTGCGGTCGGAGTCGGCGTGGGTTTTGCGGTCGGAGTTGGGGTCGGCTTGGCGGTAGGCGTTGGCGTTGGCGTCGGCTTTACGGTCGGAGTCGGCGTCGGTTTTGCAGTAGGAGTTGGCGTTGGAGTGGGGGTTGGTGTGACGCCAGTCGAAGTCGTTGCAAACGTCTGATCGACGTCGTAGCTGGTCCCAGCCGAGGTGACGGTTACCATCCGGTAGTGATAGGTGGTTCCCGGGCTTAATCGGGATAAAGGAAATGAAGCCTCGGTGCCGGTGGTCCCAGCTCCCAGATCAGCGGTTGAAGTCGACTCTCCGTAGGCCGTGGAGGTGCCGTATTGAAACGAAATTTTCGTATCTTTACCTTGCGGGTTAGCAATTCCGTTCAAAGTAGCGTTCGCGGTGGAAATCGACGTCGCGGCCGTTTCTTTGAAGACCATCACGATCGAGGCGGTGGTGATTGGTTCGGGCAAATTAAGGCCCAGGCGGGTCCATAAGGGCGTGGGCGGGACGTCGCTTCCCAGGACGGTGGAGGTGACGGTAAAGCCGTTTGGTGTAGTGATCGTCCCGAACAGTTTTTCGCTGCCCTCTGTGAAAAGGAGGGTCTGGGGATCGACCGTGGTCACCTTGGCCCGGGTCGTGATAGCCGGCTGGAACGAGGATGCGGTGCTGAACTTAACATCATCTTGAATAGTGAGGGCACCCGTTCCTTGACGATCGTAGGTCATGGTCCGGACCAAGCTGGTCAGCTGGGGCACATTGTAGGCGCCAGTTAGGTCCATTTGCTCCCTATCCGCGTCATCAGTAAAGCTGGTGGCGAGAACTTTAGGGGTAACACTGGTAGCCAGAATTTCCTGTTGGCCCGCGACAATCGGGAGTGAACGTCCGTAAGAATTATAGACAGAAAAGGTGTAGCGGACGCTGGGATCGTTAAAATTGGGAGGATAGGCCGCCGGTCCACCTGGATCACCAACCTCCAAACTATTTCCCAATTGAAGAACAAACGATCCGATATCGTTATGGTTGTGGCTACCCAAATTTCCCCCATCTTTAATAGCTGCTGCCAGCCGATTGGTGGACACAGACGGTCGACAATCTAAAACTCCCACTGAGCTGTAATAAGTGGTGGAAGTGACCAAGTTCGGGGGCACGGTAGGCGCAGGGCTGACCGGTGCTGACGGCAACATCAATTCCCCACCTAAACGTCCGTCTGTGCCGCCCTGGATCGTTTTCGTGTAACCAGGAACCTTCAATCCCAGGGCATGATTGAAATAGCCATCCACATTTTGGCTCGAGGTGGCGATAGCCTGACAATCTGCAAACGGAGGATAGTAGTAGTCATTTAACAGAAAACGCATCCCAAAGGAGCCGATATTAACCGAGCTGGGATCGTTTAAGATGTCGACCAAACCACCGGTAGCATTTAAGAGAGCTTCCCGCAGTTCAATGTATCGAGAAACCCCGTAATTATAATAACCACCGCCTTCCAAATCGTATCCATCAGAGGAGTAGCTCTGCCGGTAATAGCGCATGTTATATTCGGCAGCAGCAATGAAAACCGCCCGCTCATGTTTGTCTGCGAGACCCGAGATGGCGGAAATTGTGACGCCATCCCAACAGACCGCACACCAATTGTCCACGACCGTTAGCCAATTGTAACCCTGGATATTTCCTGTAACTATTTCTTGGTAGACCGTATCCCAACACTGGGAATGGAGCGTTGATACCACCCGCTCTTGTAAGGTGGCGTCAGTGCCATCCAAATGACTCCCGACAAGATAGAGCAACTCTCCCAAATCTGCACACGTAGGTGCCCATGAAAGCTGCGAACCCCAGTTCGTATTGTTAATGAAAATCTCCGCTTCTTTGCAAATAAGAGGCATAAACCGCCCCTTGTTCTCTACGCATTCACCGATCACCAATATTTTTAGATCGGTGGGATTCATCGTGCTCGGGATACCACTACTCAAAAGGGAATCGGCCTGACTCACCACGTTTGCCACTAACGAGAGGGTCGTGGCGCTTGTCCAATAAGTTCGATCATCAATGGGATTGCCGAAACCTGCCGGATTATCCGGCAAAGTGGCTTCGATTTGCGCCACCCGGGCGGGGTCAAGATAGGCGTAGGTGTTCGGAGCGGGAGTTGGAGTAGGAGCGGCAGTAGTGGATCCAATAGTGACACTGGTGACCCATATCGCAACTAAGATAGAAATGGCTTGCTTAAGCATAAGTAAATAGGAGTTAAGACGGGCTCTTAAGAAGAAGGAGTCGAGAATTGAAAATTGATAGTTGCTTGTAATCCTAATTGTTTTGAAAACCAGTTCATATGAACGAACAATCTAAAACCGTTGACAATCCTGCACAGGTAATGATGCACCCAAGTGTTGCTTGTCTCTAAATGAAGGTAATAGAAACTACTTGCTCTCAACAGTGTAATTTTAAGTGCACACACTGAAGATTTGCGCAACCAAAACACCCTTCGATGGCGGCGGCGTTATAATTGATGCTGGGAAACTAATCTGACGGCTGGTTATAATGCCCGTAGGAACAGTTCCATACTACTCGCGAAGAAAAGCTGTGAAAAGCGTACGGGGATCCGAACAAGACGCTATTCGCGGCGCACTCGCTTAGCCGGAAGGCATAGTTTAGTACGCTGGTCGGGGGACGCTAACCTACCTGACTTAATGAGAGCTGACCCATTTCCAGCAAGGGCCAATAGTCTACAGTGATTTTTCTCATTTCGTTTAACTAAATACTGCCCTCCACGACGAAACCGCCGGATATCAGATGAGATAGCTGGTGGTGCTAGAGGAGTCGCTAAGGGAATTTGTTATGTTTCAGCCAGAAAACATTTAATGATCGGACCAACTCCGATAGTTTCTCGCTGGAGCTGGGCTTGATCAAGTAGGCATTCACCCCTGAATTCCCACAAATTTTTGCCGATTTGGATGGGAGTTATCCAGGGTGATCACCAACCGCACAAGTACCGCACCAACCGGACACTCTTCAGTGGCTGGGACTTAATGCCCTCGAAATTCAACCATACTCGGTAGCCCGAATAGACCCCGGCACCATAAATGTCGAGGGAATAACGATAGGCTAGTGACACGAAATGCGATTACTTTCCTTGCGGTGAAACATGAACAGTAGAAGGTGCTGAGATGCCGCCAGCGTTGATGGCCGTTACTTGGTAGTAATAGTCTTTTTTCGGATCAATGTGATTGTCTGCAATTCTCTCATTGTTTTTTTTGCCTTTATTATTATCGGTCCAGGTCGTTTCGAGGAGTGGGATCACGAAATTGTCGGGCCATTTAAATTGGTCGGCTTGGTACTGCTGCATACGCTCTAGCCGATCTCGTGTACGCGGACGTTGGATGCCACCCCGCACGTCTCGGAATAAGGCTGCGCGGCGCTCAGGGTTTCCCCGACTTAATCCACAGGGGCCTTGATTGGGTACGAAGTCTTTGCCATCTAGATAAATAGCTGGTGAACCGAACAACTTATGAAGCTCGAAAGTGGGATCTTCTTCGAAGCGGCTCCCTGACAGGCGAGCCAGTCGGGAGCTTGATTTGAGGCTGTTTAGAAACTAGCGGTAACGCCATCAGGCAATTGGAAAGCCGTCGTCGAATATCTTTCAAAGGTATCAGCATCACGGGTAACGTTGCCCTCCTTGTCGATGGCGGTAGCCGTGCCTGAAATACTGTTTTTATCGATGGTAAGCGTGAGATAGCCCCAACGCTTGTCATCACCATATTCGAGAGTCACTTGTTTGTCATCGGCGGCGGTCTGACCAGCAGTGCTATGTAGACCATGCAAATGATGGTAGCCGCCGTTGCCAACGACGAAAAAGGGCACAAGGATATCTCCGATCTTTTTATGAATGCGCTGGTAATTATGAACGTGAGCGGTGAATACCGCATTGGGCACACGCCGGGTATCGTTGATCGCGTTTTGGAGCACATCGGCCATCCTCGAACTGCCGCTGTGATGATCATCGAATGAATAGATGGGGTGATGCAAGGTTACGATTAGGGCCTTGTCCTTAGGCGCGGCAGCGATTTCATTGGTGAACCACTGCTGTTGAACCGAGTCTATCGAGCCGCCCTCTGGAACATTGGTGTAAAGCCCGACGAACGTGGCGTAAGGCGTTTCCAAGGTGAAGTAAGGATTGGGCTGGGATTGGGTCAGACGCGGAGCGTCTTGTGAAAGTGGGTCAATATCAGGCGTAGGAGACATAAAATATTCGACCCATCCATCCAGCGATGTTTGCTCAGGGGTCGGGTCGCCGTCATGGTTTCCAGGGATGGAGAAAATCGGGGCGTCGTAGTGATCGTAAGGCTCGTAGAATTGAGCGTAATACTCACTCATCTCGCCGTTGAAATAAACGACATCGCCCAGGTGATAAAAAAAACCCGGACGATCCGCCATCGGCTTGTTGAGATCGGTCTTCATTTCTCTGGCGACGTTGATCTGTTTCTCGGGATCTTTGACGCCGCCAGTATCACCGACAATGTGAAGAACCAGTTTGTGGCTTTTACGAGCATTGTCAGCCACAGCTTTGAAGTGATCGTCTAACGAATATCGATACGGCGGTTCACCCAATGGAGAAGGCAACGGCTGAAAACTTTGAGAGCGGTGTGTAAAGTTGTTGAGCGGATGAATGCCACCGTGAAGTTGGGCGTGATGTTTCTTGGGGCGGGCACGGACGACGGAGGGAGGTTTAGACATAGAATTTTCTTGAGGTTGTAACGAGCTTGAATTGCGGCGGCGTAGAGTCAATTCTTCTCCGGCGTCAGAATCGTTAAATTGAGATGGCTTTTACAGGATCGGCGTAAAAAAGCCTGATCGTTTTTCGGTGCAACCACGAAGATCGTTCTATTCAGCAGAAGCCTGTTCGATCCCTTTTATCAGGCCTCTGATCCAGTGTTCAGCAATGGTGACCATCTCCTGCGTGGAAACAATTGAGATGATGCTCGTTGCGTAAATGCGCCAGTATTTAGAGGCTTCGATTGGGTTGCTCCGACGCCATAAAGATTCTCCCACTAAATAGCCGTTTTGGAATGCATGTGTTTTGAGCGCCTCTAAAGTCTTACTTTGCATACAGCCTCCTAGACCTTGGATTTAGCCACCAAAACGGCAATCTAAAACTCAAACCGAGTTAAGACTTCTGTAATGAATCGCTGCACTTCATGCTTGATTCAGAAGGGTTTGGGGACGGAAACGTTGGGTGTTTTCTGGAGCCAGGCGACGAGGTGTTGGCGCTCT
Source organism: uncultured Verrucomicrobiae bacterium (assembly GCA_963743595.1). GTDB lineage: Bacteria > Verrucomicrobiota > Verrucomicrobiia > Methylacidiphilales > UBA1321 > CAVURW01. Next base: position 6,285 of record CAVURW010000077.1, read on the forward strand.
GCGTTGACCGACGTCAGACGTCGGCACGGCCGAAATGTTGATGGGAAGGCATTGGCCCCGTCGACAATTTCTTCGTGGAGCGCCAAGCCGGCCAATCTTCCCTCTTGGGAATCAACTCAAGACTTGAATTCGATAACCGATAACTGGCGTGTGTTCAATCCAACGCCTAAGATCGTAGATTCGTTTCAAAAAGAGTTTGATAAATTGGGATCTGCATTAAATTCAGGCGACTTGATGGCAGCCAGATCAGCTTACGAGGCGTTGCTAAAACTATCAAAGAAAACAACGGCTAAACTCGCTGTCGCGCCACCAAATTGCTCTCAAACGCAGCGTATATGCCGATTTGAGTAAGTCGAGGTCGCGTCGCGAGCAAAGGTCCAGAGCCACATTGAACTGTTCAGTCGCTCCCTGCCGATGTCCAGGTTGCAAAAGCGGTGCGCCGTATCACGAGACCACAACAGGGCGCTGCACCAACAGCGGCGACCAACGGGAGCCGAGAGCACCCCCCGCTTTTTGTTTTCCGAGCCCCGCCTCCTTTTGGCTCGGAAAAAAAAGCGGCTAAATAATTCGCCGCATTCTGCAACCGGTGTGCCAGAGTGCCTTCCACCGCGTAAGCGGCCCTGGCGCAACGGTTGTAAGCTCGCTACGCAGAGATGCGCGATGCACGAGATGACTGCGCTGCACGAGACGATTGCAATGCGCGAGAGACAATTGAGCTGCCCATCGTGCGTGCTCCGCATGAATTGCGCGGATCGTTCTTCCAAAGGAAGAGGTGGCGTGTCCTAAGTTTCAATACTTTGGCCGGTTTGAATGGCCTTTCTCAGGCGTTACTTGATCCATTTCGCTACCATCCAAAAAGAGAATTTAAAGACGTTGCGTATGGAATAGGCATGGTCCGATTCGATAAACCACAATGAGCAGTCAACGGGTGGAAACTGCTCAAGAACCATAATCGACTTGACGATGGTATCTTTAATGCGACGAGGCACCCGTAATATTGATTTGATGCAAGCTGACCTACACTACCCGTCAACCTCGTGGGCTTGGCAGTCATCGGAGTTGGCATCGCAAGGCGTGCGTCATTCTCTATGGATCGTATTGAGCGGATCTTTGCTAGCTGAGACAGCGGACGACAAATGGATCGTTGGGTCCGAGCATGTTCTTCATATTTCGGCTCAAGGTGCCCCGATGACGTTGATGAGTCTCCCGAAGGTTGACTGCAAGGCAGTCATGCTGAACTATCACGAATCAAATCCCGGCCCATCCCTACCAATTCACTGCTCTCGGACACCAGACCAAGTTTTTTCTGCCACTCTCGCTGAAAAAATTCTCCAACGCTGGCGGCTGCATCAAGTTTGGGAGGCGAATTCACTTCTGGATGTTTTGTTGGACGAGGTAATGCATGGTGAACAGATTCAATCCCATAAACGATCCGACTCGGCGCAGGCGATTGCTCAACAGTTTACCCAAACTAAACTTAAATGTATCGACTGGTCTCAGACTCAGCGCCTCAAGTATCTAAAAAAGATTCAGTAAGGGATCGGTCAAAGCTCTCACCATTGTGGAACCGCCTTTACGTTATTTCTCAGTGTGACTTTTTCCAATTCAATCATTAATTAATTAATTTGGCCTAATATTATCGCGTTCAGCATGACTGGAAGATCACTTCTTTTGCGGAGGCGGCAGCGGCGGGAAAATCCGAAAAATTCGTCGGCCGAAGCGATTCTGCTAGCTCTTTCGAGGCGGAAAAACTCGCAAGAACGGGGTAGGCTCGAATAGCCTACGCAGGAATTGAGCGAGAATGCTGGAGAGAGAATAAACACGGTTGTCGAAGCGATTTATCGCTCCGAATCACGAAGCATTCTCGCCACATTGATCCGACTCCTCGGCGACTTTGATCTTGCCGAGGATGCGCTCCATGATGCGTTTAGATCGGCTCTAGAACAATGGCCCAAAATCGGTGTACCGGAAAATCCACGGGCGTGGCTGATATCCACCGGACGATTCAAGGCGATTGACGCGATTCGGCGGCGTGCGCGCTTTGACCCCTTATTACCAGAAATCAGTGAACAGCTTTCCCAGCAAACCGATGTCACTGTTGGGTTGAATGAACACGATCTAGGTGATAATCAACTTCGGTTGATTTTCATATGTTGCCACCCGGCGCTCGCACCGGAGGCTCGCGTGGCTCTGACATTGCGCGAGGTCTGCGGACTGACGACCGAGGAGATTGCGCGCGCTTTCCTAATACCAGCTCCGACACTTGCACAGCGAATCGTGCGCGCCAAAGCCAGGATTCGCGACGCGCGCATTCCGTATGAAGTGCCCGCTCCAGCGCAATTGTCGGAGCGATTGGGCGCCGTGCGGCAAGTCATCTATCTCGTGTTCAACGAAGGGTACTCCGCTTCGTCCGGAGCATCATTGACACGGGCCGATCTCTCGACCGAGGCGATCCGGCTCGGGCGCCTGCTGAACGAGTTGTTGCCGGAGCCAGAGGTCATGGGCCTGCTCGCCCTGATGGTTTTGCAGGAATCGCGCCGGTCAGCCAGGTCTTCCCCGACAGGGGAGCTGGTCCTGCTGGAGAACCAGGACCGTTCGTTGTGGAACCAAGAGCAAATCAAGGAAGGAGTGGCCTTGGTGGAACGAGCTTTGGTATCGCGTCGGTTTGGGCCTTACACGCTACAGGCGGCCATTGCGGCGGTGCATTCTCAGGCTACGAGCGCCGGGGCGACTGACTGGCAGCAAATCGTCGCGTTGTACAGCGTCCTGGCACGAGCCGAACCTTCACCTGTAATCGAATTGAACCTCGCCGTAGCGATCGCGATGCGCGATGGCCCGGCGGCCGGGTTGATCTTAATTGACGAGATCCTCAAACGGGGCGACCTAAACGAATATCACCTTTCGCATGCCGCCCGGGCGGATTTGTGCCGCCGGCTGGGAAAAACCGCCGAGGCCCGTTCGGCGTACGAAAAGGCTCTGGCTCTCACGCAACAGGAACCGGAACAGCGTTTTCTCCAAAATCGGCTGCGGGAATTGGATTAAAAAAAATATTTTCGAGGAGCTGTCGAAATCCGGGGTTCCCGAACGACTACCTATTGAACAGACAAACCAAACAATCGAAAAATACTATGAAATTCATGATGCTAATGATCCCCGCCGTTTATCAAGGCGGCAAAAAAGTGGACTCGGGGTTCGTACCCGACCCAAAAAAAATGGAAGAAATGGGCAAGTTCAATAAGGAATTGGGGAAGGCCGTTAACATCATTTCACTGAACGGTCTGCATCCATTGACCACCGGCGCGCGCGTCGCGTTCGGCAATGGCGTACCGACCGTGACCGACGGCCCCTTCATTGAAGTCAAGGAAGTGCTCGGCGGCTTTTGGATGGTCGAGGCTAACTCGAAAGAAGAGGTCGTGAAATGGGCGCAACGTTGCCCTGCGGACCCGGGCGACGTGATTGAAATTCGCCAGATTTTCGACGCGGCTGATTTCGAGATCAAGAAGTAGGAGACCCACATGAAATACATCTGCCTGGGATACATGGAACCAAATAAGTTCGAAACAATGTCCGAAAGCGAGCGCAATGCGTTAGTAGACGATTGCCTTGCTTATGACGACGAACTGCGCAAACACGGACATTTTGTAGGTGGAGAAGCTCTGCAAAGTTGCCGAAACGCTGTCACCTTGCGCTGGAAGGACGGCAAAGTCGCCATCGCCGACGGCCCCTATGCGGAGACGAAAGAGCAGTTGGGGGGAATTCTGATGCTCGAGGCGCGCGACCTTAATCACGCCGTTCAACTAATGTCGAAGCATCCAGGAGTGAAAGGCGGTCCGTTCGAAATTCGTCCAGCAGCGGAATTCGTCGAAGTGATTCGCGAGAGCGAGCTGCGGCGATCTCGAAATAAGTGACCAATAAAGCGGGCAATGATTTTGCCGCTTTGAATAAAGGCCTACGCAGGGCTTTATTGACTAACTTAAGAATAGGGAAAATGTTATGACAAAACTGCGAGTTAATTGCTTAAGTATATCCATCGATGGCTACGAGGCTGGGCCCCATCAAGATGTTGAAAATCCAATGGGAGTTGGAGGAATGAGTCTGCACCAGTGGGCCCTGGGAACCTCCTGAGAGCTCAGTTCATGGGAAGCCGTGACGAAAATAGCCGATCATTTTAAATCTGCCGATAAATACGTTTTCTCTCTACCCATGTGGAATTTTGCGATTCCTTATAAGCTAAAGCAATTCATTGACATCATCGCGCAACCAGGCCTGACGTTTAGCTATTCACCGGAGACCGGTTACTCAGGGCTGGTCATCGGACGGCCTGCGGTGCTACGCACGCGGAGGCGCTTACGGTCCGGGCACCAGCATGGAATCATACGATGCTCAAAGCACGTACTTGAAGCAGCTCCTCAGCTTCATCGGCTTCACCGATATCAAACAGGTCTTTGTCGAGCCAACGCTGGCCAAGGCCGATGCGGTCGAAACGGGAACGAAGCAAGCCGTCGAGATCTCCGCTTCTTTCTAACGAAATGAAGATAGCTCGGAAGCGCAACCTTGCCTGGGCAGTTTTCCACTCTGAATTGGTAATTCATTTCAGCCTGGAACTCGAAAAAAAAACTCATACGATATTACATATGAAGCGTTTAATTATCCCTGGATTAGTCGATATTTTCAAAGTCAACGACCCGGAAGAAATTCGCGCTTTGGCGCAAGATCCCCGTGTTGATCGTGAATTCAAGTTGCGCACTTGCCCCTTCAACTGGTTGCTCTTAAAGCGGGCTCTCTCGGTGCTTTCAGTTGGGGGACACCGTTTTCCAACGATGACTCCCCGGGATTCCAAGCAAAGGCAAAGCGACCAGCAAGAGTTGTGGAATTCGCTCAACGCGAGGCTTACCAGTATTAGCGTAGGACCGGATGAGTTGGAACCCTTAGCGAAATGGATCCGCGATGCCAACCCGGAAGCTGAATTGGGAGTCCTCACCCAGCAGCTACTGGGTAGCCTTTTTTTACCCCAGTTCATGGCCACAGAGGAGAGTTGGGCAGCCGCCAAGGTTTTCGTCGCCGCACCGCACACATGGAAGTTCGTCTGGTGGTTCGCGACGGGAAAACTCGGTCGGGCCAAACGCCAACTTGCCGGAATGGCCGATGGAAATCTTTCCGCGATGAACGCCATAGGGATCGCCGTGCATAACGTC